>NZ_JAOWES010000062.1:0-350304 GCF_030334095.1 Citrobacter sp. Cf118 | reverse complement strand
AAATCGGCCCAGATCCGCGAAATTTTAATCAGCGAGTCAGCTTGGGAAGAAATGACCTGCTTATTCGCACCTTCCCTAGGCAAGAGGATAGAGACTATGAGTGGAATTCATTAATGCTGAGTGTAAGCAGATTCATGCATCTCTGATCCTCAGGGAATACTCTTAGGAGATATTAATTTGTGGATAATCAAAGTGAGCTTACTTTTTGGTAAAGATGATTTTATGTGCAGTTTAGCAGGCGGAATTATTTCCTGGATTCGCAAATACGATAATGCAACCACTCTTCCACATCGCTTTTTAACCATCGGGAAGCTCTGCCCAACTTAATTGGCTTCGGGAATAAGCCATCCTGTATTAGCTTATAGAACCATTTATCGCTAAGGCCAGTAAGTTGAGTGATGAATTTCATGTCAATAAACTGATCGTCCAGTAAAGCAGGTTTAGTTAGCATGTCGATGTGTCCCGGTAATATCTGTTAACCGGAGCGGGTGTTAGTAATTATTACTACTCGCTCCTCCACATCAACTGTTGGCTCTGTAAAAAATAAACCACGCTAAAGACTATCGCTATTTCTGGGTCTGCCTAACCCACTTGGCGGAGGAACCTCATTACTTCCCCAGATATACATCCCATTTTTTTGTTCCTCTTTAGCAAGATAGCTGATGATGTATCTTAATTCATTAATGCTCTTGATATCCGAATGGTTAATTTTTCGGTTAATATCAGCCTGATAATTTTTCTTGTAATTGCTCCAGTTATAATAACCCTCTGCATTTGTTATCTCTCTCCAGAACTCACTAACTCTCTGTACCAGCGGAAATGGTTTTTGTGTATGATGACCATCGAGATAGAATATAACATGTGCATGAAAACCATGATCTGGTGTACGTTCAATGACCCAGAAGTAACCAGTTACGAACGAACAGGATTCTGTTTTTGTCATTAATTTCCGCACGTCTGACTCAATTGTTCTGTAAGTGCTCTGACGAAATCTGGAAGTCGACTTTATATAGAATAAATCAATCCTTACACCCAGTACCCTTGAGTATCGGTGTAGCATATCATTCAGATGACTGTTAATGAGAGAGTATAAAAACCAGTTAATATCATAACGGGTGTTACTTGGGTAGGGGAAATGCATGGCTCAATCCTCGCTGTTTATGCTCAGAGGATTTGCGTTGTATGTAAATTATCACCCTTTTACAAGTTTGAATATATGCAGTGGTGAGAGTGAGGCAGAAGATTATGGAACAGAGTAAAGATGTAGTATATTTCAGGTGACGTCATTATTAATTATACTAATTAACCCAAATTAATAGCCAACATTAATCAACACCTGTTTACCTTTCATTTTCATTCACCTCTCTGAGTGAAGTCGCTGTGCGACACGCAGCTGCCCCGGCAAGTCTCTGCCCGTTTCATCTCCTTCCGGATACATCATCACTTGCGATACGACAGTGTCACTTATCAGGGCAAATGAAAGGTTTTACCTGTAAAAAATCGCCATTTCTGTAATCAGGATAGTTTACTGACATTGTGTAAATTTGTCATGCTCTTCAGATAACCTAATTAACACCATTAAAACGCACTTATGCTGTAAAAAACAGCCTGATTATCATTACTAAATAATTATGCTTTTAAAGCATTTTTATTACTGTTAAATTATGTTTTTCATGGTTGATTGACGGGTGATTTTGATACATCAGGATGCACGATAAACGTGACAGGGGAACGGTATGGCATTGATGGACTACAGGCGTTTGAGGAGATACAACCAGTACCTGGGGTACCTGGCTGTTAGGTATGGGATAAGGATTGACACCAATACAACAAAAAGTTACCACTCTGCTGCTCAGTATGCTGATGAAATTAACACAGCTTTAAACTCTCTCTGTAAAAATCTTAAAGAGCGAAAAAAAATAATCAGAGAGATGAAAACGCATGCTGCTATCAATATTGTTCCTGATAAGCATTTTGACTGGATGAAATCAAGCAGACGTGCTGCATGTTATTCATACTTTTGGCTTGTCAGTAACGATATGTTACTTCCTTCCATGTTAAATAATTCAGGCATCAATTCCGCAGGGGGTTTGTTGATATCAACTCCGATCATTAAAGATGATGCACTTATAACGCAGTCAACGAGTCAATGGGAAATTGATTTTGATTCAAAAAATGATAAGGCAGGCGTGGAAGATGTTAAAGGCGTGAAAAAGTTGATTGCAGATTTAAACAGAGAAAAAGCAATAAATACAATTAACGTTCAGGGTTTTACTCTTAATAATGGCCCTTCAGCCATAAAAAATATAGTTTCTCACGTAGCTAATGGTGTTAATTTTCAATCGCTAAGTCCATTATACGATTCTGAAGAAAGCTATATTTCCTCAAGCATGACTTTCGTTGATAATCTGGCTATGAGCGTTAATGATAAAATAGAAGTCATCGATCGCCTTTATAAGTCATGGCGTACTGAGTTTGGCAATTACCCTCAGCCTTTTTCATGGATAGATCTTGATGATGAGGATAATCTCCTCTGGCTGTGGGATTATATGCAAAAGAGCTTTATTGGTTGCGATGTATCTCCTGCCACCAGAAAACAAATGAAAGATTTTCTTCTGGCGACATTTGATAACTGGGCTGGTTGGAGCAAAGAACAGCTCGCTTTCATCAAAAATGAATCATATAGTTTCGAACTGGATGCAGACAAAAATAAGCAACATTTCCTGGCTCGGGCCCGAAACGCCTGGATACAAAAACGCCACAGGGATAAAAAAGCCAAAGACAGCTCAGGTATTAAACTGACAGCACAGTCTAAAAAGAAATTACTTGCGTTGCAGGATGCGACAGGCATTGAATCAAATGCCTTACTTAAAGCATATATTGATGATGCTTATAAGAAAATGAAATCTGTAAAAAACGATTAATCAAAAAATATTCAGATATATATCATCCTCGTGAACAGCCCTGATGTGACGGCAGAACTTTCGGGTACTGCCGTTTTCATTTTAATTCTTCAGAGGAATGACGATGCACGAAAAAGAAGTTCTGCAGACCTTTATACAACCGCTTTCCGGCCTGCCCCAGTGGGTATCTGAACGCATTCTGCTGCAGATAAATCAGTTAGCCCACTACGAGCCTGTAATAGGCATTATGGGGAAAACCGGCTCGGGCAAGAGCAGCCTTTGTAATACGTTGTTTGCCGGGGAAGTATCACCCGTCAGCGATGTGGCTGCCTGCACCCGTGAGCCACTGCGCTTTCGTCTGCAGGTCGGTGAGCGAGTTATGACCATCGTTGACCTGCCTGGCGTGGGGGAAAGTAGTGCCCGAGATACCGGGTATGCTGCACTGTACCGTGAACAGCTTCCCCGGCTTGACCTGGTGCTGTGGCTGATTAAGGCCGATGACCGGGCACTGGCGGTGGATGAGCATTTTTATCATCAGGTAATTGGTGAGGCTTACCGGCATAAGGTGCTGTTTGTTATCAGCCAGTCCGACAAGGTTGAACCCACCAGCTGTGGGGGGCTATTGTCCACGGAGCAGAAGCAGAATATCAGCCGAAAAATCTGTCTGTTGCATGAACTGTTTCAGCCCGTGCATCCCGTGTGTGCGGTGTCGGTCCGGCTGCAGTGGGGATTGCGGATGATGGCCGAACGGATGATCCGTTGCCTGCCTCGTGAAGCCAGCAGCCCGGTGGCCGCGCAACTGCAATCTCCCTTTCGCACAGCGACAGTCCAGAAAAAAGCGCGTGACGATTTTGGTGAAACGGTCGGCGCGGCGCTGGATGCGGTGAGCGCTCTACCGCTGATACCGGCCCCGGTGCGGGCCGTAATACAGGCTGTCCGTAACACAGTAGTGTCCGTTGCCCGGGCTGTCTGGAATTTCTTCTTCTGAACGTTTAACGCCTGCCTGTTCTTTTCCGAGCCCTGTCGCCTGTGCGATGGGCTTTCTTTTATTTGTTTTCCCCGTTATGAGGAATCTGCTTATGACACGTCTGGCTTCGCGCTTTGGCGTTGCAAACCTTATTCGTCGTGACCGTCCGTTAACCCGTGAAGAACTGTTTCGCGTGGTACCCAGTGTATTTAGCGAGAATAAACACGAATCCCGTAGTGAACGGTACACGTATATACCCACCATTTCCTTGCTGGATAGCCTGCAGCGCGAAGGCTTTCAGCCATTCTTTGCCTGTCAGACCCGCGTGCGTGACCCAGGTCGTCGTGAACATACGAAGCATATGTTGCGCCTGCGCCGGGAAGGACAGATTACCGGTAAGCAGGTGCCGGAAATTATCCTGCTCAACTCCCATGATGGTACCAGCTCGTACCAGATGTTGCCGGGCCTGTTCAGGGCTGTGTGTCAAAACGGACTTGTCTGCGGTGAGTCGTTTGGTGAGGTACGGGTGCCGCACAAGGGGGATGTGGTGAGCCGGGTTATTGAGGGAGCGTATGAAGTGCTGGGGATTTTTGATCGCGTGGAAGAAAAGCGGGATGCCATGCAGTCGTTGCTGTTACCGCCACCTGCGCAGCAGGCACTGGCAAAAGCCGCGCTGACGTATCGCTTTGGTGAGGACCACCAGCCGGTTACTGAATCGCAGATACTCTCCCCGCGCCGCTGGCAGGACGAAAGCAACGACCTGTGGACTACCTGGCAGCGGATTCAGGAAAACCTGATTAAAGGCGGGCTCAGTGGCCGTAATACCAAAGGTGGACGCACGCATACCCGAGCAGTACGCGGTATAGACGGCGATGTGAAGCTCAACCGTGCACTGTGGGTAATGGCGGAAACACTGCTCACGCAGCTACTGTAGCTGCTTTATGTTGCCACATTGTTAATATCGGACACCACCTGTCCGCATTGCGACGTAATCGCTGCCCTCACTCCCCCGGGGATGGCCTGTAACCCCCGCCACAACTGACATTTGCAGAAATGAAAAATAGTTACTGCGGTGTCCATACCCTGACCTCGCCCCTCTTTAAAGTAATCACATCAATTTCAGTCAGTTAACTTCCACGGAGAACTTCTCATGACACAGGCAGAACGCCGCCATGACCGACTGGCGGTCAGGCTGTCGCTGATAATCAGCCGCCTGGTTGCCGGGGAAACGCTGAGCGTGCGTAAGCTGGCGGCAGAGTTTGGCGTATCGGTACGCACTCTGCGGCGGGATTTTCGTGAACGTCTGATGTATCTGGACCTGGAGTATCAGTCCGGTTACTGCCGCCTGCGCACCGCTGGCAGTGAGATGCAGATGGTGCCGGATGTGCTTATCTTTGCCCACCGCAGCGGGCTGGCCGGGCTTTTTCCGGGCCTTGACCGCCGACTGGTGAATGCGTTGTTGATGTGTGATGAAGCCCCCTGCGTTATACCACCTGCCAGTCCGGCATCCTCACCGTCAGAGCCTCTGTCATTCTGGCGACTGGTTCAGGCAATTACTGACCGCAGAAAAGTCACGCTGCTTGCTGACGGGCAGCGCTGCGAGCGACTGGCTCCGTGCCGGTTACTCATCCACCAGCAGACCTGGTATCTGATTGCCGAGCATAACGGACATATTGCCGTGTTCACGCTGGATGAAATTCATCTGGTTCAACCCCTGCAGGAATCTTTCCGGCGTAACGACAGTTTATGTCGTCTGGCTGAAGACCCGGTGTTCATTCAGGCCTTACCCCATTTTCGATTTATTCAGCAGTCACTGCTTGCGTTTGTTCCGGCTGATAACAGGCCGGAATAGTGCAGTTTTTTATCCACCTGGCAGCAAAGAGGAGCCCGATGCTGTTATCACCAGTATCGTCAAAAATCGGGGGATTCAGCCGACTCCTTGCCCTGACACTGCCCACTGATGTACCGGTGGGTATTATCCGGGGCATTTATGTATTCACAAAAACTATTCATCTGATTTCAGTAAGGAAAAAAATGAAACTGATTAAATTATTACCTCTGATGGCAATGATTGCTGGCTCCAGCTTTGCTGCATCACCGGAGAGTACGGTCAAAGCATCAGGCTGTCTGGCAGTAAATGATATGCTTGAGAATCTCAATTCGCGGGAGTCCTGTGTTTCAGTCGATATCACCAGAACCTTATCTGAAGGCCGTTATCTGGCGGTTGCTAACCTGAGTAATGGCAATATCTACCCGGTCCGCATGACCCTCAGTGACGGTGTCATTACGGCACGTCCGGACACGGATGAGATTGATAAGCTCAATCAGCAGCAGGCGCAAAAGCGCCGGGAAGAGCAGTTACAGAAAAAGCTCGATTATTATAAAGCCCACCCGCAAAAAGAGAGCGAGTTCGATAAAGCGAAAAAGGCACATCTGAACCTTACTCAATATCACTCAGCCGCCTGCGGGGCCATTGGTCAAAAAGTATGGGATTCCATTCAGGAAAATGTTTCATGCCTGATGATTGAGAATGCGCAGCAGGTCGGTGATAACACTCAAACAGGAACGGCTATTCTGCGAGGACCGGGTGCCAGTACATTTAAAATTCCGGTCAGGTTCAGCGTGATTCAGGAGGATTTTATCCGTGTTGACGCCGATATTGCACCGGCTGCGCTGGCACAGCTAAAGGCACAGATAGACGCGTATAAAGAAAAACTGAATCAGCGCTAATGAACTGAAAAGGATAACAGTATGAAAATTAAACCCTGTTTACCTGTCCTGCTGTCTCTTCTGGCCCCGGCCTTCACTCATGCAACAGTGACCGAACAACAGTGGGGTGAATGGTACGGCAATACGGGCGGTATGGAGTTTGCACTCAGCAGCGACAATCAGGCCGGAGAGAAGCTGACCATCAGTTGCAGCAATAAAAAGATGGTTGTGGCCTGGCAGCTCCCGAAGGAGGATTACCGCGCCACCTCTGATGAAGGAATGAGCGAGGTGTATCTTCTGATAAACAATGAAAAATACTCGCTTGAGAATGAAACACTGCTTCCGGGCGAGGCTGTTCCGGCTAAGGTGGCTTTTGAAGCAATGAAGCACACAGGAGCAAAAGACACACTGGCTTTCACCGCCTTTCAGTCAGGGGAATCGAAACCGTTCAGTGCCCATGGCTTGCACGATGCGCTGAAAGATATCACCTGGCAGGATTGTCTCGATCAACCCTGATGGCTTTTCATTATAAGTAATTCGACCAGCCCTGTTGCCCATGTGCAACAGGGCTTTTTACTTTTTAAAGTGTTCATCATGCCTGCGTCCCCGTTGCTGCCACCTGGCTCTTTTACCCGGCAGCAGGCCGAAGCCATTATCAGTTGTTACCACAGCGTCACCATCGAAGATGACCAGACCACGCATTTTCGTCTGGTTGTGCGCGACGATGATGGCAGCATGGTCTGACGTGCCTGGAATTTTGAGCCCGATGCCGGTGCAGGACTCAACCCATATATCCGGCGCTATGGCATCCACAGGACGTCACTCACCGACTGACAATGCCATTCCTGACGACCATCTTCCGGACCATCCATTATTCCCCACACGCCAGCCATCACCGCTGGCGTTTTTTATTGAAGGATAAATTCACATGACAACACAGACACAGTGCGTCCCCGTATCCGCTAACGAATCCGATTTCAAACTCACAGTAACGCAGGTTCCCGACGAACAGCGTATTCGTTTCTGGCCGCAGCACTTTGGCGCTACCCCACAATGGATAACGCTGGAACCCCGCATTTTCGTCTGGATGGACCGCTTCTGTGATGAGTACAGCGGTGGTATCTGGTCCTTTTACACGCTCAGCAATGGCGGCGCGTTTATGGCCCCTGATGCTGACAGTGACGATAAATGGCATCTGTTCAACGGTATGAACGGCAATGGCGCGGACATGAGTGCTGAAGCAGCAGGCATTGCTGTCTGCCTGATTGAGTTTAGCCACCACGCCTGTCGCACGGGGTGCGATGCCATGACCGCGCACTATTACCGCCTGCGGGACTATGCCCTGCAGCATCCCGAAGCTCACGCCATTCTGAGCATTATTGATTGAACAGAGGAACAACGGATGAAACAGCTTTCCTTTTTACCTGACGAAATGACGCCACAGGACCGGCGTCTCATTCAGCGGGCGCTCAGGGCTCTGGAGCGGCACCTGCATGAGCCTGGGGTAGCCTTCACCTCCACTCATGCCGTCCGGGAGTGGTTGCGGCTGCATATGGCCGTGCTTGAGCGGGAAGAGTTCCGGGTGCTGTATCTGGATAATCAGAACCAGCTTATCGCCCATGAGACGCTCTTTAGTGGCACGATTAACCGTACCGAGGTGCATCCCCGGGAGGTGGTCAAGCGCGCTCTGTACTTCAACGCGGCGGCGGTGATACTGGCGCATAACCATCCTTCCGGCGAGACGACGCCCAGTCAGGCTGACAAAGCCCTCACGCAGCGACTGGTTCAGGTACTTCAACTGGTTGATATCCGCATCCCTGACCATCTGATTGTCGGTGGCAGGCAAATCTATTCATTCGCTGAACACGGTCTGCTGTGAGGTATTACATGAAAATTATCAGTAAACGCCGGGCAATGACGATATACCGCCAGCATCCTGAGTCCCGAATCTTTCGTTTCTGCACCGGCAAATATCAGTGGCACGGTAGCGTCTGCCATTACACCGGCAGGGAAGTTCCGGATATCACAGGAGTCCTGGCTGTGTACGCCGAACGCCGCCAGGACCGCAACGGACCGTATACCTGCCTGATGAGTATTACCCTGAACTGACAATAAAGGAGTTTATCAATGGGCAACATCAAATGGGGCTGCAGCGGGATATCACACCGCGCCTGGGGGCCCGTCTGGTACAGGAAGGAAACCGGCTGCACTATCTGGCTGACCGGGCCAGCATCACTGGTAAATTCAGTGACGCCGAATGCCGGAAGCTGGATGAAACATTCCCGCACTTTATCAGCCAGATGGAGTCGATGCTGACCACCGATGAACTGAATCCCCGTCATGCGCACTGCATCACTCTGTACCAGGACGAACTCACGTGTGAAGCAGATACTCTGGGTTCCTATGGCTATGTCTATATAGTCATCTATCCCACTCAGCGCTGACCAACCCCAGCCTTAACCTTTACGGAAACAACTTTATGAAATCTCTTCCTGCAAATCAGCGGGTGGCGAAGCCATGCCCGCCGCCAGTACTTGTCTGGCAAACGCTACTTACACGCCTGCTGAAGCAACACTACGGCTTGGCACTGAACGATACACCATTCAGTGATGAGAACGTTATTCAGGAGCATATCAACGCCGGTATTACGCTGGCTGATGCCGTTAACTTTCTGGTGGAAAAGTACGAACTGGTTCGTATCGATCGCAGAGGTTTTAACTGTCAGAAGCAATCACCTTATCTTCGGGCAGTAGATATTTTACGGGCAAGGCAAGCAACCGGCCTTTTGCGGCAAAGCTATCATCCTTCGACACGCTGAATCTTGCGAGCCGTCTTCCCGAATTACATTCCCGATCTTTCTTCCTTATTTACTCATTGCATAATGCGCCTGCCATTCCCGGCGGGCGCGTTTGATTTTTACGGACAAAATATCATGCAAACTGAAGCTGAAGTATTAACCGCTCATAGTGAGCTAATTTGCTCGACCAGTATTGAACGTATTGTTACTGGTCGTGATACCGCGCTTAAGGAAATTGAATCTCTGATTCTTCAACTTGAAGAAATCTCCCGACTGACTTCCATGATTGGTGGCAATAATGCGGATCACTGGGCGATGAGACAGGGTGGCTCCTTTGACTGCTGGTTGATGCAACCAGTGGGCAAAGCGATGCCAGTCATCACCCGGAATATCGACCGTAGCATCTGGCGTGACCTGATGCTGAAATCCGGGATGTTGGCCTTGATGGATGCCGAAGCCCGCAGTCAGTGGGCGAAGAATCTAGAGGAGGGCGATCTCCCGGCTATTAGCGAAGCCAACATCCTGAATACCTTTGAACAACTTCACCACAATAAGCAAGACGTTTTCGAACGTGGGATTATCAATGTATTTAAAGGGTTAAGCTGGGACTACAAAACCAATAATCCCTGTTATTTCGGTAAGAAGATTATCGTCAACAATCTGGTGAAGCATGACAGATGGGGCTATAGCCTGAACTGGGGCTGGCGACGCGACCAGCTTGTCGATCTGGAAAGGATGCTCCGCCTACTGGATGGTCAAACCATTCCAGATAGCCGACATGATGTATCCATCAGGTTTATGGATTTTATCCGCGATAATCCTCGTGCGCAGATATTTGAGGACGACCTCTTCATTATTCGCTATTTCCAGAAAGGGAGTGGGCATATCACGTTTAAGCGTTTGGATCTGATCGAAAAGATGAATGATATCGTGGCAAAGCACTATCCGAAGGCTTTGCCAGCAAGATGAAGTGTGATGTTTTTATAAGCAGGGGGGAAGGTCAAAAAATATGATTCAAAGATTACGGGCTCCCTGATAGGGCTATCTACACCGTACGTCTCCGGCATAAAAAGGAGAATGTTGAGGGAGTACTTTTTACATTAATGAGTGTTGCTTATCACCATTAAACTCATTTTTGTGTTTTTTACTCAATATTGTGTTTTAATGGCATTCATCACATTTATGTCGGAGGTATGCCATCTTGCAAAACAAAATCAAAGAACTTCGTACCCAACTGTCAATCACTCAGCGTGAATTGGCCGATATGGTTGGTACCAGCCAGCAACAGATTCAACGTATCGAAACAGGGAAAGTTGCGGCTAAGTTAGGGCTGGCACAAGCAATCAGTGCTGTTTTAAAAAAGCCGTTGAACGCTGTTTTTCCTGATAGTGACAACCTGCTACAGAAATTGCGTAATCAAGGTAGTCGTAGCAGCGACGAACTGAAAGATATTGCCGCAAGCGGAATTGAGATGGATGGCCGCTTTTGGACGGTAAAGCTCTGGTTACGGGGGCAGAAAGATTATTTGCTACTACCCATTTCTCCGGCTGATAAGCGTCGTTTTTACTCATACTTTGAAGAAAGCACTGTCCCAGATCATGAGCGTTTTTTTGTTTTCGATTCAGAGCAGCATCGTTATGCCATAAATGTCCGAGAAGTCATTTTCCACCAATTCTTGTTTGATGGTTTTCCACCTATCCCTGATGACGAGGACAGCGATACTAATGAAGGAAGCTATGGTAATGTCCATATTACAATGGTGAACGGTGGCCCAGTCATTGAGCTATGCTGTGAGTCCGAGGTATCGGAGAACGATGAATTTGACGATATTGGTCAGTTGAACGCATTGTTTGATACTTTGGAGTTAGAGCCTGAATCAACAGAGCGATACCAGATAACCGATGAGGATGGAGAGGATGCTTTCATCCGTATTGGCTCTGTTGCGATGGTCCGAATCTCGCTCGATGTACTGGATTCGGTTGAGGAAGATAATGACTGACAGAGGTCGGCATCTTAACCTTGCATACTTGTTCGGGTTCGATGCCGAAAATCAATGAAATTATGTGTTGGTATCTGTGTTGGTATAACATTTGATTGTTTTTTATTAATTATTTTAAATCATGAGGTTAAGTTAAATGTGCGAGTCCGGCCTTCGCACTCACCCTCTAAACACCTCTCTCCTGTGCCACTCAACAAACCCTTCTTTTGGATAATTCTCGTGCATTATCGGCAGAGCAATCTCCTTCCCGTCGAAATCCCAGAACAGCCTGCCCACCATGCCGCTGCCATTTACTGCAGACGAAATTCGTACTCGCATACGCTCATCCAGCCCAATCGAACCTTTATCAAAGGCTTTATGGTGGATTGCACACAACGCCAGGCCGTTTGAAATCTCACACGGGCCGCCGTGCTGTTTCCATTTGATATGGGCGGCTTCCAGGGCGACTGAGGTGCTGTCGTGGCGCATATTGAAGCCACAAATGGCGCATTCATAGTTATAGGCACGCAGAACCTGCTGGCGGAACAATGGATCCCGCTGTTTGCGGATTTGCAGGATATCAAATCCCAGTTCATCCGCGATCTCTTCCTGGATGCTTTCGGTGAAGTGCGCCTCGAGGATTTGCTGGGCCAGGGCGTTGATGAGGCTCTTGCTCTTTTTCAGCAGGGCAAAATGCTGTTCATCAAAACCTCCGGTAACGTTGTGCGACACCAGTTCTCCGGCAGGAGGCTGTTTGCTGCTACCGGATGTTGAACAGTGCTCTGCGTTTTGTAGCTCCCAGAACCCATCTCCCTGTAAGCGCCAGAAAGGCATATCCGGGCGGTATTGCGCGCGCTGTGGTCCAAATCGCTCCAGCAGACTATGCAACGGGTCGCGAACTTCCGTACCGTAGTTAAACAGGCGACCGTGACCCTGCTGATAACTGGCCAGCACATGAAGCAGCAGCAGGGGCTTGTGCGGCGCACGCTGCTCGCCTTTACGCCAGATGGTGATGTCGGCAATCGCCTGTTGCAGGGTTTTACTGGAAGTCATTGATTTCATTATCAGGTAAATAATTGCGATGATGCTCGCAAAATATCACCTGATCAAGCAAAGACGGGTTGATGCGCTACCGACATCACTTTTATGTTTTCTGAAAAACACATACGCCATGGCGTTTACCGTTCCCCAAACTGGAGACGCAGGAGTACAATAAGTAAGCAAATTATTGCATATCGAAGGATCTTTGATGGTGAAGGATAACGAGGTATTGGAATTTTTTCGGGGGGAGTTATCTCTCGCGGTAACGTTTACTTTCAAGCTTATCCCGATTGAACTTGATACGCCGCTGCAAGGTTACGCTGAATGGGATGAATTACCGTATGCCATTGAAGATTTTGGAGAGAAATATAACGTTGAGGTTTCAGTCATTGATTTCGAAGCCTATTACCCCAGGGAAAGAGAATCGGTCTATCGAAAGTGGTTTACGAAAGAACCCATCAAACAAGTGTCAAAACCGCTTACTGTGCGTATGTTCGCAGAATCAGCCAGAGCAGGTCACTGGTTATATGATTGACTGTATGCTTACAGAGGATACTGACGCAATTAGATGTTGATTGCATTGACAAAATCTGGGAAATAATTATACGAAGAATAATGGCAGTATCAGTTTACTCAAAAGTTTTGGTGGTGTATCTCGCTGTTTATTAGAGAGGAATGACCTCGTTTGTTCATAAAACGTATGCTTTCACCACCAGCACATTCTTTCTGTGCTGGTGAAATACTCAATGGCAGTTACGAAATTACTCTGTGACTCCAGGCATCCTTATAAATGATATTTCCATCGCAGTGCTTCCATGTAATAGCCTCATATCTTAGCTGAATAGTTTCATTGTGGGTTCCTGTTCCCGAACCGGGGAATAAATTTGGTGTGATTCCTGTCACTTTTACATTTTCTAAAATGATATTGAAATATTCACTTTCAATACCAACCTCCAGAATTTGATACATTTTTATTGTGGCTGATTTTAATGTCTGGCTTTCACTTAACGCTTTATACAAAAGGGGCGTTGTTTTATCAAACTCCTTCTGTATTGTAATCGGCGCGTGCACACGCGTTCCTGTCAGTCTACCTGTATTTCCATCTACAGGGACAGACAGGTGATGAGTGACTGCTTTCAGTTCAATAGCACCAATGCGTCCAGCGACTTGTGAGCTTCCCATTACGGGGGAGCCATTTGCATCGGTTAACCACAGATAGGCTGGGTTTGACATGATTAGTCCTTATCTATATTTATACGGGAAGGGAAATAAAGCATGATGAGAATCCAAACGAATGTTCCAATAATTTTTATGGGCCAGGGTTCAAGAAAAGCGAAACAGGCGAGGCCTCCTGCGATTAGCAATGGACCGGATAATAGATCAAGAACTCCCCCCATCAGGTGTATCTTTGTTGGTAAGAACCTATTGGCTATAAAGGCGATAATATAAGCGCTTACAACGATGATAATAATGGCAAGGATTTTATCCTGCCATGAATCGAATTCGATGAGAGAAATTAAACAAAGGGTGGCAACATACCCACAAAACAATGAGTTTATTATTAGGGTGATTAGTTTTTTCATGTTACCAGTCCTTAGACTTACTGTTTAAGTGTTCTTCCACTAACTCAATAATTTTTATAAAAAAAGGCTTGTCTTCTGTATGTCCAGTATGTATAGAATCAACAAAAGATTGTACTGTATCAGGTGAAATGATAATGTTATAGATCCTTCTTGCAATGCCTTCTATATCGGCCATGGCAATCCTTTAATAAAATAAGATGGCTAGAAATGAAAGCATGTAAATAACAAAAATAGATGGTGAAATAGTTGACCTGAGTAACAGTTTCTCAAATAACATTAAGAATATCGACATTGGTTATTAATTAGAGATATTAATTCTTGAGCTAAATATTCTAGTGCTGATATAAAAAATCATATGAAAATGCTTCCTCAAAAAAGGCGCCCCGCAGGCGCCTCAATGACAATCACAATTACAATCTCACCCCTTCAACGCTTTCCCCGCAATCACCCCGATAAACTCCAGTACCTGCTTTTGCTTACGCGCGGAGAGCTTTTCCACGGCGCGCAGGGATTTCATCAGTTCTGACTCTTCGGGGTCGGCGGTGCGGGCGGTTAATACGATGCAGCCTTGCATTACGCGCACATCAACGCTGGTGCCGGTGTCGAATCCGGCGGCTTTCAGCCACTGGCCCTTCATCACGATGGACGGAAACTGGACGTACTTCACCGGAATACGGCTGTAATCAGGATAACGGCTCGCATAACCCACCTTCAGGCGACGGTTATCTGCGGCGTGGACTTCTGAATCAAACGAAACTGCAATACAATGCGTATCAGTCATGATGGCTATTCTCGTGAAATAGTTACTGTGATTAGCGATGTGCAGGTGTTGGCGCACCTTCGCATCGCGCTAATAAAACCCCTGTAAATTACGCCAGTATCCTGGGGGAAGTCCAGATGTAAATAAGATGAAATAAGCGCGAATAGCACGCTTTCGGAATAAATAGAAAACGCCTTCACCCCAATGAATCCGGTATTATTCACCGTATAAATCCATTCTCATCCAATCCGCCAAATACCTGCCATTTCCAGAAAATAATGCTCCTCTGCATCTGGCCAAAAATGCGATCTAACTCACTGAAGCAAATAGCAAACTCTGAAACAACACGGTTTTGTACACTTTGCTTTACACTTTTAGTGATGTGAATCACAAATATCACTCCGTGAAGTGATCCGACTCTCACAAAATGAGGTGTACTCATTCACCAATACATTATGCGCCCAGCCTGGAAAGTTATGTTTTCAGTATTTCCACTCTCCGCAGACACACTACGACGAATGACAAATCGAAACGCAAAAAAAAACTTGTTGAATATTAACGGGTAAAAAAATGACGTGTGATTTGCATCACTCACATTTACAGCTTTTTAAATTATTGCCAGTGATTAATGTTGACCGGGCTATTTCCATAATCAATCAAATCTTGCATAGTGCCTCCACATTATTTCTCCCCTGACTCAGGAGGCGAATAGTTATATTTCATCAGGATTTGTTGATGAACCAGGTATGATTTACTTCACATTAATACGTACATGACCACTGTTACTGGAGAAACAAAATGAATTATCCGGCAGAACCCTTCCGTATTAAAAGCGTTGAAACTGTATCTATGATCCCGCGTGATGAACGCCTCAAGAAAATGCAGGAAGCGGGTTACAATACTTTCCTGTTAAATTCGAAAGATATTTATATTGACCTGCTGACAGACAGTGGCACTAACGCAATGAGCGACAAGCAGTGGGCCGGAATGATGATGGGTGATGAAGCGTACGCGGGCAGCGAAAACTTCTATCATCTGGAAAGAACAGTGCAGGAACTGTTTGGCTTTAAACATATTGTTCCGACTCACCAGGGGCGTGGCGCAGAAAACCTGTTATCGCAGCTGGCTATTAAACCTGGGCAATATGTTGCCGGGAATATGTATTTCACTACCACCCGTTATCACCAGGAAAAAAATGGTGCGGTGTTTGTCGATATCGTTCGTGACGAAGCGCACGATGCCGGTCTGAATATTGCGTTTAAAGGTGATATCGATCTTAAAAAATTACAAAAGCTGATTGATGAAAAAGGCGCAGAGAATATTGCGTATATCTGCCTGGCGGTGACGGTTAACCTCGCTGGCGGGCAGCCGGTCTCCATGGCAAACATGCGTGCGGTGCGTGAACTGACAGAAGCGCATGGCATTAAAGTGTTCTACGACGCTACCCGCTGCGTAGAAAACGCCTACTTTATCAAAGAGCAAGAGCAGGGCTTTGAGAATAAGAGCATCGCCGAGATCGTGCATGAGATGTTCAGCTACGCCGACGGTTGTACCATGAGTGGTAAAAAAGACTGTCTGGTGAACATCGGCGGTTTCTTGTGCATGAACGATGACGAAATGTTCTCTTCTGCCAAAGAGTTAGTCGTGGTCTACGAAGGGATGCCATCTTACGGCGGCCTGGCCGGACGTGATATGGAAGCGATGGCGATTGGCCTGCGCGAAGCCATGCAGTACGAATATATTGAGCACCGCGTGAAGCAGGTTCGCTATCTGGGCGACAAACTGAAAGCCGCTGGCGTACCGATTGTTGAACCGGTAGGTGGTCACGCGGTATTCCTCGATGCGCGTCGCTTCTGCGAGCATCTGACGCAAGATGAGTTCCCGGCGCAGAGCCTGGCGGCGAGCATTTATGTGGAGACCGGCGTGCGCAGCATGGAGCGCGGTATTATCTCTGCGGGCCGTAATAACGTGACCGGTGAACACCACAGACCGAAACTGGAAACCGTGCGTCTGACTATTCCACGTCGTGTTTATACCTACGCACATATGGATGTTGTGGCTGACGGTATTATTAAACTTTACCAGCACAAAGAAGATATTCGCGGGCTGAAGTTTATTTACGAGCCGAAGCAGTTGCGTTTCTTTACTGCACGCTTTGATTACATCTAAAAAATAGTTATGGCCCCATCACGTGATGGGGCTTTTTTGTATTCCTTTTCCATGAACAGGAAGCCTTTACGGTGCCCGTTACCGTGACATAACTAAAAAAAAGTAAACCCTGACTCCGACATTTTTATTATCCGCATGATGTACAAATGACAGCTGTAATTATAACGAATAGTCTACAGGAACATTTATCATGGATATTAATGCCATTGAGCGACAGAGTAGTACCCCCGGACTGATTAGCGGAACCATGTTGGTTATCGCGACCGTAGTGGGTGGTGGGATGTTCTCCCTGCCGATTGCGATGGCCGGCGTATGGTTCCCCGGTGCGTCTGTTATTCTTCTATTTATCGCCATCATGATGTTATTAACCGGTCTGATGCTGGTCGAAGTTAACCTGCATTATGGCGCCGGTGCCAGTTTTAATACCTTTACTCAGGATTTATTAGGCCGGAAGTGGAATATCGTGGTTGGTATCGCTTTCGGCTTTGTGCTGTATATTCTGACCTATGCCTATATCTCCGGTTCGTCGGCGGTGATGGCGCAAACTGTGTTCAAATACAGCGGCGTGCGCTTTCCGGCGAATATCTCGGTGGTGATCGTCAGTATGCTGGTCGGCGCGATTGCCTGGTATAGTTCCCTACTGGTTGGACGCATCACTACCGTGCTGATTATCGGTAAGTTTGTGGCGTTCTTTGCCACGTTCTCCGGGCTGATTGGCCATATCGAAGTGGCAAAACTCATCGACAGCGTGGCGGTGGCGTTGCCCAATTCGCAGTATCTGCCGTACATCCTGATGACGCTGCCGTTCTGTATTATCTCGTTTGGTTTTCACGGTAACGTGCCGAGCCTGGTCAAACTGTATGGCACAAGCGGAGTCTCGAATATTACGCGTTCGATTATCATCGGTACGCTGTTTGCTCTGCTGCTGTATATTTTCTGGCTGGGCGTGACGATGGGTAACATCAGCCGTTCCTCATTCCCGCCGATCATCGCCAAAGGCGGCAATATCGATGTGTTTGTCGAGGCCATCAGCGGGCTGTTCACCAGCCGGTATATGGATCTGATCCTCACCTTTTTCGGCAACTTCGCGGTAGCCAGTTCCCTGCTGGCGGCGACGCTTGGCCTGTTCGATTACATCGCCGATCTGTTTCACTTCCCGGACGACGGTATGGGCCGCCTGAAAACCGCGCTGGTGACCTACTTCCCGCCAGCCGCCGTGTGCTTTTTCTTCCCGAACGGTTTTGTGCACGCGATTGGTTACGCCGGTCTGGCCTTTACCATCTGGAGCGTGATCCTGCCGCCGTTCCTGGTGAAAGCCGCGCGGAAACGTTTCCCAACCGCCAGCTATACCGCGCCCTGTAATAACACCGTGCTTAACCTGGTGATTGTCTGCGGAGCGGTTGTCTATCTGACGGTTGTTCTGGACGTATTTGGTCTGCTGCCAACGTTTCGTTAGACGGAGTCAAAATGAAAAACGTGTTGTCTGTTCAGTCGTCGGTTGTTTATGGCTATGCCGGAAATAAAGCCGCTGTGTTGCCGATGCAGCTCTCGGGGATCGATGTCTGGCCGTTTTACACCGTACAGTTTTCCAACCACACCCAATATGGGATGTGGCAGGGCATGGCGATGCCGCACGGCGAGCTGAGCGCGATCATCAGCGGGTTGGATGACCTGCAAAAGCTGGCGCAATGCGATGCCGTATTGTCCGGGTATCTTGGAGATAAACGCCATTGTGAAGAGGTGAAGCACGCGGTCATCACCATTCGTCAGCGTAATCCGCAGGCGCTCTATTTTTGCGATCCGGTAATGGGCGACCCGCAAAAAGGCTGCATTGTCGCGCAGGGCGTGGCGTCATTTTTTGTCGATGACGCCATTCAGCTGGCCGACATGATGGGACCGAATCTCTATGAGCTGGGCGTGCTGACGGGCAGACAACTGCGTAGTTTTGACGAGGTGGTGGAAGCGGCGCGGCAACTGGTGTCGTGGGGCGTAAAGAAGGTGCTGGTGAAGCATCTCGGCGACTGTTCGCGGAACAAACAGGCGTTTGAAATGCTGCTGGTGACGCCGGAACAGACGTTACACATTGCCCGGCCGCTGTATACCTTTGCCAAAATGCCGGTGGGCGTTGGGGATCTGATTTGCAGCGTGATGCTGGCCTCACTGCTCAATGGTTACGAGGACAAGCAGGCACTGGAGCGGACCACCAGTGTTGTTGACGCGGTAATGCGGCTGACGAAAGAGCATGATTCGTATGAACTGCGGCTGATAGACGCACGCCACCAGATTATGGACCCACAGGTTCGCTATCAGGCAACGGTGATCTGACGCCGCAAGGGGGCTCTGTGTTTCTGACATTGCTGAGGTTTCAGCATCCGCTGGTCTACCGTTTTGCATGGCTTCGTATTTGGGTTGTGATGTTAAGAGCGTGCGGACTGCGTAAGAGAAAGGGGTGAACATTTTACGCTGCTGCCGGATGCGGCTAGCGCCTTATCCGGCCTACAAATGAGCGTGAAACGCAGGCCTACAAATGAATGCGAAACGTAGGCCTGATAAGCGAAGCGCCATCAGGCATAAGTGCCCAGTATTACACGCGGAAGTAGCGTGGTGGAATCAACGCGGAAAAGGCGTCGAACTTCTTCACCATCTTTTTCCAGAACAACATAACAACAATCCTCGATTTGAAACATCGGCGCTATTTTAGTCAGCGCCGACAAATCGTAAAGTCTGTCGCCTCGTTCCGTTCCCGGGGAGGTGTAAACCTTTTTGGTCACCGCGTCGTCAAATACGGTTGCCGCAAATTTGACGGGGTTGACAATGGCTTATGCCATAAACCAGTAATAAAAGAGGCCAACCTTTAAGCCGAGGATCACGATATAGGCGCAGCAGTATTTCATGGTGCCAGACATGATCTGGTTGGCCTGACCGTCCATTTTTGTGGCGGATACCGCGATGGCGATGCTTTGCGGCGAAATCATTTTCCCGCCCGTTGCGCCAGAAGTGTTGGCCGCCGCCAGCCAGTTGGGATCGATATGCAGTTTGCTGGCGGCAATGGTTTGCAGTTTTCCGAACAAAATGTTCGAGTTGGTATCGCTGCCGGTAACGAACGTGCCCAGCGCGCCAATCACCGGAGCGAGGAAGACGTACGAGCTGCCGGTCAGATCGACAATTGACTGTGCCAGCGTGGAGATAATCCCGCTGAGATCCATCACCGTGGCCAGCGCGACGATCGCCATAATTGCGACGATAGAGTTTTTAAGCTGGAAAATCGTTTTGATAAATACTTCCAGCATCCCGCGTGCGGACGCTCCCTGAATAAAACCACCGATAATGGTCGCAAAGATGATCAGCATCCCTGGCGTGGTCACCCATTCAACTTTCAACGCCATCGTTTTGCCGTCAGCCAACGTGAAATGTAGCACCGAGGCCAGTTGTGAGGCTGCGCCTTTTATCGTCGGGAAAAGTGGCGAACACATCAGGATAAACACAAAAATAAACAGATAAATAGAGCCAACTCGGAACAACACTTTTGCCGAGCGCGGCGTGGTTTCGCGGGTATGGCTGACTTCAATTCGCCACTCGGGATCGGTTTTCCCTTTGCGCAGACGGCTAACCATCGCCACGGCAAACAGGCTGACCAGGCTACCGGCAAAGGCGGGTAATTCAGCACCGAGATGAATAGCGACAAAATACTGCGGAACCAGCGTGGTAATACCGCAAATCAACGTGATCAGAAATACGCCGCGAATGGCTTTCAGGCCGCCGCCAATAATGCAGACAATCACAAACGGCAGCAGGATATTAAACAGCGCGAGCTGCAGAATAATGGTTCCGCCTAAGGTATAAACCGGCAGGTTAACCTGTTCTGCCAGAATAGAAACCGGGATCCCGACCGCGCCGAATGCAGTGGGAACGGTATTTGCCACCAGAGAGGCAATCGCCGCCTTCAGGGGATTGAAACCCAATGCGATAAGAATACCGATCGGAATGGCGACCGCTGTACCATAACCCGCCGCGGCTTCAAGAAATCCACCAAAGCACCATGAAATCAGCAGCACCTGAATACGCTTATCTTCGCTAATACTGGCGAGAATATCGCGCAGAATATCCAGCGCTTTGGTCGCCTGCATGACGTTATAACTGAAGATAGCGCCGAGGATCACAATCACAATCGGCCATAATCCCTTCAGCGCGCCATAGCCTATCGCGGCTTTCAGATTTTGTACGGGCATTTCCCAGAATATTGCCGATAGTGCAGCGGTGAATACCAAAGAGATCAGTACTGAATAATGGATGGGCATTTTCAATTTCAATATTAAAAATACCATCAGTAGTAACGGAGAGAGTGCCAGGGCAAACATAAAATATTCGTTCATTGCTATTCCCAATTGGTTCATTAAACCTGATTTATATTTATGGTGGGGAGGCTACATTGCTGTTCTAATAAAGTATGCAAACTGAATCGCTTCAGTGAATAAAGTAATTATGATTTGTAGTTTTGTAACTATTGTAATCTTTTAATTAAAATCCAATGCCGGGTAAATATACTTAAGTGCCGATTAAATACCTATAAGTGGTTATTTAATAAACTTTTTAATAATGGTAGTGACAACAGTGGTAATCACCTGAAACTGTTTTCTAAGGTGTTAATAACGCTGTGGTTTCCAATATAAAAATGTGAGCGAGGCCGAAATAAATAAACCAGGGTATTGCATGTGCGAGTCGATTAGGGGATTATTTGGTTTTGTCATACAAATGAAAATACAGACATTTGCGATTGTCCTGATATAAGAAGAGGAGAGTCGCCATCAAAGGAAAACGATCAGAGCATCACCATGAACCCAGGTATTGGTAAAACCAGCAAACAGAAAAACTGGGTATGAAATACGAATGAACATTTGTTTGATATCGCGATATCAAGCGCAATAAACAGAAATGAAGCAATGGAGTAGTTATTGTGAATGTAAATTTCTTTGTTACCTGTATTGGTGACGCACTGAAATCACGGATGGCACGAGACTCCGTATTGCTGCTGGAAAAACTGGGTTGTCGCGTTAATTTCCCCGAAAAGCAAGGGTGTTGCGGTCAGCCAGCCATCAACAGCGGTTACATCAAAGAGGCGATCCCCGGGATGAAAAACCTGATCGCCGCCCTGGAAGACAACGACGATCCGATTATCTCCCCAGCAGGCTCCTGCACCTACGCAGTAAAAAGCTACCCGACGTATCTGGTGGATGAGCCTGAATGGGCGCTGCGCGCCGAGAAGGTTGCCGGACGTATGCAGGATCTCACCTCTTTTATCGTCAACAAACTGGGCGTGGTGGACGTGGGTGCCAGCCTGCAGGGCCGCGCTGTGTATCATCCTTCCTGTAGCCTGACCCGCAAACTGGGGGTGAAGGAAGAGCCGCTCACGCTACTGAAAAACGTGCGCGGACTGGAGCTGTTGACGTTTGCCGATCAGGACACCTGCTGCGGCTTTGGCGGGACGTTCTCGGTCAAGATGGCCGAGATCTCCGGCGAGATGGTGAAAGAGAAAGTTTTACATCTGATGGATGCGAAGCCGGAGTTTTTGATCGGCGCTGACGTCAGCTGCCTGCTGAATATTGGCGGCCGACTGCAACGCGAAGGCCAGCCGGTCAAAGTGATGCATATTGCTGAAGTGCTGATGAGCCGCTGAGGGGAAAGAGATGTCGATAAAAACCAGCGATGTAGAATTTAAACTGCGCATTCGTCAGCAGATCGAAGATCCGATCATGCGCAAAGCCGTGGCCAACGCGCAGGAGCGTATTGGTGCGAATCGGCAGAAAATGGTTGATGAGCTAGGCCACTGGGAAGAATGGCGCGATCGTGCCAGCCAGATCCGCGACCACGTTCTGAGCAACCTCGATGCTTACCTGTATCAACTCTCCGAGAAAGTGACGGAAAACGGCGGGCACGTCTATTTCGCCAAAACCAAAGAAGACGCCACCCGCTACATTCTGCAGGTTGCGCAGCGTAAAAATGCGAAGAAGGTGGTGAAGTCCAAGTCGATGGTGACCGAAGAGATCGGTGTCAACCATGTGCTGCAGGATGCCGGAATTCAGGTGATCGAAACCGATCTCGGCGAATATATCCTGCAGTTGGATCAGGATCCGCCTTCGCACGTCGTGGTCCCGGCTATTCATAAAGATCGCTATCAGATCCGCCGCGTGCTGCATGAGCGTCTGGGGTATGACGGCCCGGAAACCCCGGAAGCCATGACCTTGTTCATTCGCCAGAAGATCCGCGAGGATTTCCTCAGTGCCGAAATCGGTATTACCGGCTGTAACTTTGCCGTGGCGGAAACCGGCTCTGTTTGCCTGGTGACCAACGAAGGTAACGCGCGCATGTGCACCACGTTGCCGAAAACGCACATTGCGGTGATGGGCATGGAGCGTATCGCGCCGACCTTTGCCGAGGTGGATGTGTTGATCACCATGCTGGCGCGCAGCGCCGTGGGCGCACGTCTGACGGGCTACAACACCTGGCTGACCGGACCGCGTGAGGCGGATAACGTCGACGGCCCGGAAGAGTTCCATCTGGTGATTGTCGATAACGGCCGCTCGCAGGTGCTGGGCTCAGAGTTTCGTGATGTGCTGCGCTGCATCCGCTGCGGGGCTTGTATGAACACCTGCCCGGCGTACCGCCACATTGGCGGACACGGTTATGGTTCTATCTATCCCGGCCCTATCGGCGCGGTGATCTCTCCGCTGCTCGGCGGCTATAAAGATTTTAAAGATCTGCCATACGCCTGTTCATTATGCACGGCCTGTGACAGCGTTTGTCCGGTTAAGATTCCGCTGTCAAAACTGATCCTGCGTCATCGCCGGGTGATGGCCGAGGAGGGCATTACGCCGAAAGCCGAGCGACGGGCGATCAAAATGTTCGCCTACGCCAATAGCCATCCGGGGCTGTGGAAAGTCGGGATGATGGCGGGCGCACATGCGGCAAGCTGGTTTATCAATGGCGGCAAAACGCCGCTCAAGGTTGGCGCGATTGGTGACTGGATGGAGGCGCGCGATCTGCCTGATGCCGACGGCGAGAGCTTCCGTAGCTGGTTTAAGAAACATCAGGCGCAGGAGAAAAAGAATGGATAACCGTACCGCGTTTTTAAATACCATCGCCCAGGCGCTGGGTCGCCCGCTGCGCTTCGAACCGCAAGCGGATGTCGCACCGGTTAACAACTATGCTAACGAGCGCCTGACCGAACTTAGCCCGCAGCAGCGCTGCGATGCATTTGTCCAGTTTGCCAGTGAAGTGATGCTGGCTCGCTGTGAGCTGACTCGCGAGGACCAGGCCGCAGACGCGGCGCTCCGTCTGTGCGAAGAATTGGGTCAGCAGCCGGTGGTGCTGAGCGGCGACAGCCGGCTGGCGGCGCTGGGCATTACCGAACGCTTGCAACAGGAATGCAACGCCGTGGTCTGGGAGCCGGCGCGTGGCAGCGAAAATATTACCCAGGCCGAAAAGGCGAAAGTGGGCGTGGTGTATGCCGAGTATGGCCTGACCGAGTCCGGCGGCGTGGTGCTGTTTTCCGCGCCGGAGCGCGGGCGTTCCCTGAGCCTGTTGCCGGAATCCTCAATTTTCGTGCTGCGTAAAAGCACTATCCTGCCGCGCGTGGCGCAACTGGCAGAAAAACTGCATCAGAAGGCGCAGGCCGGTGAGCGTATGCCATCGTGCATTAACATCATTAGTGGGCCCAGCTCGACGGCGGATATTGAGCTTATCAAGGTGGTTGGAGTGCATGGCCCGGTGAAGGCGGTGTATCTGATTATTGAGGATTGTTGAGGCAGGATGGATAACCGCTCTGGCGCTGCGGGCCAGAGCGGTATCGACGTTATGCAATCATGCTGATGATCAATACGATAATCAGGCCAACCACGGAGTTCACCAGCTCCAGCAGACCCCAGGTTTTCAGCGTATCCTTCACCGACAGGTCAAAGTAGCCTTTGAACAGCCAGAACGAGGCATCGTTGATATGGGTCAGGGTGTTGGAGCCCGCCGCCGTTGCCAGTACCAGTAACGCCGGATCGGCGCCTACCAGTTGACCGGTTGCCGGGTCGAGAATGGCGGCGCTAATAATCCCTGCTGCCGTCATGGCTGAGACTACGCCCTGACCCGTTGCCAGACGAATCAACACGGTTATCAACCACGCCATGATGTACGGAGAAATATTGCCGTGCGACATCAGCATGCCGATGGTATCGCCAATGCCGGTATCAATAATGGTCTGCTTCAGTACACCGCCCGCGCCGATGATCAGGATCACCATGGCGATGCTTTTCACCGCGTTTTCAAAGGCATTCATCACCCACTGCATGTCGTGACCACGCGCAGTACCAAACAGCACGAAGGCAACAACCATAGCGATAAACATTGCAATCGGTGAAGAGCCTAAGAAGTTGACCACTTCCCACGCCTGCGTCCCTTTCACCAGCCAGATGTTGGCGATGGTGGTGGAGATCATGATGATTGCCGGGATCAGCGGCACCAGGATAGAAACACCGAAGGATGGCAGGTTATTCTGGTCAACCGGTACGTCGGCCTTCATGAATGACGGCGTTGGGCGATCGAGGTTGCCGAGGAATTTCGGCAGGATAAGCCCGGCGCAGATCACGCTCGGAATGGTCACCAGAATACCGTAGATGTAAACCATGCCCATGTCCGCACCGTAGGCGTTAACCAGCGCCACCGGACCCGGCTGCGGTGGGAACAGCGAGTGGGCGGTGGTGGCGGCGGCAACGGCAGGAATCGCCAGCTTGAGGAACGGGATCTTCGCTTCTGCAGCAATGACGATCACCAGCGGCGCTAGCATAATAAATGCCACTTCATAGAACATCGCCAGGCCGAAGATCAGACCAATAATGATCACCGACAGCTGCACATAGCGCAGGCCGAGGCGCGCCAGCAGCGTATGGGCAATCTGATGCGCCGCCCCGGAATCAACCATCAGCTTACCGATGACCGCCCCGAATACCACGATAATCGCCAGTTCACCCAGCGTGCTGCCAAAGCCGGATTTCATGGTGTGCAGCAGCTCCATCAAATCCATACCCGCCAGCATACCGACCGAGAGCGCCGCCAGCAGCAGGGCGACCATCGAGTTTATTTTGAATCTTAGATTGAGCACCAGCATCAGACCGATGCCGAATACGACCCACAGAATATTGAGAACGTGCATATAACGTCTACCTTTATTGGTTGAACTATTATGATTTTGGTTGAGATGTTACATATATTGGTTAACCATTGATGCGATGAATGTCACATTGCGTTACATGTTTACATTCTTACTGAGCAACATGGCCGTAAAATGGCGATCTCAATAGAATAAATCGTGATTTGGTTAACCAATTTTAAGCTTCAGGTTGACATGTCATACCAAAAGGAGGAATTTATGTGCCATATCGTCGAGTCCATAACGTAACGAGGAATAAAACATGGAACAGACATGGCGCTGGTATGGTCCTAACGATCCGGTCACCTTAGCGGATGTACGTCAGGCGGGTGCCACAGGCGTTGTCACCGCCTTGCACCATATCCCGAACGGGGAAGTGTGGACGGTTGATGAGATCCTAAAACGCAAAGCCATTATTGAGCAGGCGGGCCTGGTCTGGTCGGTCGTCGAAAGCGTGCCGATCCACGAAGACATTAAAACCCGTTCCGGCAACTATCTGCAGTGGATCGCCAACTACCAGCAAAGCCTGCGTAACCTGGCTCAGTGCGGTATTCGTACCGTGTGCTACAACTTCATGCCGGTTCTCGACTGGACCCGTACCGACCTGGAATACGTTCTGCCGGACGGCTCCAAAGCGCTGCGTTTTGACCAGATTGAGTTTGCCGCCTTTGAGCTGCATATCCTCCAGCGTCCGGGCGCGGAAGCGGACTACACCGCCGAAGAGATTGCTCAGGCAAATGAACGCTTCGCCACCATGAGCGATGAAGACAAAGCGCGTCTGACCCGCAACATCATCGCCGGTCTGCCGGGTGCGGAAGAGGGCTACACCCTCGACCAGTTCCGCCAGCATCTTGCGCGCTACAAAGATATCGACAAAGCCGCGCTGCGTGAGAATTTCGCCGTCTTCCTGAAGGCGATTATTCCGGTGGCGGAAGAAGCTGGCGTACGCATGGCGGTACACCCGGACGATCCGCCGCGCCCGATCCTTGGCCTGCCGCGCATTGTTTCCACGGTGGAAGACATGCAGTGGATGGTCGATACGGTCAACAGCATGGCGAACGGTTTCACCATGTGCACCGGCTCCTATGGCGTGCGGGCGGACAACGATCTGGTCGACATGATCAAACAGTTTGGCCCACGCATTTACTTCACCCATCTGCGCTCCACGCTGCGTGAAGATAACCCGAAAACCTTCCATGAAGCGGCGCATCTTAATGGCGATGTCGACATGTACGAGGTGGTGAAAGCGATCGTTGAAGAAGAACAACGCCGTAAAGCCGAGGGTAAAGAGGATCTGATCCCGATGCGTCCGGACCATGGCCACCAGATGCTGGACGATCTGAAAAAGAAAACCAACCCAGGCTACTCCGCGATTGGTCGCCTGAAAGGGCTGGCGGAAGTGCGAGGCGTTGAGATGGCTATCCAGCGCGCTTTCTTTAGCCGCTAAAGCGAGTTGCCGGCCACCTGTCTGGCCGGCTTTTTCTTTTCTCATCCGTTGGCCTTTCAACGGGTTCTGGAGTTCACGATGACAACGACAATTGCCAATAGCGACCTGCCGGTTGCGCGCCCTGCATGGGACAGCGCGCGCCTGCAATCCCGCATTGTTCACCTGGGATGTGGCGCTTTTCACCGCGCGCATCAGGCGCTGTACACCCATCATTTGCTGGAAACCACTGACAGCGACTGGGGGATCTGTGAAGTTAACCTGATGCCGGGTAACGACTGCGTACTGATTGAAAATCTGCGCAAGCAGCAACTGCTGTATACCGTGGCGGAAAAAGGCGCGGACAACACCGTGCTGAAAGTGATCGGATCAATGAAAGAAGCGCTGCACCCGGATCTTGACGGATGTGACGGTATTTTACAGGCGATGGCGCGCCCGCAGACGGCAATTGTTTCGCTGACGGTCACCGAAAAAGGCTACTGCACCGATGCGGCCAGCGGTCAGTTAGATCTCAATAACCCGCTGATTAAACACGATCTGGCGAATCCGACCGCGCCGAAATCAGCGATTGGTTACATCGTACAAGCGCTGTACCTGCGCCGTGAGCAGGGGCTGGCGGCTTTTACCGTGATGTCCTGCGATAACGTGCGTGAAAATGGGCATGTGGCGAAAGTCGCAGTTCTGGGGCTGGCGCAGGCGCGCGATCCGCAGCTGGCGCAGTGGATTGAAGCTAATGCGACTTTCCCGTGCACTATGGTCGACCGCATTGTTCCGGCGGCGACGCCGGAAACGTTGCAGGAGATTGCCGACCAGTTGGGCGTTTACGATCCGTGTGCTATCGCCTGTGAGCCGTTCCGTCAGTGGGTAATTGAAGACAATTTTGTCAACGGTCGTCCTGACTGGGACAAGGTTGGCGCACAGTTCGTGGCCGACGTGGTGCCGTTTGAAATGATGAAACTGCGCATGCTCAACGGCAGCCACTCTTTCCTTGCGTATCTGGGCTATCTCGGCGGCTATGAAACCATCGCCGATACCATGACCAATCCGGCGTACCGCAAAGCAGCGTTTGCGCTGATGATGCAGGAGCAGGCGCCGACGCTCTCGATGCCGGAAGGCACCGATCTCAACGCCTACGCGACACTGCTGATCGAGCGTTTCAGCAACCCGTCTCTGCGCCACCGTACCTGGCAGATTGCGATGGACGGCAGCCAGAAACTGCCGCAGCGCCTGCTGGATCCGGTGCGTCTGCACCTGCAAAATGCCAGCAGTTGGCGTCACCTGGCGCTGGGCGTGGCGGGCTGGATGCGCTACACCCACGGTGTGGATGAGCAAGGGCAGGCCATTGATGTTGTCGACCCTATGCTGGCTGAATTTCAACACATTAACCAACAGTACCAGGGAGCCGAGCGCGTGACGGCGCTGCTGGGGCTGTCTGGCATTTTTGGTCATGACCTGGCGGAAAACGCTGGCTTTGTGGAGACCATTATCGCGACGTATCAACAGCTATGTGAACACGGCGCACGTGAGTGCGTTGCAGCATTAAGCGCTGACGCATAACCTCCGAACTATGACGGGTCAATCAAAATATTGGTTTGGTTGACCCGTTTTCTGTTTTTGCCCTCCCGCAAATGCTATAGTTCGATACCTATTCCCCGTATCTGATTACACGCATCTGACGGACATAACACGATGAAATCGAACACTTCTCAGCAAAGACCCTACCAGGAAGTGGGTGCCATGATCCGCGATCTGATTGTCCAGACGCCGTACCAGCCCGGTGAACGCTTGCCGCCAGAGCGTGAAATTGCCGAGATGCTCAATGTCACTCGCACGGTAGTTCGCGAAGCGTTAATCATGCTGGAAATTAAAGGCCTGGTGGACGTGCGCCGCGGAGCCGGGATCTACGTGCTCGACAATGCGGATGCGCAGACTATCGACAGTACGGATGCAAATCATTGCAATGATGCGGGCCCGTTTGAACTGTTGCAGGCGCGACAGCTGCTGGAAAGCAACATTGCCGAATTTGCCGCGCTGCAGGCTACCCGCGAAGATATCGTCAAAATGCGCCAGGCGTTGCAACTGGAAGAGCGGGAGCTGGCTTCCAGCGAGCCGAACGGTTCTGAAAGCGGCGACATGCAGTTCCATCTCGCCATAGCTGAAGCCACGCATAACAGCATGCTGGTGGAGCTGTTTCGCCAGTCATGGCAGTGGCGTGAGAACAACCCGATGTGGATCCAGCTCCATAGCCACCTCGACGATACCCACTACCGGAAAGAGTGGATGGGCGACCATAAACAGATCCTGGCTGCATTAATCAAAAAAGATGCCCGCGCGGCCAAGCTGGCCATGTGGCAGCATCTGGAAAATGTCAAACAGCGTCTGCTGGAGTTTTCAAATGTCGATGACATTGATTTTGATGGTTATCTGTTTGATTCCTGGCCGCTGGATAAAGTTAACGCCTGATTTTCCTTCCTCTCATACGCGGGCTATTGCGGCCCGCACCGCGTTTTCCGCATCCTCATTCATTGCCCGGCAGGGCCGCTTTTCACGTTCTGAAAGTCACGTAAAAAATTGTTTCCATCGCCTCGGATGAACATTTTTTCGTCCCCTTTGTGCGGTGCAAATTGATTTAAATCAATTAAAAACAACTTATTTTCGCATGCGAAAAAATGTGTCATTTACCTTATTTTTACCTTTCCGTGCTTATTTTTAGACAAAATGGGTCTGGGTTAAGTGAGAATCAACGCGATCTCTGCAGTAATCAGGATAAGGTTTACCGGCATAACTACACATAAAAACAAGCGGTTCGCGTAAATGTAGACATTAATAACGGTGCGTAACTTATTGGTCATAATGATGTTTTGAGTTGTGATATGTCTAATGTAAATTCCTCATGTTTTTTTAATCAAATGAATAAAAGCCAATATGCGTAAAGTTAACATTACACATTATTCCATAAACAAGTTATCTTTCATTTGAAATATCGTTCCATTATTCATTGGTTTATTAACACTTTCATTACTATTATGACTGTATTTTACCGTTGACATGTTTTTACACTAACTGCATATTTCATCGCCATAAGCGTGTTATTACGTTCAGGAGTTGAAAATGCCATCTCGAGACTATCCCGATATTCGAAAACCCAGAGGGACCCGATCAAAAGATATGGTTCTTTTAAGTGCCCGTGTCGATACCTCTTTGTGGGAATATGTGCGAACGCTGGCATTTGAAACCCGTAAAAGTAAACAAGATATTATTGCTGAAGCATTAATGTTGCATCGCTCAGTTAATGAGAGTGAAAGTCTCGAGTAATTATCGCTGTCCGGTTTTGATTGAAAATCCAAAAATGAATTATGTCTTGCCACTTCATTATTACCTTCATTGGTATTTTTTTGGTGTGTTATTGGTATTGCCCCTTAATCCATAGGGGACTTTTTTATGCAGGTATTCTGCCTGCATAACAAAGTTGATAGCCAAATTCACAATTAAAAGTGAGTAATAACATGAAAAAGTCAGTAGTGGCATTAGCTGTAATGGCATTAGGGGTAACCTCCGTTCATGCAGCGGAAATTTATAATAAAGATGGCAACAAGCTGGATCTCTACGGCAAAGTAAAAGCAGCCCATTCCTGGACTGATGGTACTAATGCTGATGAAACCTACGCACGTCTGGGTTTTCGCGGTGAGACGCAAATCAACGATCAACTGACCGGTTACGGGCAATTTGAAAGTCAGTTTGATGCCGCTAAAGCAGAAGGTTCGCAGAATGGCGTTAATACACGTCTGGCGTTTGCTGGCCTGGATTATGGTCATGACGTCAGTTTTGACTATGGTCGCAACTATGGTATCGCTTACGATGTGGGAGCTTATACTGATACTCTCTCAGAGTTCGGCGGTGACTCCTTTGAAAATACTGACCGCTTCCTTACTACACGCACTTCTGGCGTTGCAACACTTCGCACCAAAAATCTGTTCGGTGCCGTTGATGGTCTGAATGTTGGCGCGCAATATCAGGGTCAGGACGATACCAATAAGGATCCGACGAAACAACACGGCAATGGCTACGGCTTCTCCCTGGGTTATGACAACATTGCGGATTCTGGCATATCTGCAATTGCGGCCTATACCAACAGTTCTGTGACTGCTCAGCAGAAACAAAAAGGTTGGAATGGCGAAAACGCAGAGTTCTGGGGCGCGGGTCTGAAATATGATGCTAATGCTATCTATGTAGCGACTATGTACGGAGAGTCCCACAACCTGATTCAGGATGCGGACAAAGCTGAGCACTTTGAAGCGATGGCCGCGTATGTGTTTGATTTTGGTCTGCGTCCAAACGTGGCTTACGTCCACGCGCGTGATAACAACAATAATGACCTGACCGAATACGTCGCGCTGGGTACAGATTACTACTTCAACAAAAACATCGTGGCTGATGTAGGTTACAAGATTAACCTGCTCGATGGTAAAGACAGCGATAACCAGGTTGCTGCGGGTCTGACCTATCAGTTCTAACTTTTTGTTCTGGTATGAAAAAGGCGTCCTGGTTAAGACGCCTTTTTTTATATCTGCCGGCGTTTAAACCGGCTGACTCTCTTCCTGCTGTACACCGCTAAACAGCCATTGCCAGATGCCCACTTTTACCCATGCAACCACGCAGAGAATCAGATAAAAAAGTGGATTATGCGTAATGGTAACGCGCATGACCTCCATTAAATCCACATGCAAATTTCCGGCAATGGCCATATTGATAACAAAAATAGAGGCTATCGCGCTGGCCAGTAAAATAAGTATGGCATGTAACTTTGTTATCTCCGGTAACCTGCCAGAGGCCCATTGCCATAAAAATGTTGTTGATAACAGAAAGATAATAAACAATCCCAGTGCGCCAAACAGGCCAAAGTCTTTATAATCTTTTATCGTGCCAATTAAACCCGCCAAAATAATTAACCCCAGTAATATTTTTTTAAACCACAACATGTATTTTCCCGAAGATAGTGTTGATGTTGAATTAATATGTCCATTTTTACGCATTTTAAATTGATTTTATAAATGAACAGGCGGGAATTATAAATTGTCTGGCGGGTAATTACCGATTATTTTAGGTTTATTAAATGTTGACATTTAATTGCGGACTAATCCGAATATACCTTCTTTAGACGATTGCCGGTTATACCCTTTTTGGCGAGGCGAAACGTTGTTTGTATAATTGCGTGAGGCTGATAAGTGCCGCAATCAACAACGCGACGGCGCCGCACACCGTGGCGTTAACGATCGCCAGTGCGCCGCTTCCCAGCAGGCTGGTTAATAGCGGACCAAGTATTTGCCCAATGCCGTAAGTCAGAGTGACCAGGCCCAGCAGATTAATATTGCGCGGTACGCTAAGTTGTCGGGCAAGCGGCATCACCAGTGAAGTGGTTCCCATAAACGTTGCGCCAAAACCCACGCTGCTTATCACCAGCAGCGGCAAAGAGCCGCTGGCGAGCGTCATGAGCACGCAGGCGCTTTGAATCAGCAAATTCGCCGTCAGGCATTGCAATACTCCCCAGCGTCGGGCGGCCCACAGCCAGGCGAAACACCCCGGAATTATCGATATGCCGACCAGCGACCAGAGATGGGCAGTCAACAGCGGCGAACCGGCGCTTTTCGCCATTAGCGGCAGGTAGGTGGCGACAATGATGTAGCCAAATCCGGCCAGCCCGTACAGCAGCGCCAGCAGCCACCAGGACATAGGCTGATGCTCTGTTTTTACCGGGGCCGCGGCGGGGAGCACGTGGTCGCGAGATGGCAGGAGTATAACCAGTAGCACAAAGAACAGAGCCGAGGCTGCCGCCGCGCCCAGCCAGAGCGTGTGCGAGGACAGCGCAAAATGCAGACCGCTAATGACATATTCATTGCCCAGCAAAATGCCTGCGCCAACGCCGGAGAACAACGCCGCGATCACGAAGGGATGCCGGGTATGATGCAGAACGATCATCGAGCCAAAGATCATCATACCGGCACTGGCGACGCCCGCCAGAAAGCGGATCAGCATCACCAGTGCGGGCTGCGTAAAGCTGGCCATCGCCAGAATCAGCCCTGCGGTAGCGAGCGCGGACGTTAGCAACATTGGACGTAAGCGTGAGGGAAGATGAAAGAGCCCAAAGGAGAAGAGCAGACTTCCCGCCAGATACCCGGCGTAGTTGGCGCTGGCAATCCACGAGAGTTGGTCAAAGGTAAATTGACCTTCTGACAGCAGCACCGGCAGCATTGGCGTATACAGAAAGCGCCCAATCCCCATGCCCAGCGTTAAGACCAGCATGCCAAAGAGCGCGACACTGATGGCATGGCGATTTGAATCTGGGCTTCCCTGGGACATACGGACTCTCATTTCGCGCTGTTAGCTGATAATTGTTATATTACATGCGTAAATGATAATGAAAAGTAAAAATAAAATGACTCAGAATCTTTCTCCTTAAAAATTCGCCAGCGTCAGCAGGGACGGAATTTGCGACAACAGATATAACACCAGCCCGATTGAACCGCCAACCAACGTGCCGTTGACGCGAATAAACTGCAAATCTTTACCGATGTTTAACTCAATTTGCTGCGACATATCGCGAGCATCCCAACTTTTCACCGTGTCGCTAATATGGCGCGTCAGGAAGGTGGCGAACTCCGGGGCAACTTTATGCGCGGCCTGCTCCAGATGCCCATTTAGTGAGGCACGCAGGGCGCTGTCGGCTACCAGCGTTTCGCCGAACCACTGCCCGGCGCTGGCGATGCGCTGCTTCACGCGGGAATCATCTGCGTTAATGTCGGTTTTCACCCACTGACGCAGGTCTGCCCACAGCTCGCCAAGATAACGGTTGAAGGCTTCATCTTCCTTCAGATAGCTTTTCATGCTTTCGGCCCGCGCGGCCATCTCCGGATCGTGTTTGAGCTTATCGATGAGCTTAAATGTAGCGCGATCGAAGGCATGGCGGATCTGATGCGCGCGATCGTGGCTGATGTCATCCAGCAAGGAGTTAACGGCATCAGACACCAGCTCGGCGCTGTGTTCGCCCAGCCATTCGGTTGGCAGGATCTTCGCTTTCAGCGGATGTTCGGTTTCCAGCCAGTGCACTACTTGTCTGGCGATAAACGCTCGTGAGCTGTCGCGCTGTAGCAGGGCGATCAGTTGGGCGATCAGCGTATCGAGCAGCACCTGATGGCGATTGTTTTTGGTCATGCTTTCCAGCATCAGCGCGCTGGTTCCGGAGAGATCGACTTTGTCGATGGCCTTGTGCACCGCCCGCTTGATCAGCCGCTGAATGCGCGAGTCGTCGGTCAGTTCGAGAAAACCGCTCATGATCTGCAACAGATGCTGGCCGATGCGCTGGGCGTTTTCCGGCTGGCTGAACCAGTTGCCGATCAACAGCGCCGGTTCATGGCGGCGGATCAGGGCTATCAGCGACTGGGTATCGAGGAATTTCTCTTGTACAAACTGACCAAGATTTTCGCCGATCCGATCCTTATTGCGCGGGATAATAGCCGTGTGTTGCGAGATAAACGGGATCGGCACCCGGCGAAAAAGCGCCACCACGGCAAACCAGTCCGCCAGCGCGCCAACCATCGCCGCTTCAGCGATCGCTTTGATCCCGAGTACCCAGAAGTTGGGCGGCAAAAACAGCGTGATGACGAAGGTCGCGGCAGCGATCAGCAGCAATGAGAGCGCCAGTCGCTTGGCACGTTTGAGTTCAGCAATTTTATTCATAGGCTTAAGGATAGAGCCAGACGGGGGGATCGCGCAAAAATTGTGGTGCGTCTCCCATTTTCAGGCGGGAAGCATTTATCCAGGGATCCAGTTATCCCACGCCGGTAAGGGACCAAGTTCTGCGACCAGAAAATCGATAAACGATCGCACCTTCGGATTGCTGTACTTGCTGGGAAAGTACAGCGCATACAGGGCATGAGTTTCACAGGTGATGGTGCCGTCGAGCATCAGCGGCGTGATCTCCTCTTTTTGAATATGATCACCAATCAAATAAGTGGGCAAATATGCCACCCCCTGATCTTCTAGCACCGACTTCAACAGCACCAGACTGCTGTTGGCCTGGATCGGCATATGTAGTTTCAACTGATGCAGCCGATCCTGTTCATCTGCCACCTTCAGTACCGGCGTGAGGCCCGGGTAAACCAGGCAATCATGATCTACCAGATCGCTGCGACGCTGGGGCATGCCTTTTTTAGCGAGGTAGCCGGGTGAGGCACAGTACGCCCAGCGAACAGGCACCAGCTTGCGCATCGCATAGTTTTGCGGCGGCGCGATGGAAATTCGCAGGGCAATGTCGAAATCCGTTTCGTTCAGATTGACGAAGTTATCGTTGAGATCGATATACAGATTCACATCCGGGAACTGGGAGCGGTATTTATCCACCAGGTTCACCAGCCGGGAATAACCAAACGCAATTGAGCAGGTTATGCGTAATTCACCCTGCGGGCTGTGGTAATAACCGGAGGTGGTATTCAGCGTTTCATCGAATTCTTTCAACAGCTTATTAGCGCGGTTGAAGAGATATTGCCCGGCGTCGGTCAGGGTAATACTGCGGGTGGTGCGTTTAATTAATGTCGTGCCTAACGTATCTTCCATCGCTGCCAGGCTTTTGCTGACCGCAGACGGCGAGACGTTGAGCTGCGCCGCGGCTTCTGACAATCCTCCGCAGTCGACGATTTTAGTAAAAAACTCCAGATGCTTGAGTGAAATCGGCGTACTCATAATTTCCTTAAATTCACAAGTGATTTGCAAAAACGGTACGAATAGGCCGTTACATTCGCCTTTTAAACATGCAACTATTGAATCACAGGAAACAACTTGCTGGCAAAATGAAAAAATAACAACTTAGGTGAGTTACGTCACAAATTAAAAGGAGGCGAAACGGAAACTCATCACATTGTGAATTTAATCTCATTAATTATTATTCTAAAGGTACCGATTATGTGGTCACGACTCGAACCCTACAGATCGTCGATTATTTTATTAGTTGCTCTGGTGATTGGCGGCTTATTAGGTATTTATGCCCCATCGTTTGCAAGTAAACTCCAGCCAATAGGTCAGATATTCTTAAACCTGTTATTTATGATTATTGTGCCGCTGGTGGGGATCAGCGTCATGTCTTCGATCGCCAGTATGACCGACCTGAAAAGGCTGGGGCGTATTATGGCGATTATCTTTATTGTTTCGATCGCGATGGCCTTTATTCCGGCGGCCGGGATCGTCGCGCTGGCGCTCTGGTATAACCCGGCGCAGGGCGTCACTATCGATCTCTCGCAGTCGGTGCAGGCGGGCAGCGGCAAGATGGATTTTGTCAGCATGATCACCACCAGCGACTTTATTGGGCTGTTCTCTAAGTCCAATATTCTGGCTCTGATCGTGATGGCGATCATCGCCGGTGTGGCGATTGGTCAGTCGGATCAGGCCGGTAAACGTATTGCGTCGCTGCTGGAAGACGCCAATACCGTGATCATGAAGATCGTTTCGATCATTATGAAGGTCGCGCCGATTGGTCTGGGCTGCTACTTCGCCGCCACCATGGCCAGTCAGGACTCTGCACTATTGTTAACCTTTGCCCGCGCCATCGGCCTGTTTATGGTTGCCACGCTGGTCTATTTTGTTTTTGGCTCGATTCTCTATTCGTATATTGGCGGCGGTATTCCGGCGGTCAAAGCCTTCTGGAGTAACGCGATTGAACCGTCTGCAACTGCGCTGGGGACCTGCTCTTCGCTGGGGACGCTCCCGGTGACGCTGCGTGCCGGTAAGGCGATGGGGATTAACCCGGAAATCGTTGATGTTTCCATTCCACTGCTGGTTAACCTGAACAAAGGCGGTGTGGCGATGATTGCCGCGCTGAAAATCGTCTTTATCTATTCCGTGCTGGGGATGGAATTCACCACCGAAACCTTCTTCCTGACGATGCTGATTGCGGTGCTCTCCGCCATTATCGTTGGTGGCGTGCCGGGCGGGGCGTTCCTCGGTGAAATCTTTATCGTTACCACGCTGGGCCTGCCGATGGAAGCAATCCCGATGCTGGTGGTGCTGGGCACCATTACCGATGCGCCGGCCACACTGATTAACGTTATCCATGATTTGAATGCGGCGCAGATTGTTGAACGGTTCGCTGGAAAAAAGCAGACCAACACTGAAATAAACTCTACTGCTGCGGTGGTATAGGTTTCACACGGATTAAGAACAGGAGATGTTATGAAAGACGCAATGAAGCTTGAGACGCAACTGGTTGTTGCTGGTCGTGACAAACGCTACACCCAGGGAGCGGTGAATCCGGTTATCCAACGTGCCTCTTCACTGGTATTTGATACCGTGAAGGACAAGAAATTTGCCACCGCCAATCGCGCAAACGGTGAGCTGTTTTACGGTCGTCGCGGAACCTATACCCACTTTGCCTTCCAGAAGGCAATGAGCGAACTGGAAGGCGGCGTTGGCTGCGCGCTGTACCCATGTGGTGCTGCGGCGGTGACCAACGCGATTCTGGCGTTTGTTCAGGGTGGCGATCATATCCTGATGACCGGCGCGGCCTACGAGCCAACCCAGGATTTTTGCAATAAGATCCTGAGTAAATTCAATGTGGAAACAACGTATTACGATCCGCTGATTGGTGCAGGTATCGTCGATCTTCTGCGTCCGGAAACGAAGGTTGTATTCCTTGAGTCACCAAGTTCTATCACCATGGAAGTCCAGGACGTGCCGGGGATGGTTAAGGCTATCCGCGCGGTGAATCCGGAGATTGTCATAATGATCGACAACACCTGGGCGGCGGGTGTGCTGTTCAAAGCGCTGGATTATGGCGTGGATATTTCCATTCAGGCGGGAACGAAGTACACCATCGGTCATTCGGACGGCATGCTGGGCACGGCGGTGTCTAACGCCCGTTGTTGGGATCGTCTGCGCGAGAACTCCTATCTGATGGGGCAAACGCTGGATGCCGATACCGCCTACAACGGCAGCCGCGGATTGCGTACCCTGGCGGTACGCCTTAAGCAGCATCAGGAGAGCAGTATCCATATTGCTCGCTGGCTGTCGGCAAGACCGGAAGTGGCGCGGGTGAACCATCCGGCGTTACCGGAATGTCCGGGCCATGAGTATTTTCAGCGTGATTTTACCGGAAGCTCAGGCCTGTTCTCATTTGTGCTGAAAAAGAGACTCACCGACGAACAGATGGCGAATTTCCTCGATAATTTCTCGCTGTTCCATATGGCCTATTCGTGGGGTGGATTTGAGTCGCTCATTCTGGCGAACCAGCCGGAAGAGCTGAACAGCATTCGCCCGGCTGGAGAGGTGGATTTCAGCGGCACGCTGGTCAGGGTGCATATTGGCCTGGAGGATATTGGCGACCTGATTGCCGATCTCGAAGCGGGATTTGCACGCATTGCTTAAGATGATGTGAGCGTAGCCGGATGCGGCGCAAGCGCCTTATCCGGCCTACATAGTTGTCGTAGGCCGGATAAGCGGGCAGGTTAGTTTTCAGTGGCTAACGTCGTTGCCTCATGTTGGCGTACCCGTTTGAGTAAGCCTGCCAGCGTGAACACGACAGCGAGCCCCGCCGCAACCGCCAGCAGATGAAACGAAATCCTGCCACCGTTAAACCATAGCCAGCGTCCAATTTCGACAGAAACCGCCATCACCGTCAGGATCACCATATTCAGCGATGCCGAGACCGTTCCTTTAGGTAAGTTGTTGGAAAACAGCGTAAAGCGGAACAGCGTCGGGAAGATCATCCCAATACCAAACGCATACAGGCTGGTTCCCAGCACCGACCACAGCCAGACGTGCGGCCACAGTAAATTGCCGACAATCAGCACCGCCAGCCCGCTCAGCTGTATAGGTGCGGCCCGCCAGATAAAGCGTGGTCGGGTCGGATCTTTCACGAAACGAACCACCACCATATTGGCGACGATCACTGCGCCAAACACCGGGGCCTGTGCCCAGGCAAACTGCGATGTAGTCATGCCGCCCGCATCAATCAGTATCACCGGTGAGACCGCCACCCAGCTCATCATCGGGATATAGCTTAGCGATAGCGTGGCTGCGCCAAACAGGAATACCCGGTTGCGGAAAACGTCGCGGAAATCACGCAGTACGCCGCGTGCACTGAACGGTACCGCGCCGCGCTGGACGGTTTCCGGCATGGCTAGCATTAACCCAATCAGGGCGATAAGCCCCATGACGGCAATGATGGCAAACAGGATCTTCCAGTGTACAAAGTGCAATAGCGCCGCTCCGGAGAGCGGGCCGATAACCGGTGCAACCAACACAATGGAAGTGATTATCGCCATTAACTTAATGGCCTTCGTTTGCCCAAACGCCTCCTGCACCGTGACATAGCCAACGGTCGCGATAAAGCAAATGCTGGTGCCCTGCACAAATCGGGCGATCAGAAATTGCGTCATTGAAGTAGTAAACAGTGTGGCAGCGCAGGCGAGGGTAAAGATTAACGCCCCCGCAATCAGCACCGGTCGACGGCCAATCCGGTCGGAAAGTGGCCCCAACAGCCATTGCAGCGCCATGCCGCCTGCCAGATAGAGGCTCACCGCAGCGGGCGCCAGGCTGACGTCGGCGTTGAAATCGCGTACGACATTAATGATGCCGGGCTGAATCAAGTCCGTCGACAGATAGGCTGCGAAATCATACAAAATCAACGCAATAGGAAAAAATAACGTTGTGGCGCGTTGGGAGAAAAACGCGAGAATCCGTTGCATAAAACAGCTCCTTGTCGGGAGAAAACCCTCAACGGGAATAGCGAAATTCAATACCGTCTTTGAGACGTCAGGCCGATGACAGAATAAAAGCAGACTGCAAATGTACTGAATTTCATGTAATCAAAAACGCTGCCTGCGTGAAGCGCAAACAGGAGAAACGCTCACTAACGCGGGGTCAGAAAACGTAACGATTACAGGTAACAATCAGCACATCGCACCTCAGGAAGAGTAAGTTGAACGGGTAATAACCATCCGCAGTGTAATGCGGATTGGATATTAATTAAACGAGTTTATCCTGTTTATGTGTAGAAAATCGCACTGCAAATCAGACTACGATGCTCTGCAAAAACCGCAGCGCGATAGCACAACCGAAGATAATCAATACACCGCCAGCGATACGCTCTACCCACAAGATCCCTCTGGTTAACCGCCGCTGGATCTGCGGTAAACCGATGAACATCACGATCAGCAGATCCCAGAACAGCACCACGCTGGTCATCCAGATCCCGCTCATGGTTTGTTGCAGCAGCGTCACCGACGGGCCGAGCAGGGCGGTCATTAGCGCCAGATAGAACAGTGCATTTTTTGGGTTAAGCAGTGACGAACCCAATCCCAGCAGCAGCTGTTTACCAAATCCTGGACAGGTAGACCGGGCATCCGCTCCGGTCAGAGTTTGCGGGCGGCTGCGTATCAGCAGGCTGCCTATCCACAATAAATAGAGCGCGCCCAGCAGCTCAATAATGGTAAACAGCAGGGGAAGCTGGCGCAGGATCCCCCAACCGATAATTGCCAGCAGGATATACAGCCCGTTGCCGATAGCGATCCCCACGCACAGCCCGGTGCTGCCGCGCATCCGGTATCGTACGGCATAACCGACCAGTAAAAAGAAGTCCGGACCGGGGCTGAGTAGTGCGACAAAATGTGCCAGCGCCAGCGCGGGAAAAGCAGACGGAAAAAGTAAAGAAAGCAGCGACATAGCGACCTCAGACAATGAATCTGAGATCACCGTACGCCTGACGCAGCGCTAATTATTGTCTGATATTGATCGCCCCAACGCGTACTGGCGCGGTGTGGCGGCGGTGTAGCGAACAAAGGTGCGATGGAAATGGCTCTGGTCGGCAAACCCGCTCTGATAGCCGACATCGGCAATTTCGTCCCCGGCTCGCAGCCGCTGGCGGGCATAGTCAATCCGTATGATGTTCAGATAACTTCCTGGCGTCAGCCCGGTGTCCTGCTTAAAGGTACGGATCAGCGTTTCTTTACGCATGTGACACTCATGTGCCAGCTCATCGAGTGAGGGCGGAGCCTGCAGGTTGGACTGCAACCGTTCGCGCAGATACTGGCTGGCGGCGCTTAGGTTTTCCGGTGCTACCGATTGCAATGGCAGCGAACGCAGCAATGCTTGTGCGGCATCCGTTACCCGCGTCGTTTGCCGTTGCTGCATAAGTGCCACGAGGTTTACATAGCGCTGGAACAATTGCCGATCGCGGATAACACGATCGCGCGTGCAAAGCCGCTGATTGTTGTTCTGTGCAGGCAGATGGGCAAGGCACCACCGGGCATCAAGATAAAGCATGTGATAGCTGCGAAACTGTCCGTTAACAGGATTACAGCTGTGAGGTGCCAGCGGCGGGATCACAATCAGATCGCCCACCTGCAGATGGTATTCCTTGCCATCGCACAGGCAGCACGTTTCCCCCTCGAGAATTGCCCCAATCGAGAGCTGAGAGTGGTGATGCCGCTTATAGGCCTGCAGGCTTTGCCAGGTGCTGCGCAGTTCCAGCCACGGGAGCAGTTCATCACGCCAGAACGATTGTGGAATATCCCGGGTGTGCGTCACATCGCGTCCTCCCTGAAAGTAATGATTCGTTATAGCACAGGCCGAGTGGTGAAAAAGTGGGAATGTGCATTGAGATAGCGATTCTGCGTGACGGGTTCCAGACAAATGCAGAAGTTACATAGGGACGTTTTTATCCCGGAAATCGTCTCGCAAACAGAGAAAGTTGCAGGTGAGGGTGTGGCTTTGCGGCGCTACAGTCATGGCATCTTATTTCCAGGTGACGGATCGCCATGAACAAAGCGCCGACTTCCACACCGCATGATGCGGTTTTTAAAACATTTTTACGTCACCCTGAGACTGCACGGGATTTTCTGCAAATACATCTTCCTGCCTCTCTACGTGAACTTTGCGATCTTCAGACGCTGAAACTCGAGTCAGACAGTTTCATTGAAGAGGATTTACGTGCGTACTATTCCGATGTGCTGTGGTCGGTGAATACGACAGAAGGGGATGGATATATTTATGTGGTGATTGAACACCAAAGTACACCGGATGCGCATATGGCATTCAGACTGATGCGCTATGCAGTTGCGGCCATGCAGAAACATCTGGATGCCGGACATCAGCAGTTGCCGCTGGTGGTGCCGATGCTGTTCTATCACGGCGCTAAAAGTCCGTACCCTTATTCGCTATGTTGGCTGGACGAGTTTGCCAACCCGAAGCTGGCACGTCAGGTGTATGCTGCGGCGTTTCCGCTGGTGGATATTACGGTTATCCCAGATGACGAAATTGTGCAGCATCGACGCATGGCGCTGTTGGAGTTAATCCAAAAACATATCCGTCAGCGCGATCTTATGGGGCTTGTTGAGCAAATTGTTTCCCTGCTACTTACGGGAGTGACTAATGACAGCCAGATAAAGACGCTGTTTAATTATATTTTGCAAACTGGCGATGCACCTCGCTTCAGTGAGTTTATTCGTGGGGTTGCTGAACGTTCACCGCAGCATAAGGAGCATTTAATGACGATCGCAGACAGATTGCATGAGGCTGGATTTCAAAAAGGGTGGCTTGAGGGTCTGCAAGAGGGCCAGCAAAAAGGTAAGCAGGAAGGTAAGCAGGAAGGTAAACAAGAAGGTAAACAAGAAGGCCTAATCGAGGGGCGACGTACTGAGGCGTTGCGCATTGCCCGCACCATGCTGGCCGACGGTACTGATCTCAGCACGGTGCAAAAAATTACCCGACTTTCCGTTGAAGATATTCAGGGCGTAAGCCATTAGAAATGACCTAAACCGTGCAATCGCCAGCCCGGTAGCACCGGGTGGTCTGATTTACTCTATCGCCACCTTTACCGCTTCCCCGAGTTTTTGCATCACTTCCCGATGCTTCTCGTTTGGCGGCAACGCGCAGTTGATGCGTACGCAGTTGCGATACTTTCCTGATGCGGAGAACAGCGAACCCGGCGCAACCTGGATTTTGAGGCGACAGAGCTGCTTAGCGACACAGACCATATCGACCTGGTGCGGCAGCTCGACCCACAGCATAAAGCCGCCTTTCGGTCGGGTGACGCAGATCCCGCAGGGGAAGTATTCCCGTACCCAACAGGTGTAGATCTCCATATTCCGCTGGTAGATCTGACGCATACGGCGAACATGCCGATGATAATGCCCCTCGCGCACGAAAGCGGCGGCCGCCAGCTGCGTAACAGGAACGTTAGTGCCGATGACGGCATATTTCATATGCAGAAATTTATCGTGATAACGACCGGGAATAACCCAACCGACGCGCAACCCCGGCGCCACGGATTTGGTAAATGAACTGCACAGTAGCACCCGACCATCGCTGTCCCAGGAGTGTATTGTGCGCGGACGGGGATATTCCGTGGCAAGCTCTCCGTACACATCATCTTCAAAAATAACAATATCGTGCTGCTGGGCGAGGGCGAGGACCGCCCGCTTACGTGCATCCGGCATAATAAATCCGAGGGGATTATTGCAGTTAGGAACCAGAATCACCCCTTTAATCGGCCACTGATCCAGCGCCAGTTCCAGCGCTTCAATGCTGATCCCTGTATCCGGATCGGTTGGGATCTCTATAACTTTGATCCCTAATCCGCGTAGCAGCTGCATCGTGCCGTAATAGGCGGGCGATTCTACGGCGACGATATCTCCTGGCTGGCAGACTGCCAGCAGCGCCAGTGACATCCCGCTCTGACTCCCGCTGGTGATCACAATATCATCCGCATTGATGACCGAACCTCCGTCCAGCATGAGCCGGGCAATCTGTTGACGCAATTCGCGACAGCCTGGTAATTCATCGTAGCCCAGAACCGCCTTGAGATTATGCTGCGCCACGCGACTTAGCTCGCGCCAGAGCGGCTTCAGGCTGGGTTGATTGATATCGGGCACGCCACTGCTAAAAGGGATTATCGATTTGTCTGCATGACCTGCAAGCATGTCCAGCACCTGATCCCACTGGGTTATCTCAACTGGACGCTGGACCGGGCGTGACATCAGCGGCACCGGCGGCTGTGCTTTTTGTGGTGCGACAAAATAACCGGAACGCGGCTGCGGCGTGATCAGCCGTAATTGTTCCAGCGTCTGATACGCCTGCTGGACGGTGCTGATGCTGACCCCGTGCTCCTGGCTCAGGCTGCGTACCGAAGGCAGTTTTTCGCCATGGCGATACAGACCTTGCTCAATGCGTTCGGCCAGCAGATTGGCCAGATGTTGGTAACGCGTCATGCTGTATCCCTCATGGGTACCATACAGATTAATAAACCAGTACAGATTGGCGTGAAAAAAGCGATGCAGAACTCTTTTTAACCAATCTGTATGTTAAATAAAAGTACTTTGTGAGTCTGTATTGTTTTGGGCCAAATCCGTGAAGATAAAGCCTCTGGCAAGGCGGGGAGGCAAGGTATGGAATTTCACGAGAATAAAGCAAAACAGCCGTTTATTGGGTTTGTACTGATCTGGCGGGCATACAAGGCGTGGCGGCTGCGAGCGCAAACGCGGCGCCTATTGCAACAGATGAGCGACGAGCGGCTGCGGGACGTCGGGCTGCGACGCGATCAGGTGGAGTGATTTTCTTTCATCGGCAGAGGCTGGGGGTTATCGCCCGGCCTCTTTTGTATTCATGGTATTTATCAATTCATGCTTCTGAATGATGTGTTTCTTGATACTTACCATGATAAGTATTATTTTCTTCATCAGCGATGAGGGGAAGGATACATGACTGAAGATGAACTGTTTGCCCGCCGCCCGATGGGGATGCGCATGGCAATGGTGGTGCGCCAGTGGCGGGCCATTATTGATGCAGCCATTACCGACACTGGCCTGACGCAGTCAAGCTGGACGGTATTGATGCAGCTGTATCAACTGGGAGACAACGTCTCGGTCAGTGAACTGGCGGAGGTGCAGGGTATTGAACTGCCGCCGCTGATGCGCACCCTCTCACAGTTGGAAAAGCACGGCTATCTGCTGCGTTCCACATCGCCTTATGACAAACGCATTCGCCTGCTCACGCTGACCGAGCAAGGCCGCGCAAGGCTGGAAGAACTAAACCGGGTGATTGAGAACTATCAACATCGCGTTACGTGTACCATCCCTGAAGCGGAGCTTGCCGCCTTCAGCTCGACCTTAAATCAACTCGCCTGCAATTTGCGGACAATCCGCGAAGAAGACAATCAACACTAAAAAACTATGATGACCCCAGAACAAAAATTTGCCCGTTGGGTAAGGGTGAGTATTGCCGCTTTCCTGGTTATATTCGCCTGGTTTATCGTTGCCGATATCTGGATCCCGCTAACACCGGACTCCACGGTGATGCGTGTGGTAACGCCTGTTTCCTCACGCGTATCCGGCTACGTCTCGCAGGTGCATGTACATAACAATAGCCAAGTGAAAAAGGGCGATTTGCTGTACGAACTGGATCCGACGCCGTTTATCAATAAGGTCGAGGCTGCGCAAATCGCCCTTGAGCAGGCAAAGCTGAGCAACCAACAGCTGGATGCGCAGATCGCCTCTGTGCGTGCCAACCTGCGCACCGCGCAATTCAACGCCCGGAACGACAAGACCACCTTTGACCGCTATCAGCGCCTGAGCACCATGCAGAACGTGTCGCAAGCCGATCTCGACAAGGTGCGCACCGCCTGGCAAACCAGCGAGCAGTCGGTGTCGGCGCTCAATGCCAGTATTCAGAACCTGCTGATTCAGCGCGGCGAGCGCGATGAAAACCGCAACGTGACGCTGCAAAAATACCGTAATGCACTGGACGAGGCGCAACTGAACCTCGGCTGGAGCAAAGTGTATGCTCAGACCGACGGTACGGTGAGCAACCTCCAGCTTAGCCCCGGACTTTACGCCACTGCCGCCACGCCATTGCTGGCGCTGGTCAGCCACCAGACCGATATCGTGGCCGACTTTCGCGAGAAAAGCCTGCGTCACACTAAAGTGGATACCGATGCCGCGGTGGTGTTCGACGCCATGCCGGGCAAGGTTTTCTCTGCTCGCGTCACCAGCAGCGATGCCGGTATTTTGGCAGGACAGGAGCAGGTTAACGGCCAGCTGTCGCAACCGGAACAGTCTACCCGCTGGGTGCGCGACGCCCAACGTATGCGTATTCACGTCGCGCTGAACGAACCGCTCGACACGTCGTTGCCGACCGGGGCGCGCGCCACGGTACAGCTGTACAACAGCGAGGGGATGTTCGCCCGCACCTTTGCCGGGGCGCAGATCCATCTCGTTAGCTGGCTGCATTATGTCTATTAACACCCTGGCCCACGTCTTTACGCCGCACGGGAATATTGTCTACACTGCCAATGATTTTCGCCAGACCCTGCGTATCTCGGTTGCCGGGACAATCGCGCTGAGTATCTCGACCTTTTACAACGTGCAGTACGGCGTGTTCTTTGTGGTTTATCCGCTGATGCTGCTGTCGCTGGTACCGGTGTTCAACCGCCATGTGGCAAAACAGTTTGTGTTCAGCGCGGCGGTGAATTGCGTCGAAATGGTGCTGATTGTCGGCTATCTCTCACAATGGCCGCTGATTATGACGCTGGTGGTATTTGGCTTGTACGTGATGCGTTTTCGTTTGATGAGTAAAGGGCCGCTGTTTCTGTTCGGTTCAATGGGCGTGGTGTGCCAGAGCACGATGCTCAACTTTATGAGCTATCCCAACACCAACTGGCATACGCTGATGTTCTCCAATATGGAGGCCTGCGTCATGGCGGTGGCGCTGAGCGCGCTGCTGCATTATCTGATCCCGGACGTGGAACACCGCCAGCCGCCGCCGCGCATTGAAAAAGATGATGCTCGGGTTCGTCACGAGTCGCTGCTTTCCGGTTCGGTGGCGACAATGATTTTTGTAGTCTTTCAGATTTGCGACTTGAGCGATTCGCTGTCGGCGCTGATGGCGGGCGTTTTGATCCTGTTTCCGATGCATTATCGCGGCGCGGTGTTGAGCTCTCTCTGGCGCGTGGTCGGCGTGGTTCTGGCTTGTCTGTACATTCTGCTGGTGCAACTGCTGGTGTATGATTTCAGCAACCATATGCTGTTGATGATGCCGCTGATTGGCCTCGGGCTGGCGTTCAGCGCCCGCCTGCATGTAATGGAAAAAGTCGGTGCGGGCGTGGGTTTTGCCAGTATCACCACCATCGGCATTATGTTCGGCCAGAACCTGCATCCGGATCAGGACCTGGTATTCAGCGATCTCTACCGCATCACTTCCGTTACCGTCGCGCTGCTGGCCACGTTAACGATGGTATTTCTGGTGCACCGGATATTGAACTGCTTTGCGGCGACACGATTTGTGATCACCGAGTGAGTGGTTGGAATGCCGGATGGCGGCTGCGCCTTATCCGGCCTACAAAAAATCTACTTCTTCAATCCCGCAAACGCGGCTCTGATCTCGTCTTCCGGCAGATTAATACCAATAAACACCAGTTGGCTGTACGGTTGTTCGTCGCCCCACGGGCGGTCCCAGTCGGCGCTGTATAGGCGCTGGACGCCCTGGAACAGCAGGCGGTTTGGTTCGCCTTCAATCCACAGCATGCCTTTGTAGCGCAGCAGCTTCTCGGCGGATTCCAGCAATAGATTTTCCATCACCCTGGACACGTCGCTGATGTTCACCGGGTAATCCAGCTCGACGACGATCGAGGAAATATCGTTTTGTTTGTCGGCGATAAAGTGGAAGCGCGGTTTGGCGCTGACCACGTTCTCTTCCAGCATAAAACCGTTGGTGTCGAACAGTTGCGAAAGGTCGATATCGCCATGCGTGACGGTATACACCGGGGCGCGGGCGTTGATGCGCGCCAGGCGCTCACGCAGTTTTTCGCTTTCACCTGCTACGTCGGTTTTGGTCAGCAGGATGCGGTCGGCGTAGCCTACCTGCGACTGGGCAATGGTGAACTGGTTCATCTGCTCGTCGGCATGCACCGCGTCAACCAGCGCAATCACACCGTCCAGCAGGTAGCGTTCGCAAATTACTTCATGGGAGAAAAAGGTCTGAATAATCGGGCCGGGATCGGCCATGCCGGTGCATTCGATCACCAGACGGTCGAAATTGATGGTGCCTTTGTCGAGGTTGTCGAGCAGATCGAGCAGCGCGTCTTCCAGTTCGCTCGAACGGGTGCAGCAGATGCAGCCGTTGGTCAGGGTTTTGATCTGTGTTGCGCGATCGCCAATCAGCTGATCGTCCACCGAGACTTCGCCGAATTCGTTTTCGATAACGGCAATCTTGTAACCGTGCTGCTCGTTGAGAATATGGCGCAGCAGGGTGGTTTTACCCGCGCCAAGAAAACCGGTGAGTAGGGTAACTGCAATCGGGGTCATTCACTTCTCCTTCTAACAGCAACTGCTTCCGCCGCTACCGTAGCGGGCTTCCTGGCGCTCGCGGAAGAATTCTTCGTAGGTCATGTACGGCTTATCGGGATGGTTGGTCTTCATGTGCTCGACGTAGTTGTCGTAGTCCGGAATGCCAATCAGCATCTTTGCCGCCTGACCGAGATATTTTTTTGCCTGACCTAAAGTACCAAACATTCTGCCGTCCTGTTAATGAATAAAGCCGGATGGCGGCTTGCGCCTTATCCGGCCTACATACTCCACATTTTGTAGGCCGGATGAGCGCAGCGCCATCCGGCAATTACGGCTTAATGATGTGAAGAGGTTTTCACGCCGCCTTCCGGCACCGGTACATACGGTGTCTCTTTATCAGATCGACCGTCGATGGCGCGGGCTTTCTGCCAGGTACGGAACCCGTAGAAAATGATGCTGTACACCACCACCAGGAACAGAATACTCAAGCCTGCGTTGGTGTAGTTGTTGACGACGATGTGGTTCATGTTGGCAATCTGTTGAGCGGTCAGTTCGCCGCCGTTAGCAATCTTCTCTTTGTACTGATTCGCCATGAAGAAGAAGCCTTCCATCTGCGGGTTGGTGCTGAACAGTTTCAGACCCAGCGCCCAGGTGGTGCAGATAAGCAGCCATACTGCCGGAACCACGGTAACCCAGATGTATTTGGTGCGTTGCATTTTAACCAGCACCACGGTGCCGAGAACCAGCGCCACGGCAGCCAGCATCTGGTTAGAGATACCGAACAGCGGCCACAGGCTCTTAACGCCGCCCAGCGGGTCAACAACACCTTGATACAGCAGGTAACCCCACAGGCCTACGCAGCCCGCAGTACCAATGATACCCGCAACCAGAGAGTCGGTTTTCTTCAGGAACGGAACGAAGTTACCCAGTAAATCTTGCAGCATAAAGCGGCCAGAACGGGTACCGGCGTCCAGTGCGGTCAGGATGAACAGCGCTTCGAACAGGATACCGAAGTGGTACCAGAAGCCCATGTCAGCCATCGGCAGCACTTTGTGGAACACGTGGGCGATACCAACGGCCAGCGTCGGTGCACCACCTGCGCGGTTCAGAACGGACGGCTCGCCGATGTCTTTCGCGGTTTGCAGGATCTGCTCAGGTGAAATCACAAAGCCCCAGGAGCTGACGGTTGCCGCTGCGTGTGCGGTAACGTCTTTCAACTGCGCCATAATAAGTGGGGCGTTCTCACCGCTCATTTCATGCAGGTTCGGCATGGTGATGCCAAGGCCAGCAGGCGGGGTGTTCATTGCGAAGTACAGACCCGGTTCGATGATGGATGCAGCAACCAGCGCCATAATCGCCACGAAGGATTCCATCAGCATCGCGCCGTAACCAATGAAACGCGCGTCGGTTTCACAGGCCAGCAGCTTCGGTGTAGTACCGGAAGCGATCAGCGCGTGGAAGCCAGATACCGCACCACACGCGATGGTGATGAACAGGAACGGGAACAGAGCGCCTTTCCACAGCGGGCCAGTACCATCAACGTACTGGGTCATCGCCGGCATTTTCAGTTCCGGGTTGAGGATAACAATCCCCACCGCCAGACCGACGATAACGCCGATTTTCAGGAAAGTAGCCAGATAGTCGCGCGGGGCGAGGATCAGCCATACCGGCAGCAGCGCAGAGATAAACGCGTAACCGATCAGGGTAAAGGTAATGGTGGTGTCTTTAAAGGTCAGCGCCGGGCCCCAGTACGGGTCGTGCGCAATCACGCCGCCGAAGTAGATGGAGGCAACCAGCAACACAATACCAATCACCGACACTTCGCCCACGCGTCCTGGGCGCAGGAATCGCATGTAGATCCCCATAAACAGCGCGATAGGTACGGTTGAGCAGACGGTGAACACACCCCACGGGCTTTCAGCCAGTGCTTTCACCACGATCAACGCCAGTACCGCGAGGATGATGATCATGATTAAGAAGCAGCCGAACAGCGCAATGGTTCCCGGCACCGGGCCCATCTCTTCTTTGATCATCTCACCCAGAGATGCGCCGTTACGGCGAGAAGAGATAAACAGCACCATGAAGTCCTGTACTGCACCGGCCAACACTACGCCCGCCAGCAACCACAGCGTACCAGGCAGGTAGCCCATCTGCGCGGCCAGTACCGGCCCAACCAGCGGACCTGCACCTGCGATAGCAGCAAAGTGGTGACCAAACAACACGTTACGGTTGGTTGGAACGTAGTTCAGACCATCATTGTTGATGACCGCCGGCGTGGCGCGCGTCGGGTCAAGTTTCATCACCTTTTGGGCGATGTACAAACTGTAGTAACGATAAGCCACCAGATAAACAGAAACTGAGGCGACTACGATCCACAGGGCACTAATGTGTTCACCCCGACGTAATGCCACTACCGAGAGGCAGAATGCACCGATGATTCCGAGAATCACCCAGGGTATGTGCTTGAATATCTTTTTCGTATCCATAGTAAAACCTGGTATCTAATTAATAATTGGCCGAAGCCGCGTGGGTTAGATCTTGTGTTTGAGGAGGTTATTTGACTGCTATGTTGGGGGGATCTTGCCAGAGAATTACGCGCGTAAAGTAAGGTAAATAAGTGAGCGGTTGTATGTCAGCTTAAGCGGTCCCAAGTGTCAGCGAGCGGTAAGCGGTGGGGACTAACGGGTATATTTATGTGATTGAGATCACTAATAAACCCGCTTAGCGCTTTGGCAGACGGCGTAGATCGACGAATCGTCGATGCTGAGATCGATTCAACTAGCACAAATTTCATAAAGTTTTCCCTTTCCAGGCCGAAAATTCTGACATCTGTCTAGCGGAAAGAGAAAACATGTTAAAACGTATGAAGATTGTTACCAGCTTACTGCTGGTATTGGCGCTATTTGGCCTTTTACAGCTCGCCTCGGGCGGCTTGTTTTTTAACTCACTTAAGAATGACAAAGAGAACTTTACCGTTCTGCAAACCATTCGCCAGCAACAGTCTGCGCTGAACGCCACCTGGGTTGAACTGCTGCAAACGCGTAACACCCTGAACCGGGCAGGCATTCGCTACATGATGGATCAGAGCAATATCGGCAGCGGCGCGACCGTTGCCGAGCTGATGCAGGTGGCGAGTACGGCGCTGAAGCTGACGGAAAAAAACTGGGCGATTTACGAGTCGCTCCCGCGCGATCCGCGCCAAAGCGAAGCCGCTTTTCAGGAGATCAACCGCACCTATGACATCTATCACGGTGCGCTGGCGGAGCTGATCCAGTTACTGGGTGACGGGAAGATCAATGCGTTCTTTGATCAACCGACGCAGAGTTATCAGGATGGTTTTGAGAAGCAGTATATCAATTACATGCAGCAGAACGATCGCCTGTATGACATCGCGGTGGAAGATAACAACAGCTCTTACAGCCAGGCGATGTGGGTGCTGGTTTGTGTGCTGATCACCGTTCTGGCGGCGATTATTGCGGTCTGGTTTGGTATCAAACTGACTCTTATTTCCCCAATGAACCGTCTGATTGACAGCATTCGTCATATCGCCAGCGGCGATCTGGTGAAGCGTATTGAAGTGGAAGGTTCCAACGAGATTGGGCAACTGGCGGAAAGCCTGCGTCACATGCAGGGTGAGCTGATGAACACCGTGGGTGACGTGCGTAACGGCGCCAACGCGATTTACAGCGGGGCCAGCGAGATTGCGATGGGCAATAACGATCTCTCCTCGCGTACCGAACAGCAGGCTGCATCTCTGGAAGAAACCGCAGCCAGCATGGAACAGCTGACGGCAACTGTGAAGCAGAACGCCGAAAACGCGCGTCAGGCCAGCCATCTGGCGCTGAGTGCGTCGGAAACCGCGCAGAAAGGCGGCAAAGTGGTGGACAACGTGGTGCAAACCATGCGTGATATCGCTTCCAGTTCGCAGAAGATCGCTGACATTATTAGTGTCATCGACGGCATTGCCTTCCAGACCAATATTCTGGCACTCAACGCCGCAGTAGAAGCCGCACGTGCGGGCGAGCAGGGCCGTGGATTTGCGGTGGTGGCGGGTGAAGTGCGTAACCTGGCCCAGCGTAGTGCACAGGCCGCGCGCGAGATTAAGAGCCTGATTGAAGACTCGGTCAGCCGTGTGGATGTCGGTTCAACGCTGGTTGAAAGCGCCGGTGAAACCATGGATGAGATCGTTAATGCGGTAACCCGCGTGACCGATATCATGGGTGAAATCGCCTCTGCTTCTGATGAACAGAGCCGCGGTATTGATCAGGTTGGTCTGGCCGTTGCCGAGATGGATCGTGTGACGCAGCAGAACGCCTCGCTGGTGGAAGAGTCCGCCGCTGCCGCTGCCGCGCTGGAAGAGCAGGCCAGCCGCCTGACTCAAGCCGTTGCCGTGTTCCGTATTCAGCATGACCAACAGCGCGCGCGTGACGTTGCGGCCGCTAAACCGGTTTCAACGGTCCAGCCGCGTAAAGCCGCGGTAGCGGATGCCGGGGATAACTGGGAAACGTTCTAAGTAAGCATCAGGCGCATGGCGCAGCGTGATTCATACGCCAGTCCATGCGCTGCTTCCTCTTCTCTTTTCTGGCGCAACTTTGCAGGCAGCGTCTCTTCAGCCAACATTTCAAATCCCAGACGCGCGTACCATGGCGCATTCCACGGCACATCGCGGAAGGTGGTCAGCGTGAGCGATGTGTAACCTTTCTCGCCCGCCTGTTCGGCAACATAGCAAATTAATCGGCGGCCAATTCCCTTTCCCTGCCACTCCTGATGCAGCGACAGTTCCGCAATAAACAGCGATGAATCCAGCGTTTCGGCGACTAAAAAGCCGACCGGATGCTCATCGGCCTGCGCCAGCCAGCTCAAGCCAGTGGCGGCAAATGCCTGATGCTGAGCAGCCGATATAATCTGCTCATCAGCAATCCACGCCAGTTCTGGGATCTGTAAAAAACGTTGCCCCGCAGATCGTTCGATGGCGGGAAGAGCGGCTGCGTCTGCCAGAGTAGTAGCGCGTAAGGTGATGTTCATACGAGGAGCATAACATGCCCGATAAGCACGGTGTTATCGGGCATCTGGAGGATTAATCTTTACGTGGATCGCTAATGGGCTGGCGAACCAGGAAGATGTAGGCAAGGGCCCCCACCATGGTGACGCAGCCACAGATGATCAGCGCCAGGCGGAAAGAGTTGGTGGTATCAACAATAAATCCGGTGACGATCGGCGCAAACGATGCGCAGATAAAGCTGGCAAAGTTCTGGATACTGCCCACGGAAGCGGTCATGCGTGAGGCGACGGCGACGTGGATCAGGCCCCAGCACGAGGTACCGGCGAAGTGGATACAGAACAGCGCCATACCGATCAGTAACACGGCGGCCATCGACGTTGTGGCCTGCGGCACAACGAAGGTGAAGGCTGCAGAGCAGAACATCCCGGCGATTATACAAATCTTACGGCTCTTAATCGGTGCCATACCGCCTTTTACCAGCCAGTCGGTGACAAAGCCGTTAATCAACATGCCGGCTGCGCCAAACAGGAACGGGATCGCCGCCATTAATCCGGTGCTTTTTAAATCCAGGTTGTAGGAGGTTTGCAGGTAGCCCGGCAGCCAGGCCAGGTATAACCATGCGGTATAGTTGATGCCGCTAAAGCCCAGCATCATGCCCCACATGGTACGGTTGCGAAACAGGCTGCGCCATTCGGCAAAGCTCAGCGGATCTCGGCGGGCATTGACGCTACCAGCGTTCAGGTACGCTTGTTCCGTGGCGCTCAGCTCAATTTGCTCGCGGTTGCGATACAGCATGTACCAGCCGATGGCGAGGAAAATACCCAGCACGCCAATGGTGATGAACATCCAGCGCCAGCCCATTACCAGCATCATGGCAGCCAGAATCGGCGGGCTAATGGCAACCCCGATGGTGGAGGCGGCGTTGAATAATCCCATCGGGCGGCCGCGCTCTTTGATGTTAAACCAGTCGTTGATGACCTTTACGCCGCACGGGTTCATTGGCGCTTCGCCGATCCCCATCCCGATACGCACCAACACAAACTGGGTGAAGCTGTGTACCATGCCGGACATCGCCTGAAACAGCGACCAGAAGAACATCCCCAGCCCCAGCATAATGCGCGGACCTTTGCGATCCAGCAGCGGGCCGCAGGGCAATTGCGCAATACCATAAGCGAGAGAAAATACCGACAGCAGCACGCCGATTTGCGTGGCGCTCAGCCCCAGTTCTTCACGAATCGTTAAGTTGGCGACCGACAGAGAACTGCGGTCGAGGTAATTAATAACCGCAGCAAAAAATAATAAAATCATTGCCGTGGTTTGAATACGTTTTATTCGGCTACTGCGTTGCACCATGCCCTCAGGCGGAACATTAATATCCGCAGATGATGACGTGCCAAACGAAGAACTCGGGTCGAGGGTAATATTATTTTTTTCCACGCCGGACTCCTGAACCTCAATAATTTATTTTTCACACAGCAGGACTGTGCAGTATTGAAAAAATACCGGTGATGAATCAATTTGCTCATCACCGCTCACAAAAGTTTTAATACAGTCGACTTAGCGTGAGCATAGGCAAGAGGTATTTTTCAGGCGTTTTTATTTTTATAAAATCGTGCTCCCGGTAATGATTTGCTGTTTTTTATCGGTACTTAATGGGCGGCGCTATGACTCTGGTTGATGGAACGAATCATTGATTGTTTGGCTGAATTCAAATGGTTACAAAGCGCCAGGGTGGCATCCAGGTCGCTGCGGCAGATCAGCGCGCTGAGGATGGTCATATGCTCATCGATGGCAATGATGTTGCGTTGTTTGAGGTCGCTCTCATCCCACTGATAGTGGAAGTGGAAAATCACGGAGATGATTTCAAGTGATTGATTGAAAAATATATTATCGGCAGCAGAGAGCAGCAAGGCATGAAACTCACGGTCTAACTGCGAGAACATACGAAAGCTGCTGCCGATGCTGTCGCGCAGGATCCGGTGGCGTTCCAGCAGCGTTTTCGCCTGCAGCCAGCGTGGGTCATCGTCGGGCAGATTGAGAAAATGTTGCAGGGAATGGGTTTCCAGCATTTCTCTGAGTTCAAACAGCTGCTCCGCATAGGCCTGATCGAACTGCTTCATGCTCCATTGACCGCGTTTTTCGTTTTTGATCAGGTTGTAACGTTCGAATTTTAAAAGATATTCCCGTACGACTACCGGACTGACGCCCGCGGCTCTGGCAAGCTGCAGTTCGGAGAAGCTCTCGCCTGCACGCAGCTGGCGCTGGTTGATCATGGTGAAAAAAGCCTGCTCAAAAATCCGGTTTTGCTCGGTCATGGAGGCGGTGGTGCAGGCAAAACCGTCGTCATGGTCGGGTTTACGCACGATAACATAGTGGCTGCCGACCTGGGTCAGCACGCCGCACTCGCCTAAGTGGCTCAGCATATGGCGCACGGTGGTGCGGCTGATGTTGTACATCTCTGCCAGTGCACTTTGTGAGGGGAGCGGGGAAGGGATATGACCACGCGCCATATCATCGATAATCTGGTTAATCACATTGTGGCGTAAGTTCTGCGAACGGCTCATGGCTTCTCCTTTTTATCTATTAAAACCCGATTTAAAACATTTTTATGCGCTGGGATTCACAGATTGTGTTTCTGCTTTCTCCGTCTTTTTTATTTTCGTTGATATCTGAGGCAACAAAAAACAGGAGAGCAGAATCATGTCTACGATGAATACGTTGATTTGCCAGGAACCTAAAAAATTAGTCTGGAAAGAACGCGAAATACCTATTCCGGGTGAGAGTGAAGCATTAATAAAAATTAAATCGGTAGGGATTTGTGGTACCGATATTCATGCCTGGGGTGGCAATCAACCTTTTTTCAGCTACCCACGTGTATTAGGGCATGAAATATGTGGGGAAATTGTCGGGCTGGGTAAGAATATACAGAATCTGAAAAATGGTCAGCAGGTGGCGGTTATTCCTTACGTGGCCTGCCAGCAGTGTCCGGCATGCCTGAGCGGGCGCACCAACTGCTGTGAGAAGATTTCAGTAATTGGCGTGCACCAGGATGGCGGTTTCAGTGAATATTTGTCCGTTCCGGTGACCAACCTGCTGGATGCGCAGGGGATTGACCCGCAGGCGGCGGCGCTGATTGAGCCTTATGCCATCAGCGCGCATGCGGTACGCCGGGCGGCGGTGGCGTCGGGTGAGCAGGTGTTGGTGGTCGGCGCTGGTCCGATTGGCCTGGGGGCAGCAGCGATTGCCAAAGCCGATGGCGCACAGGTGGTGGTCGCCGATACCAGTCCGGCGCGCCGAGACCATGTGGTTTCCCGCCTGGGACTCCCGGTTATCGACCCATCCGCTGAAGATTTTGATGCGCAGCTGCGCGCTCAGTTTGGCGGTTCGCTGGCGCAAAAGGTGATTGATGCCACGGGGAATCAGCATGCGATGAATAACACGGTGAATTTGATTCGTCATGGTGGCAGCATCGTTTTCGTTGGGTTGTTTAAAGGCGATTTGCAGTTCTCTGACCCTGAGTTCCACAAGAAAGAGACCACCATGATGGGCAGTCGCAACGCCACGCCGGAAGATTTCGCTAAAGTGGGCCGCCTGATGTCGGAAGGCAAATTGACCGCCGACATGATGCTTACGCACTGTTACGCGTTTGCCACACTGGCTGAAATCTACGAGCGGGATGTGATCAACAACCGTGAACTGATTAAAGGCGTGATCACGTTCTGAGAGGGAAAACAGGATGAAAACATTGAATCGACGTGATTTTCCGGGAGCCAGCTACCCAACGCGTGTGATCCAGTTTGGAGAAGGTAACTTTCTGCGGGCGTTTGTCGACTGGCAACTGGATATCCTCAACGAGCATACCGATCTGAACGCTGGCGTGACTATCGTTCGGCCAATTAATACCGATTTCCCGCCGTCGCTGAATACCCAGGACGGGCTGTATACCACGCTTATTCGCGGGCTAAACGAGCAGGGTGAGGCGGTGAGTGAGGCGCGGCTTATCCGTTCGGTGAATCACGAAATCAACCCGTACCAGGATTTCGCGTCGTATCTGGCGCTGGCGCACAATGCAGATATCCGTTTTGTGTTTTCAAATACTACCGAATCCGGAATTAGCTATCACGCGGCAGACTGTGTGGATGATGCGCCGCCAGTAAGCTTTCCGGCCAAACTGACGCGCCTGCTGCTGGAGCGCTTTAACCACTTTGAGGGCGCGGTGGATAAGGGCTGGGTAATTATCCCGTGCGAGCTTATCGACTATAACGGTGAGGCGCTCAAAACCCTGGTGCTGCGGTATGCGCAGGAGTGGCAGCTTCCTCCGGCATTTGCCGACTGGGTGGAGACGGCAAATACGTTCTGTTCCACGCTGGTTGACCGTATTGTCACCGGCTACCCGCGCGAAGAAGCCGCTGCGCTGGAGGCTACACTTGGCTATCACGATGCGTTTCTCGATACCGCGGAGCATTTTTACCTGTTTGTGATCCAGGGGCCGCAGTGGCTGGCAGAGGAGCTGAAGCTGGCGCAGTGTCCGCTGAATATCCGTGTAGTGAGCGATATCAAACCGTACAAAGAGCGCAAAGTCGCTATTCTCAATGGCGCGCATACGGCGCTGGTGCCGGTGGCGTGGCTGTGCGGGTTGGAGACCGTTGGCGAGGCGATGCAGGATGCTGATATCCGCCGCTTTGTCGAGCGGGCGATTAGTGAGGAGATTATTCCGGTGTTGGATCTCCCGGCGGACGAACTGCGAGAATTTGCCGATGCGGTGAGCGGGCGTTTTCAGAACCCCTACATTCGCCACCAGTTGCTTTCCATTGCGCTTAACGGGATGACTAAATTCCGCACCCGAATTTTGCCGCAACTGCTGGCGGGTGAGCAAAATGGGCGCTGGCCAGTGCGGTTAACGTTTGCCCTCGCTGCGCTGCTGTCGTTTTATCGCGCAGAGCGTAACGGGGAACGCTATCCGATACAGGATGATGAGCAGTGGGTAAGCCTCTATGCCAGCCTGTGGCCGCGAGTTGGCAATGATTTAACGCTGCGTGAACTGGTGGATGCAGTGCTTGGCGATGCGGCGCACTGGGGAGAGGATTTGACGTTGTTACCTGGGCTTGCCGGGCAGGTGACGGCCAACCTGGAGATGATTCTGGTGCAGGGTATGCGCCAGGCGGTGAACAGTCTGGAATAAGGTTGCCATGCAGCGCCCGGTGTGGTGTTGGGCGCTGTTTTTTTATCCCTGAGCAGCCACTATTTTGATTTCAACCATCCCGATCCCCAGCTTACGCGGTGAGTGACCGAGAATATTGCCCTCGTTGGTGGCGACCGGAGCGGGTGGAACAATAACCAGCGTATCGGCATTCGCCGGGTTATCAAAATGTAAGGTAGTGGTGCTGACGTCATGGCCTAACACCAGCGTCTGTTCCTCGTTGCCAACGCGCACGGGGATCGGACGATTGGCATTGTCGCCGAAGGCTTTCGCGGTAATGACCAGATCGAATTTCTTCGGCAACGGGGCTTTGTACTCTATCGTTACTTCTTCGCTGAGCTGCGCATTGGACCAGCGTCCCCAGGATTCGGGGCGTGAAATACCGCTAAATTGTTTCACCTCTTCCGGCGCGCCCGCCACGTTGAAAACGAAGCTATCTGCTTTGTAGCGAATGTCGTTATCGACAATTTTCAGTGTATCGACGTTACCTTTGTAGCGCTCCATGTCGATCACCGTATCTTTAAATACGGTTTTACTTTTCCATTTGGCTTTGTCGACGTGCTGCACAATTTGCTGCCCGCCTAACTGACCCTGTGAAACGCACCAGTCGGTAGAAAGCGCCAGCTCCGGCGCCCACAGTTGCGCCATTTTGTAGCAGCGATCGACCCAGACAAAGTTATCGCGCGGGGCAAAATCAGCCAGCTGGAAGCGCAGCGGGGCCGAGTATTCGCTTTCCGGCAGCGGCTCGACGCGTTTGTCCGATACCCGTAAAAGCAGCGGCAAGCGGAAATGGCTGCCGGAGAAGGAGAGCATATTTTTGTCCTGGTCGACGGTGAACTCTTTCATCTCTTTCGGGAAATTCCACAGGCGAATGATATCGGGCTTCCACGCCAGCATTTTTTCTTTAATGTTCAGGAATACTTCCGACACGGATTCGCTCGACAAGCTGCTACGGCCAAGACCGATAAAGTTATCGCCGCCGAGAATATCCAGTACCGTTGCGCCGTTATCCATCGTATTACGTTTTACCGCCAGCGTGTCCTGTTGCGGTTGGTCGCCGCGCAGCACGAAGAACAGGTTGTTACGATCCTGCTTGTTCAGATACTTCCATGCTGTGTTGTTCATCGCCAGATGATCGGAAGAAACCACGATAACGGTATCTTTAAACCACGGCGATGCTTTGATTTTATTGATAAATTCGGCAATGTTTTCCTGGCTACAGCTGACCGCGCTGAACGACTGGTTGGCCTTCCCGTCGATGTCATAACGTTTACGGTTGCAGCTACGTGAGATAAATCCATCCGGATGATGGGTATCCACGGTCAGGGTAAACAGTGAAAAACGCTGGCCCGAGCGCGAAAGCTCTTCGAATTTTTTCCATGCTTCGTCCAGCACGGTATCGTCGTAGAAGCCCCAGTCGTTACGATAGGCCGGGTCCGCCACCACGCTTTTTAACTCTTCCGCACCGTACAGATGGTCAAAGCCGTGAGATTTCAGGAACACGTCTTTGCCGGCAAAGCGCAGGTTGGCACCCTGCACAAAGTAGTTCTGATAGCCGGAGTTTTTCAGGATATCGCCCAGACAGATATTGTTAGGGAAGAAACTTGAGACCGACGCCGAGGCGTTGCCTTCAAATGGCGCAAACAGCGGAATACCGCACTGGGAGGCGACCATGCCAGCGATGGTGTAATCGGTACCCGGCAGTTGCATGGTATTGCTGAAATCCAGACCTTCATTTTTTAACGCGCCGAGTTCCGGGGTCAGATCCGGGAACGCGTCGTTATTAAAATAGGTGCGCTCGAGGCTCTCACCGTAGATATACACCAGGTTCAGCTTCGGGTTGGGAATGGTTTTCGACGGCTCTTTATAATACGTCGTAAAATCCGGATCGCCATCGCGCGACTGCGACTTCACCAGTTCGGTTATCTGGTGAAACGCCGGGCTGGCGTCAACGGAGGCCAGCGCCAGCAGCAGGGCCAGCAGACTGTAGCCCACATGATGCGGGTGATGGCGACGGCGGCGCAGGATCCAACCGAGCGCGACAAAAACCGTCGTCAGCGCCAGCGCGATGCCGACCCCCGGCAAAATATATTTTCCAATCCCCGCGCCGGTCAGGCTGTTGGTCAGCGTGTAGAGTACCGCGTCATTGATCCCGTCGCCGGTGAAATAGTCACTGGCGTACAGCGTGATATTCAGGACAATAAAAATCCCCAGCACCGTTAACGTGGCGGCAAACCACCAGGTGTTGCGACCCGCTTTCCAGGCGTAAATCAGCACTGAAGCGAGAAACAGAGTGATGGAGATTAATTCTGACAACGGTCGATCCTCAATAAACCGGGCACATGCCTGGCAGGCTAATCATTAGGGGAAAGCACAATGTAATAGCGATGTTATATTGCTGCAATTGTAGTGACATTAAATTACGTTGTTATTCAGAATTGGTTTAGATATGTGAGTTTTTTGCAGGGGATTTACTGGTTATTTAACGTGTGAATGTAATGGGGTAAAAAATAGATGCCGCGCAGGTTATACGCGGCATGTCGTGCGTCAGGAAATGAAGTTCATGCCCTGTTTTAACACCAGATCGCAGGCCTTGGTTTTAACCTGCTTCGCCAGCGAGCTGTTGCCAATCGTGTTCAGGTCCAGCTGTTGACCATCTTTGGCGTTGAGCAGACCCTGAATCCCGTCCATATAGTTGGTGTCTTGCTTCTGCTCAGGAGCACTGAGCCCCAGTTTATCCAGCACCTGGTTTTTGACGTTTTGCGTGTCGGTGACCGAGGCCAGCTTCTGTTTCGCGCAATATTCCAGGATCCCGGCGGCGTTATTCATGCTGCTGGAGGTCAACGACTGATTACTGCCATTCAGCAGGCTGGTCAGGGAAGAGAGCGACGAGCTGCTTTGCGAGCCGGAGCTTTGTTTGCTCAGCTCACTGGCCGCGCTGGAGAGCGAGTCCTGCCAGGAGGCAGCGAAAACGCTGGTGGAGATGAGCGTGCTGGCGGCAAGCGCACAGCACAGCAGACGTTTGGTAGTTTTCATCATTATATGCAACTCGTGTTATGCCTTTTCAGCGCAGTATAGCGCTGGCAGTCTTAGGAGTGGTCCTAATACGTTAATACTCTTTACCGGTGACCCGACTACGGTAGCTTTCCCAGTTAAAAATGACCCACAGGCTGTTGCCAAGGCGCATACGATCCATCACGCGCTCGCCCAGCAGCTTGTTCATTTCATCCATATTGCTGTTAGTTAACATGCCGGTCGGACGTTTTGAGGATGAACGGCGATCGACAATCTGATTAATAATCACTTTTTCATAGCGGGATTCGGTCTGCATGCCGATCTCGTCGATCACCAGCAGATCCACATTGCTCAGATCGTTGAGCAGCTGTTCTTCGCTGGTTTCACGATTGCTGAACGTTTCTTTCATCGCCGACATGATATCGGCCACGGTAATGATCAGTACCGACTTGCCGCGCAATAGCAGTTCGTTGCAGATGGCGGCGGCCAGATGGTTTTTGCCGGTGCCGGGTTTGCCGGAGAAGATAAAGCTGGCGATGTTGCCGTCAAACTCTTCAACGTATTGGCGGGCTTTGCTCAGGGCGTTCATCTGACCTTCGCACTCTACCCGATAGTTTTCGAACGAACAGTTCTGATGCAGCGGACGGATACCGGAACGGTTGAATGTGCGCTGCATTTTCATGGCCCGGTTTTCGCGGGCCAGCGCTGCGGCACGAATTTCACCTTGCTCTTTTTGCCATGCCAGCAGCTCCTCGCCCGTTTTAAAGGCGGGCTCGACATTAGGTGGCATCATTTTTTGCAGACGTTTCATCAGGTCGCCAACGTTTTTCATCGTTATCCTCTAAAACCCGGTGGAATGTGGCTGTCAGGTTCACTGACGCTGTTCACATCGCGCTTTGGCATTCCGCCATTGCTGGCCCGTCCAATCTGAATGCTGCGCGCCAGTTTTTGCTGCCACTGAATATGGTGAAAGACTTTGCCTTCAGCCTGCCAGTAGGCAACAAATGAGGCCAGTTCTTCAGCAGTAACCGGCTCTCGCAACGCTACGCCCCATAAAGCGGCCTGACGCTGAAAATCGGCATCAGGCTGCCAGGCAGCGTACATCGCAAATTTCCCCATTGGCACGGCAACGGGAGCGGTTTGCGGCTCTTCATAAAATTGATCATCCAATGTCACATCGCTTCCCGGGCGTGACAGTTTCTCCTCAAGCGCCAACAGCTCAGCCAGTCTCGCAGGCGTCACCGCGTAAAACGCTGGTGCATTGTTAGCGAATACGGCTACGGCGCCACCCGCAGACTTGGCCAGCACAGCGTGGTGATCGTGTAGTAAGGCGTCAATGCTCGTGACGTCTGGCGTCAAAATTTTGCAGGGCATAATGTTTCTCAATACTGAACAACAACCGAGAAGGGGACTGCTTTTATAGTAACACAGAGAAGAAGGAGAGCAGCAGGTGAGGGGAGATTCCCCTCTCTGCACGGCATTAAAGAAAGTGTACCGTCAAACGCGTGGACGTTTGCGATACAGCCATAATCCTGGCACGGACAGACCGATGGAGAGCGCACCGACAATCGATGAGGCTTTCAGGAAGTTGGTCAGCAGGGTAATCATCAGCACTTCGCTGTAACCAAAATGGCCGATTTTTACTGCTGAGATCATGGCTGTGTAGGCGGAGATCCCCGGAAACATAGGGATCACTGCCGCGACGGTGAAGACTTTCGGATGCGCCAGATACCAGCGCGACCACTGGATCCCAATGCAGCCGACCAGCAGCGACGCCATAAATGTTGACCATTCAATATTAAACCCTGCGGTCATCATCACCATTCGTGAGCCGTGACCGAGTGCGCCGAGTAATGCGCACCATGGGAGCGCCCGATGGGGGACATTGAATACCATGGCAAAGCCAAGCGCTGGGATCGCCGACAGGATCATATCCTGCATCAGCGCCAGTATGAAATCGATCACGCCCATCCGCGCAGCCCCCATAAGGTCATCGACACGATCACGCCAATACAGGTTGCTAACGTAAGCAGACTGGCAATAGCCCAGCGAGCGAGCCCGGTATTAATGTGTCCCTTAAACATATCCGCGACGGAGTTGATCAACGGAAAACCCGGAACCAGCAGTAGCACGCTGGCGGCCATAGCGATAGTCGGAGTATTACTAAAAGTCGGCAACGTCAGCAGCAAGCCTGAAATGGTGGTCGCCACAAAGGCGGTGATGCAAAAATTGATTTGCGGATGCAAATGCCGGGATGCCAGTATCTGGCGGATATACATCGCCACCATGCTGGCGAAAAAGGTGATCACCGCACCATCCCACCCGCCGTTATTGAGTTTACAAAAACAGGCGCAGGATAAACCGACCATCAGGGCGACCAGCCATCTTGGATAGCGCAGTGGTTTAATCTGGCTAAAGCGTTTCTCTACGCCTTTAACATCCAGCAGTTTATGTTCCGCCAAAATGACAATGTGCTGCACTTCTGTCACGACGTGCATATTAATGCCGCGATCTTGATTTTTTCGCGTTGATGTCAGGCATTGCCCGTCTTTAATGGTGGTCAGGACGATAGCGTTAGAGGAGATAGCGCTTTCTACACTATCCATGCCAAGCGCCAGCCCGAGGCGGGTGGAAAGCTCGTCAACCAGCGCGCTTTCTGCCCCATGCTGAAGTAAATAAAGACCGCATTGAATACATAACCGTGTAACCGTTCGCTGTGACGACTGCTCTGTTTGCATGGTTCGCTCTGACTGAAAAGGATCTCTTTGAGTGACGAATGTTTACTTTTATCATGAAGCATGAGCCCGCTGGCTCTGGCTAAGATCAATCTTTGTGTCGAAAAAAGACACCGACGATACGGTTATGGCATATTAACACTCCCCACCCGCCGAGGTATGAGAGGGCGCATGACTGTAATGTAGCGTTATTTATCCGGATGGCAAATACATAAGCCATGCTAACGACCTATTGTAGTTATTTTAATTTTACAAATAACGTATTTATGCGTAATCATGTAATAATAGCTTGACAGTTTGGCTTTATCTGGATTGTAGTGCCAATACTTTTATTTTAATAAACGCCAAGGATAAGCAATTCACCCCGTTTATTGTTCGGAGTATTTTCTCGTGAATTAATGGCTATTAATTTATTCGGGAAAACTGAATTAAGTACGATTACGGACTGGTGAGTGTGGAGGGGATATGTTGCAAGGACGCTGCAAAAACGCAATTATTATTAGTAAATCACCGATTATACAGACCGGGCTTAAAGGTATAATACAGGCGCAGTTTGCCGATTACGAACTCACATACTGTCGTTCTGTTGAAGAGCTAACATTATTACAACTACGGTACGCTGATTTGGTGATTGCTGATTTAACTGGAGACTGCAATTATCCTCGTTCAGTCTGCGAACAATATTATTCTTTATTATCTCAATACCGTGATATTCACTGGGTCTTTCTCGTCTCTCGTATTTTTTATCCTTTGGCTATTGAGCTACTGATGTGTCCTGTCAGTTCGCTACTCTCTGATGCAGAGCCGATAGAAAGTTTAGTGAGCGTCATTCACGCAGGAAATGCGCGAGCAGAAAGAATAAGTAAGACACTACTTTCTCCACCTGCCATGCCGCAATTGTTAGATCATAGCGCGCGCTCAATAGTCCTCACTCTCTCTGAAAGGAAAGTGCTACGCCTCCTTGGGAAAGGCTGGGGAATTAATCAGATTGCGATGTTGCTGAAGAAAAGCAATAAAACAATCAGTGCCCAAAAGAATAGCGCTATGCGTCGCTTGTCGATAAATAGCAATGCAGAAATGTATGCCTGGATAAATAGTTCTCAAGGATCGCGAGAACTTAATTTACCTTCAGTTTATGGAGAAACCACGGAATGGAAAGCAGAATCATCAAAAGAAACGTTGCACTGGTAGAAAAGTGTACAATGAGCAGTGTAGGTATTAATAGTTTATTTAATACCATGCCAGATGACCAATATAAACTTCATCTCTTTTCTAGCCAGCCCACTTTTAGTCAGGCAATGTTAAAGATGTCGTTTTCGGCAGTTATTTTTTCTCTCTCTGCAATCAGAAGCGATCGCAGAGCTGGGTTGGCCTATTTAACGGAACTGGCGATAAATTTTCCACGGATTCGCCGTGTGGTGATTGCCGATGATGACGCTGAAGCGCGTTTAATTGGCTCCTTGTCCCCCTTGCCGCTGGATGGCGTTGTGAGTAAAGCTTCTTCGTTAACGGTGCTACAGGACGCTTTATTTACGGCGTTAAGCAGCCCAAGCCGAGGAACCGAAAGCACGAAAAACCATTGGTATATTAATCAAAGCCGCATGCTCAGTCCGACAGAACGAGAAATACTGCGCTTTATGTCAAATGGCTATTCGATGCCGCAGATTGCCGCTCAGCTTGAACGGAACATTAAAACCATTCGGGCACACAAATTTAATGTGATGTCCAAACTGGGAGTAAGCTCAGATGCCGGGTTACTGGATGCTGCCGATATCCTGCTGTACCTGCGAGCTGGCGAGCCAGCGCCCTTTATGCAGGTGGCTTCGTGACAGGCAACGTTGACGTGCTTTGTGCCGGGTTTGGTCGCCGATTTGGCGCGTGAAGCATTACTGACACACGTCAACCCAGGTGGCAGAAGTCAGTTCAGCCATCCTCTCAGGCGTGATGCGAACCGCGCTGTGGATGGCACCTGCGGCAGGCAACACTTCAGCGTAGTGCTTCAGAGAAACATCACAGTACACTGAAATCGGTGTTTCTAATCCGAAGGGGCAAACGCCGCCAACGGGATTCCCCGTCGCGCTCACGACCTCATCACTACTCAACATACGGGCTTTGGCACCGAACGTACTCTTTAGCTTTTTATTATCCAGTCGGGCATCACCTTTTGCCACGACCAGGATGATGTCGTTCTTCACCTTTAGCGAAAGTGTTTTCGCTATCTGGCCAGGTTCAACGTTATGGGCTTTTGCTGCCAGATCAACGGTTGCTGTGCTCTGATCTAATTCGATAATCTCAATATCTGGTGCATGTTGCGCCAGGAATTGACGTACTGATTGCAAACTCATTCTTCTCTCCCTATCGCTTACAGATAACCCTGCACAGCAGAAAACATGCAGGATGTAATTTGTCATAGGGGCAACCGTACTGTAAATATTTTATTGTAACAACATAGCAACATTAGCAGTTTTTCGATCGTCTTCACAATCAAAGAAACCGGTTACAGTAACCGGTTGCAGAATGCTGAAATGACGATTAATACTGAAGTTGTCACTTCCTCTGTATCACATAATAAGAGCCATCTATGAAACTTAACTCGAATAGCGGTAGTGCTGGTGTTCCTCCCGGCACGGTTGCGAAAAGTGGTAATGGGCTTTACGTGGTGGTGTTGATGCCAACACGGTTGCAGGATTTTGCACAACGGGAGAACGGCTATGTCTATTAACCATGCTGTGTTTAACGTGATTTTCCGCTTTGTTGAAAACTATGTTAGCCCTGTTGCCGGGCGCATCTCTTCACAACGTCATGTCATGGCTATTCGTGACGGTTTTATTTCGGCGATGCCTTTTATGATTGTAGGCTCTTTTCTGCTGGTTTTTGCCTATCCGCCGTTTTCTCCGGATACCACCTGGGGATTCGCCCGTGCGTGGCTGGATTTGGCAAAACAGTTTGAAGGCCAAATCCTCACACCGTTTGATATGACGATGGGGATCATGTCGGTCTACATATGTGCGGCTATTGCTTATAACCTGGGCAAGCACTATGTGAAGTCGCATCAGTTAGATCCGTTTATGTGTGCGATGCTATCAATCATGGCTTTTTTGCTGATTGCCGCGCCAAAAATCAAAGGCACGATGCCGGTTGATAGTCTGGGAGGAACGGGGATTTTCACCGCCATCCTGGTAGCCATTTACTGCGTTGAAATGATGCGCTTCCTGAAGGCGCACAACATTGGCATCCGTTTACCCGATCAGGTGCCGCCGATGATCAAAAACTCTTTCGATCTGCTGATCCCGGTGCTGGTGGTGGTGCTGACGCTGTACCCGCTAAGCCTTGTGATACAGTCGCAGTTTGACATGCTGATCCCGCAGGCCATTATGGCCATTTTCAAACCACTGGTGTCGGCTGCAGATTCTCTCCCGGCGATCCTGCTGGCGGTATTGATCGGCCATCTGCTGTGGTTTGCCGGTATTCATGGCGCGGCTATTGTGTCGGGAATGCTGCAAATGTTCTGGCTCACCAATCTCGGGATGAACCAGTCGGCGCTGGCGCAGGGTGCGCCGTTACCGCATATCTTTATGGAAGCGTTCTGGACGTTCTTCATTGTGGTTGGTGGTTCCGGCGCGACGATGGGGTTGGTGATTTGCTATCTGCGGAGTCGTTCCGCTCATCTACGCTCGATTGGGCGTCTGAGCGTGGTCCCCAGCATTTTTAATATTAACGAACCGGTGATATTCGGTACGCCGATTGTCATGAACCCGGTGTTTTTTATCCCCTTCCTGCTGGCTCCGATGGTGAATGCGGTACTGGCGTGGGCGGCGATGAAACTGGATTTAATTGGGCGGGTAATTTCAGTGGTTCCCTGGACGGCCCCGGCTCCGGTTGGCGCCGCATGGGCGTTAGGTTGGGATTATCGTGCGGCTATCCTGGTGGTGCTGTTGGCGCTGGTATCGGCCGTTATCTACTTCCCGTTCTTTAAGGTCTACGAAAAGCAGTTATTAGCGCAGGAAAAAGAAGAAGCGCAGCGTATGGAAGAGGAAAACCAGCAGGTTGCATAAATATCTGGCGAGGGGCTACGGCTCCTCGCTTACTTCAGTGTGCAGTCTCCGCATTGCTGAACGTCAGGCAGGCGATAGCGTTGGCAGCAGGTTCTGCGCACTAACAGCCCTTCACGCGGAACAACGGTACGCCATAGAGGATTATCCTGACCGCAGGAAAGTTGTTTCTCAAAAAAGCAGGTCTGGCGCAGCGTGGTCAGCAGTTCTTCACCTAACAACGGCTTCATTTCCGTTAAATACCAGTGAATTAAGTATCCGGTGTTGCTCCAGATAAGCTTTGCGTTGATCTCACCCGTCGCTTCAAGCGCCTGCACAACCGGCGTTAGCGCTGAGATAATCAGCGTTTCCATGCGTTGTTGAGGAGACAGGGCTGTAGCCAGATGATCCTGATGGACATCGATCCAGAAGCAGGCTGCTCGGCCCGTTTCGTGGAATTCTACGTGCATGTGTTCAGGAGAGACGTCTATAGCCTCTTTTTGCGTCAGCAGGGCCACCATTAACGGGGGCATCATCAGACCGATATACCATTGCGCCCAAAGAGATATCAGGGGCTTATTTTCGCGGGGCAGCGTGGGCTGGTTGCGATAGATATGGTCTGAATAAACAGCGAGCAATGAACTTAGCGTCGTCGGTTGCGTCCATTCATGCAGCGTCATTGCACCTGGCACAGGCGTTTCGTCAAGACGAATGAAGTCCAGCAAGTGCTCGCGAGTTTTGGCTATCGTTGCGCGTACGGCAGCAGCCAGCGAGGGCATCTCTGAGGGGAGATGGCTACGCCAGATGACATCTTCAACGATCGGTGCGGAACGATAAGCCATGTTGATATAAGGATGTTAATCTTAATGATAATGATTGCTAATCCTATAATTGGTGTTAAGCGATAGCAAGATCTTTGTCGCCATCTCGGGTGGCACCGCACAGAAAGCTCAGGTAGAAGGGCAGTTTACCCGTAGCTCATCGCTGACCAGAGTATTGTTACGCCCAAGATTCTTTGCCTCGTAAAGGGCTTTATCCGCTTTGGCAATAGCAGCATCAATATCCTGTTCGACCAGAGGCGCAATGCCGATACTGACGGTTACGTTGGTTGCCACGCTCTCATTAAACATGTGAGGGATTTTAAGGTCGTACACTTTCTGGCGGATACGTTCGGCGGCAGCCTGGGCCTGCTGTGGATCGACCGCGGTCAGCAAAATCATAAACTCTTCACCGCCAAAACGCGCCACCACATCCCTGGAGCGGACGGAGTCTCGGATGGCGGCAGAAACACGGATCAACGCCTGGTCGCCCATCATATGTCCGTAATGATCGTTATAGGATTTGAAATGGTCGATATCCAGCAGCAGAACGAAGTGTCTCGAATTACTTAGGGCCAACAGCGTGTCGAGCCGGTGTTGCAGCCCCCGGCGATTATACAAACCGGTTAGCGGGTCGAGCATGCTGAGCCCGTTCAGGGTTTCTCGTTCCTCCAGCAGTTTGTACATCAGTTGCTGAGCGAACCCATCGTAGCGCTTTTGTATCACATGCTGGATGGCGATACCGGCCATAGGCAGCGCCATAAAATAGAAAATCCGCAAACCATGCTCGCTGCCGTTAAGCCATAAACAAACGGCGACGGAGGGAAGTGAGTGGAGCGTAAACGCGATGATATTATTGGCAAAAGCGATAGAGCCAATAAACAGTACGCTGAGAAGCGCTATTAACAGGAAATAATAATCATTCTGACCTAGAGCATTATATTTCAATAATATGTGTAACGCCCATAACAAGCCAAAAACGATTGAAATAAAAGGGAGATTAATTCTTTTATCCACGTATTTCCCATGCCATACCAGCAGCAGTGTACTCATCACCAGCATCAGCAACGCCGGTACTGATAAGGCTTTGACCGCAAACAGTGGGAAAAAAAGCGTAAACAGCGCGGAGACTGCGTTGAGCAGCAGAAACAGTCGTAAAGAGAGTTGGTATTTTTTGGTGCGCAGAGTTCGCCAGGATTGTACTGTCATAGGTAAATATTGTTAGTTATCTGCAATGTACGAAGGTGTGTTGGTAAATAAAACAAATAACGAACGGGGTATCATTCGCAGAGGTTTTTATTGTTTTTAGTTGAAGAGCTAACCGGTGAGCAATTTATCACCTTGGATTATTCATGTCATCAATCGTTAAGTAAAACTCATATAATTGATAGTGCTTCACGGCTGACAAATGAGAAATTTTATCATATGATATTGGTTATCATTATCAATGTCGTAGGTGGAATCATGTTGCAACGTACGCTGGGCAGTGGATGGGGTGTTTTGCTGCCGGGAATGCTGATTGCCGGGATGGCATATAGCGACCTGTCGGTCTACGTATGGAAGGTGATGATTGTATTAGGATTACTACTGACTTCGCTCATGTTGTACCACAAGCGTTTACGGCACTTTGTTTTGTTACCTTCATGCGCGGCGCTGATAGGTGGCATTGTTCTGGTAATGATGAACTGGAATCAGGGATGAACAAAACTAGAGAAGGAAATCGAGAGGGAAATAAGATAATTGGTGCGAGGGGGGGGACTCGAACCCCCACATCCTAAGGACACTAACACCTGAAGCTAGCGCGTCTACCAATTCCGCCACCTTCGCACAGTCATCTTATTTTTTTGATATCGCCTCGTTGGTGCGAGGGGGGGGACTCGAACCCCCACATCCTAAGGACACTAACACCTGAAGCTAGCGCGTCTACCAATTCCGCCACCTTCGCCCAGTGCGAGCAATATCAACGTGGATTATGGTGCGAGGGGGGGGACTTGAACCCCCACGTCCGAAAGGACACTAACACCTGAAGCTAGCGCGTCTACCAATTCCGCCACCTTCGCATACCATCGACACTCAAAAAGTATCGTTACCACGGAGGCGAATTCTAGAGATTTTATGCAGGGCGTCAACTGTTAATTATCGAACTTAACGTGATTGCCGAAAAAAAAGGCGTTTCTTCGGCTTTGGCGTTTTATGCAGGCCGGATAAGCGATAGCGCCATCCGGCGTTGCTCGATGTCATGCCGGATGTCGGCGTAAACGCCTTATCTGGCCTACAGCGGTTAGGCTTTTTTCGCCTGGCGCGTCATGATGGTGCGATAGACCTTGAAGCGCCCGGTCTGCGCGATAACTTCGTGGAAGCCAAACACTTCATCCAGAATCTTCGGATAAGGCAGGAAGGCGTTTGCCACAATACGCAGTTCACCGCCACTGTTCAGATGACGCACGGCGCCGCGAATCAGCGTTTGCGCGGCATCAAGGCTGGTCTGCATTCCGTCGTGGAACGGTGGGTTGGAGATGATCATATCAAATCGGCCCGTTACGTCAGAAAAGACGTTACTGGCGATGACGTCACCTTCAATGCCATTGGCTGCAAGCGTTGCACGGCTGGCTTCAACGGCGGCGGCGCTAACATCGCACAGGGTTAAGCGCACTTTCGGCGAGTGGCTGGCTAAGGCGACGGAGAGAACGCCTGCGCCACAGCCGACATCCAGCACTTTGCCTTTGGTGTGTGGCGTTAGCGTGGAGAGCAGCAGTTGGCTGCCAACATCCAGGCCGTCACGGCTGAAGACGCCCGGCAGCGTTTTGATGGTCAGATTTTCTGTCTGGTATTCATCCCAGTATTTTTCTGCATCAAAGACCGGCTGTTTTTCCAGACGACCGTGGTACAGGCCACAGCGACGTGCGCTGTCGACTTTGTTTAACGGTGCGTATTCGGCCAGCATCTGCTCTGCGCTACGTACGCCGCTGCGATTCTCACCGACAACAAAAATATCGGTGCCAACCGGTAACAGCGACAGAATGTTCATCAACTGGAACTGGGCTTCCGGCTTATTCTTCGGCCAGTAGTAGATCAGTGTATCGCTATCGGCAACGTCATCGGCCTGCGCGATGAGGCTGAAGCGGACGTTGTCGCCCATCTGGCGGTTAAGCACCTGCCAGTGGTGAAGTTGCTGAGTGTGCGCTCGGCTGGCGGCACTTTCAAAATGGGCAGGCAGGTCATCCTGCAAATCACCGGCAAACAGAATACGGCTTTGTTCGAAATCATCACTGTGGCGCAGCAAGACTTCACTTGCCGGGGTAAAAGCAGACATGGAATGCTCCTTAAATTGTACAGCGGGGGATTATAGTTGTTTGATGGCACGGATTCGACAAATTTGCTATATTTGCGCCCCTGATAGACAGGAGTGTTTCGCTATGACATCCCGACGAGACTGGCAGTTACAGCAACTGGGCATTACGCAGTGGTCGTTGCGTCGTCCTGGCGCACTGCAGGGCGAGATCGCGATTTCCATTCCTGCGCATGTCCGTTTGGTGATGGTTGCTGCACAGTTACCCGCGCTAACCGAACCATTGATGAGCGATATTTTACGCGCATTAACCGTCAGCCCGGATCAGGTTTTACAACTGACGCCTGACCGTGTCGCCATGCTGCCGCAAGGCAGTCGCTGTAATAGCTGGCGGCTGGGAACCGAAGAGCCGCTGCTGCTGGAGGGCGCTCAGGTCGAGAGTCCTGCGTTTAATGAATTACGGGAAAACCCAGCGGCACGCGCCGCGTTATGGCAACAAATCTGCGCATATGAACACGATTTCTTCCCTCGAACCGACTGATTTACCCGCAGCATTTCATATTGAAAAACGCGCCCACGCTTTTCCGTGGAGTGAAAAAACATTTGCCAGCAACCAGGGCGATCGCTACCTCAATTTTCAGTTGAGAGTTGATGACGTGATGGCGGCTTTTGCGATTACGCAGGTCGTGCTGGATGAAGCTACGCTGTTCAATATTGCCGTCGATCCTGACTTTCAGCGCCGTGGGCTGGGGCGTGAGCTGTTGGAGCATTTGATCGATGAGCTGGAAAAGCGTGGCATTTTGACGCTGTGGCTTGAAGTGCGCGCCTCGAATGCGGCCGCTATCGCGCTGTACGAAAGCTTAGGCTTTAACGAGGCGACAATCCGTCGCAATTACTATCCAACGGCCGATGGTCACGAAGACGCCATCATCATGGCGTTGCCAATCAGCATGTAAGACAAGGTGTAATGATGAAGAAGTGGGACTGGATTTTCTTTGATGCCGACGAAACGCTGTTTACATTTGACTCGTTTACCGGCTTACAGCGGATGTTTCTCGACTATAGCATTACCTTTACCGCTGAAGATTTTCAGGACTACCAGGCCGTGAATAAACCGCTGTGGGTGGATTACCAAAACGGCGCGATTACCTCATTACAACTGCAGCATGCCCGTTTTCAGAGCTGGGCCGAACGCCTGAAGGTTGAACCGGGCCAGCTTAATGATGCATTCATCAATGCGATGGCGGAGATCTGCTCGCCGTTGCCGGGGGCGGTTTCTCTGCTCAATGCGATTCGTGATAAAGCGAAAATCGGCATCATTACTAACGGCTTTACCGCGTTGCAGCAAATCCGCCTTGAGCGGACGGGGCTGCGCGATTATTTCGACCTGCTGGTGATTTCTGAGCAGGTTGGGGTGGCAAAACCTGATTCCCGTATTTTTGACCATGCGCTGGAGCAGGCGGGCAATCCTGACCGTTCTCGCGTGCTAATGGTGGGTGACACCGCAGAGTCCGATATTCTTGGCGGCATTAACGCCGGGCTATCCACCTGCTGGCTAAATACGCACCACCGCGAGCAGCCAGCGGGCATTCAGCCGACCTGGACCGTAGCGTCATTAAGCGAACTGGAGCAGCTCCTGTGTAAACACTGATTGCCTCCCCCCCGTTGATGGGTAAAATAGCCGCAATTTTTCGTATTCAACTTGCCCGGCCCGTTGCCGTGCTTACCTAAGAAGATTTGACTATGACGTTGTCTCCTTATTTGCAAGAGGTGGCCAAACGCCGCACTTTTGCCATTATTTCTCACCCGGATGCCGGTAAAACGACAATTACTGAAAAGGTACTGTTATTCGGACAGGCCATTCAGACCGCCGGTACGGTAAAAGGCCGTGGCTCCAGCCAGCATGCAAAATCTGACTGGATGGAAATGGAAAAGCAACGTGGTATCTCCATTACCACCTCTGTGATGCAGTTTCCGTATCATGACTGCCTGGTTAACCTGCTGGACACCCCGGGGCACGAAGACTTCTCCGAAGATACCTATCGTACTCTGACGGCGGTGGACTGCTGTCTGATGGTTATCGATGCTGCAAAAGGCGTTGAAGATCGTACCCGTAAGCTGATGGAAGTTACCCGTCTGCGCGATACGCCGATCCTGACCTTTATGAACAAACTCGACCGTGATATCCGCGATCCGATGGAGCTGCTGGATGAAGTTGAGAACGAACTGAAAATCGGCTGTGCGCCGATCACCTGGCCGATTGGCTGCGGTAAGTTGTTCAAAGGTGTCTACCACCTTTATAAAGATGAAACTTACCTGTATCAGACTGGTAAAGGCCACACCATTCAGGAAGTGCGTGTTGTTAAAGGTCTTAACAACCCGGAACTTGATACTGCCGTGGGTGAAGACCTGGCGCAGCAGCTGCGCGACGAGCTGGAGCTGGTGCAGGGCGCGTCCAACGAGTTCGACCATGAGTTGTTCCTTGCGGGCGAAATCACCCCGGTCTTCTTCGGTACCGCGTTGGGTAACTTCGGCGTTGACCATATGCTGGATGGCTTAGTGGAGTGGGCGCCTGCGCCGATGCCGCGTAAAACCGACACCCGCGTCGTCGAAGCCTCAGAAGAGAAGTTCACCGGTTTCGTGTTTAAAATTCAGGCCAACATGGACCCGAAACACCGTGACCGTGTGGCGTTCATGCGTGTGGTATCCGGCAAGTATGAGAAAGGCATGAAAATGCGCCAGGTGCGCATTGGTAAAGACGTGGTGATCTCCGACGCACTCACCTTTATGGCCGGTGACCGTTCTCATGTGGAAGAAGCGTATCCGGGCGATATTCTTGGTCTGCATAACCATGGCACTATCCAGATCGGCGATACCTTTACCCAGGGCGAAATGATGAAGTTCACCGGTATTCCGAACTTCGCGCCAGAGCTGTTCCGTCGTATTCGCCTGAAGGATCCATTGAAGCAGAAACAGCTGCTGAAAGGGCTGGTTCAGCTGTCAGAAGAGGGTGCAGTACAGGTATTCCGTCCGATCGCCAACAACGATCTGATCGTCGGTGCGGTGGGGGTGCTGCAGTTTGACGTGGTGGTTTCACGTCTGAAGAGTGAGTACAACGTTGAAGCGATTTATGAATCCGTCAACGTGGCGACTGCGCGCTGGGTAGAATGTTCTGACGTGAAGAAATTCGAAGAATTTAAGCGTAAGAACGAAATTCAGCTGGCGCTGGATGGCGGCGATAACCTCACCTATATCGCGCCAACCATGGTTAACCTGAATCTCACCCAGGAACGTTACCCGGACGTTCAGTTCCGTAAAACACGCGAACACTAATCGACCTTCCAGGGCACGGTATCCGCCGTGCCCTGCAACTTTTCCTGTCTTTTAAATCCCTTGCGGAATGTTCTTAAAACCTCGCGTTTTTCTTTTGTTTGCCTGTTTTTTAGTCAAGTTGGGCAGCGATCACGAAATCCTGAACTATATTTAACAATGTGATGACATAAATATCGGCGTTTAATGCTTTTTAGGCTGCCTGTTGTAGCTTCTATTGCTGATATTTATTCCACTTACAAAATTAGTTGCTGGTTCAGGCCGTGTAACGGCAGAGCCTGGCTTTTAGCAAAACATACAGGAATACATCGATGACAATGACAGGACTTAAGATTTCTAAAACGCTGCTGGCCGTGATGCTGACCTCCGCTGTTGCAACGGGTTCTGCTTATGCAGAAAACGCCACGATGGATAAAGCGCAATCCGGCGTCGAAAGTGCGGGGCAGAAAGTCGATAGCTCTATGAACAAAGTCGGTAATTTCATGGATGACAGCACCATCACCGCGAAAGTAAAAGCCGCGCTGGTGGACCACGATAGCATTAAGAGCACCGATATTTCCGTCAAGACCGATCAGAAAGTAGTAACGCTAAGCGGCTTTGTTGAAAGCCAGGCGCAGGCTGAAGAAGCGGTGAAAGTGGCGAAAGGCGTTGAGGGTGTGACCTCCGTTAGCGACAAACTGCACGTGCGTGATAGTAAAGAAACCTCCGTTAAAGGCTATGCGGGCGATACGGCAATCACAAGTGAAGTAAAAGCCAAGCTGCTGGCCGATGATATTGTCCCTTCACGCAAGGTGAAAGTTGAGACCACCGATGGCGTTGTGCAACTTTCAGGCTCTGTCGATTCACAAGCTCAAAGCGATCGCGCTGAGAGCATCGCCAAAGCGATTGATGGCGTGAAAAGCGTTAAAAACGATCTCAAAACTCACTAATTAGACTTAATTCGCCCTCCTGACGTTTGTCGGGAGGCGTATTGTGCACCACACTGAAAATATCGCCGATGGGTAGCCTGAGCGCTCATATCAAGCGGTGAAATTAACTATGGTAAAGGAGAAGCATATGTTTCGATGGGGCATCATATTTCTGGTTATCGCGTTAATTGCCGCTGCACTGGGTTTTGGTGGACTGGCGGGTACCGCTGCAGGCGCAGCGAAAATTGTTTTTGTGGTGGGTATCATTCTGTTTCTGGTCAGCCTGTTTACCGGGCGTAAACGACCCTAGTACGTAAACCGTAAAGATAACTTGCTACTGAGCCAGTCCAGCGGACTGGCTTTTACGGTTTTAGCTGCAGGCAATTTGCGTTACTTTGTTGTCCTATTACAAAAACAACAGGAAGGCAGAGGTGGGGCAGAGAATACCCGTCACGCTCGGTAATATCGCGCCGTTATCGTTACGTCCGTTTCAACCAGGCAGTATGGCGCTGGTGTGCGAGGGCGGGGGACAAAGAGGCATCTTCACCGCAGGCGTACTGGATGAATTCATGCGCGCGCAGTTCAATCCCTTTGATCTCTTCTACGGGACGTCCGCTGGTGCGCAAAACCTTTCAGCTTATCTCTGTAACCAGCCCGGTTACGGTCGTAAAGTCATCATGCGTTACACTACCCGACGTGAGTTTTTTGACCCGGTGCGCTTTGTGCGCGGGGGAAACTTAATCGATCTCGACTGGCTGGTGGATTCGACCTCGTCCCAAATGCCGCTGGCGATGGACAACGCTGAGCGCTTGTTTGCCGCGGGGAAAGCGTTTTATATGTGCGCCTGTCGGGGTGATGACTACACGCCGGGCTATTTTTCGCCGAACCGGCAAAACTGGCTCGATCTTATTCGTGCCTCCAGCGCGATTCCCGGGTTCTACCGCACAGGGGTTGTGCTGGACGGTGTTAATTACCTGGATGGGGGCGTCAGCGACGCCATTCCTGTGCAGGAAGCGGCGAAGCAGGGGGCGAAAACGCTGGTGGTTATCCGCACTGTGCCTTCGCAAATGTACTACACCCCGCAGTGGTTCAAGCGTATGGAACGCTGGCTGGGCGAAAGCAGCCTGCAACCACTGTTGAATCTGGTGCAGCACCATGAGGCCACCTATCGCGCGATTCAGAGCTTTATTGAGAAACCGCCGGGCAAGCTGCGTATCTTTGAGATCTACCCTCCCAAACCGCTCCACAGCATGGCGTTGGGAAGCCGTATTCCGGCCTTGCGGGAAGACTACAAAACCGGACGTCTGTGCGGTCGTTACTTCCTCGCTACCGTCGGCAAACTGCTGGGGAAAAACGTGCCGCTGCCTCGTCAGACGCCGAAGATTGTGGTGCCGGGACCGGTGGTGGTTCCTCCCGCGCCGGTGGCCAACGATGCCCACGCGCCGGTGGTGGCCAATGCGCCTCAGGCCAACGATACAACGTTTAATAATGAGGATTTGGCGTGAGTTATCGTTTTATCGATACGCACTGTCACTTTGATTTCCCGCCGTTTACCGGCGATGAACCTGCCAGCATTCAGCGCGCGGCGGAGGTTGGTGTACAGAGCATTATCGTTCCGGCCACCCAGGCGGCGAATTTTTCCCGTGTACTGGCGTTAGCGGAAAATTATCCTCCGTTATTTGCCGCGCTTGGTCTACATCCCATTTTTATTGAAAAACATAGTGATGACTGCCTGGACCAGTTGCAACAGGTGCTGGATAAGCGCCCACAAAAGCTGGTGGCGGTAGGTGAGATTGGATTGGATCTGTATCGCGACGATCCGCAATTCGACAAGCAAGAGCGGGTGCTGGAAGCGCAACTTAAGCTGGCGAAGCGGTACGAACTGCCGGTGATCCTGCATTCGCGACGCACGCATGACAAGCTGGCGATGTACCTTAAACGCCATGCTTTGCCACGAACAGGCGTGGTGCATGGGTTTTCCGGGAGCGTGCAGCAGGCCGAACGCTTTGTGCAACTGGGATACAAAATTGGCGTGGGCGGCACCATTACCTATCCGCGTGCCAGTAAAACCCGCGAGGTAATGGCGCAGCTGCCGCTGGAGTCGCTGTTGCTGGAAACCGACGCGCCGGATATGCCGCTCAACGGCTTTCAGGGGCAGCCTAATCGCCCGGAGCAGGTAGTCAGAGTCTTTGACGTCTTATGCGAACTGCGCCCGGAACCTGCGGACGTGATCGCTGACGCGCTGTATCGTAATACCACGGCGTTGTTTGATTTTTGAATTCCGGATGCGGCGCTATTGCATCGCATCCGGCTATCACAGGTACAGCGCCGGAAAAATCAAATTATCCACCCCGCGTTCGCGCAATCTTTGCGCCAGGTGTTCCACATCCTCCGGCGTGGCGCTCGGCCAGTCCTTCGCTTCGCCATACACCCCGTGCGCATGAAAGGCATTCAGCCGTACCGGCACGTCACCTGAACCTCTGATAAACGCCGCCAGCGCATCAATATGCTGTAGATAATCCACCTGACCAGGGATAACCAGCAGGCGCAGTTCCGCAAGTTTCCCTTGCCCGGAAAGAAAGGTAATGCTTTGTTTAATCAGCGTGTTATCGCGACCGGTCAACTGACGATGACACGTGCTGTCCCAGGCTTTTAAATCCAGCATTACGCCGTCGCACACCGGCAGCAGCTTCTGCCAGCCGGTTTCGTTCAGCATGCCATTGCTGTCGACCATACAGGTCAGGTGTTGCAGTTGCGGATCGGTTTTGATCGCACGAAACAGCGCCACAATAAACGGTAGCTGGGTTGTCGCTTCGCCGCCGCTGACCGTAATTCCCTCAATAAACAGTGCTGCCTTGCGAATATGCTGCAGCACCTCATCAACGCTCATGGTCTGCGCCATCGGTGTGGCCTGCTGGGGGCACATATGAAGGCAGGTGTCACACTGCTGACATAAATCAGACTGCCACCACACTTTCCCCGCGCTCAGGCTCAGCGCCTCATGCGGGCAATGCAGCACACACTCCCCGCAGTCGTTGCAGCGTCCCATCGTCCACGGATTGTGGCAGTTTTTACAGCGCAGATTACATCCCTGCAGAAACAGAGCCAGGCGACTGCCCGGCCCGTCGACGCAGGAGAAAGGGATAATCTTACTTACCGAAGCGCATCTGCTGTTCATGGCTAATCACGCGAGGTTGTCGTTCCAGAATGCGCGTATTACGCGCGGCTTCTTCGCCAAGCCAGGTGGTGTTGGTGCGAGAACCTTCGGCGCGATATTTTTCCAGATCCGACAGACGCACCATATAGCCGGTAACGCGAACCAGATCGTTGCCGCTCACGTTGGCGGTAAACTCACGCATCCCGGCTTTAAATGCGCCGAGGCACAGCTGCACCAGCGCCTGAGGATTGCGCTTGATGGTTTCATCCAGCGTGAGAATGTCGCTGATCCCCGCGTGATAAAACGCGTGATGTGGCGCGACGGTTTGCAGATGAGTAATCGGGTCTGGTTCATCGCCGTAAGGCAGGCGTGCACCCGGCGTGGTGCCGATGTCAGAACTGATCCCCGACTGTGCATGCAGCATCGCGCGCTGCTTCCAGCCATATTTCACTGGGGTGCTTTCGACAAACTCCGCCAGTTGGGCGCTGATGCGATAGCCAAGCTGATTGGCGAACTCATCTTTTCCGTAGCGCGCATTTTGTCCCGCCTTATCGCACAGTAGATTCACCGCCTCCGCCAGGCCATACATGCCGAACATAGGCACAAAACGTTCGGGATCAATCAACCCTTCCTGCACGAGGAAGCTATTCTCAAAGAAATGTGATTTTTCATAGAGGAATTCACATCGTGAATCAATGATGGCGATTTGCTGTTGGCAATAGTGCGGTAGGGTGCGCGTAAAGAAGTCATCGACAGAGGCGCTGCGCTCTGCGATGGCTTTCAGATTAAGCCTGACCAGCGTGCTACCACCCCCGGCGAGCGGCAAAGAGTTGTAACAGCTGACGACGCCATACTGACTTTTTGTGAAAATTTTATCATTTTCAGGGCCGTTGGAAATATGTGGCTTACTGCACTCGCAGATATTCTTCGCCACGCTGAGCAGCAGATCGTCAGGTGTGATTTGCGGGTCATAAATGAATGTCAGATTAGGCGAAACCTGCTTTAACTCTGCATCTGCGCGTAAAATTGCACGGGTAACTGGAGTATCGGTGGGGCCGATGTTGGCATGCATAAACGCGTCTGGCAGGGTTCTGTCGAGATAACGCCAGAAACGTTTTATTCGAATATCGATCTCTTTTTGTGTTAGAATTCTAACATACGGTTGCAGCAGAGCATCGAGCTGGCCGAGATAAACCGGCATCGACGTCACTGACGGAACGTGGTGGTACAGGATGGTGAGTAAGGATAACGCGTCATCAAGATCCTTTGCCCCTTCCAGCTCTAGCCACGATGAACCATTGGCCAGAAAACGCGCGTAATCGGGTAAAACGTAGCGCGGTTTGAACGGGGCATGACCTTCGTACATATCGCAGATTACCCCATCATCCAGCGCCTGACGTGCCTGTGCAGGTAGTTGCGGATAAGGCAGCGCGTTTTCAGCTTCCAGCGCCAGAAAGTGGCGTTTCTGCTCAGGGCTGAGCACCGGGCTGGTCACGATTTGTTGGCAACGCTGTTGCAGCGCGAGTTCGCTTGAAGTGGGCATCGTTGATTCCTTTTTGTCCCGAAGGTGTAACGCCATTGTAGAAAGCAACGCCGCCACAACCTTTGATCCGGATGCGCCTGATGCCACCGCATCCCTTTAGAAAAGGTAATTTATTTGAAGTAGATCTCATTAGAGTAATGCAAATCTGTATGTGGTTTTCATTAACTGTGATGTATATCGAAGTGTAATAGCGAGCGGATGTTAGAATACTAACAAACTCGCAAGGTGAAATTTTATACGGCGATGCCGTTGGAGAATGTTATGACCGATTTAACAGCAAGCAGCCTGCGTGCACTGAAACTGATGGACCTGACCACTCTGAATGACGACGACACCAATGAAAAAGTGATCGCGCTGTGTCATCAGGCGAAGACCCCGGTTGGCAACACTGCCGCAATCTGTATCTATCCGCGTTTCATCCCTATTGCGCGTAAGACTCTGAAAGAGCAGGGTACGCCGGACATCCGCATTGCAACCGTCACCAACTTCCCGCACGGCAACGACGACATCGAGATTGCGCTGGCGGAAACTCGCGCGGCGATCGCCTACGGTGCCGATGAAGTTGACGTGGTGTTCCCGTACCGTGCGCTGATCGCCGGTAACGAGCAGATTGGTTTTGATCTGGTTAAAGCTTGCAAAGACGCGTGTGCGGCGGCAAACGTGCTGCTGAAAGTGATCATCGAAACCGGTGAGCTGAAAGAAGAAGCACTGATTCGCAAAGCATCTGAAATCTCCATCAAAGCCGGTGCTGATTTCATCAAAACGTCTACCGGTAAAGTGCCGGTCAATGCGACGCCGGAAAGCGCACGCATCATGATGGAAGTGATCCGCGACATGGGTGTTTCTAAAACTGTAGGTTTCAAACCGGCTGGCGGCGTGCGTACTGCAGAAGATGCACAGCAGTTCCTGGCGATTGCCGATGAACTGTTTGGCGCTGACTGGGCTGATTCTCGTCACTACCGTTTTGGCGCATCCAGCCTGCTGGCTAGCTTGCTGAAAGCGCTGGGTCACGGCGACGGCAAGAGCGCAAGCAGCTACTAAGCCCGTAGGCCGGATAAGGCGCAGCCGCCATCCGGCATTAAGACGACTGCCGGGTGGCGCGTTGCTTACCCGGCTTACAACGGCCTTCTACTCTTTTCCCCCGGGGGTTACCGTGTTTCTCGCACAAGAAATTATTCGTAAAAAACGTGATGGTCATACGCTGAGCGATGAAGAAATTCGTTTCTTTATCAATGGCATTCGCGACAATACCATTTCTGAAGGGCAAATCGCCGCCCTGGCGATGACCATTTTTTTCCACGATATGACAATGCCTGAGCGTGTTTCGCTGACCATGGCAATGCGTGATTCAGGAACCGTGCTGGACTGGAAAAGCCTGCAGTTGAACGGCCCGATTGTGGATAAACACTCTACCGGCGGCGTAGGTGACGTAACGTCACTGATGTTAGGCCCGATGGTTGCTGCGTGCGGCGGCTATATTCCGATGATCTCCGGGCGTGGCCTGGGGCATACCGGCGGTACGCTCGATAAACTGGAAGCGATTCCTGGATTTGACATCTTCCCGGACGACGCGCGTTTCCGTGAAATTATTAAAGACGTGGGTGTGGCGATTATTGGGCAAACCAGCTCGCTCGCACCGGCGGATAAACGTTTTTATGCCACCCGCGATATTACCGCGACGGTGGATTCCATCCCGCTGATTACCGGTTCCATTCTGGCGAAAAAACTGGCGGAAGGGCTGGATGCGCTGGTGATGGATGTGAAAGTGGGCAGCGGTGCTTTTATGCCGACCTACGAGCTTTCTGAAGCCCTTGCTGAAGCGATTGTCGGCGTGGCAAACGGTGCTGGTGTACGTACCACCGCGCTGTTAACTGATATGAACCAGGTGTTGGCCTCCAGCGCAGGTAACGCGGTCGAAGTCCGCGAAGCGGTGCAGTTCCTGACCGGTGAATACCGCAATCCACGTCTGTTAGACGTCACCATGGCGCTGTGCGTGGAAATGCTGATCTCCGGCAACCTGGCGAAAGATGACGCCGAAGCCCGTGCGAAATTGCAGACGGTGCTGGATAACGGCAAAGCAGCAGAGATTTTTGGTCGCATGGTGGCGGCGCAAAAAGGCCCGACCGATTTCGTCGAAAATTATGCGAAGTACCTGCCGACGGCAATGCTCAGCAAAGCGGTATATGCTGATACTGAAGGCTTTGTCAGCGCGATGGATACCCGTGCGCTGGGAATGGCGGTTGTTTCCATGGGGGGCGGTCGTCGTCAGGCATCGGACACCATTGATTACAGCGTTGGCTTTAGCGATATGGCGCGTCTGGGCGACAGCGTAGACGGACAGCGCCCACTGGCGGTGATCCGCGCCAAAGACGAAGCCAGCTGGCAGGAAGCGGCGAAAGCGGTCAAAGCGGCAATTAGCCTTGACGATAAAGCGCCAGAAATTACACCGACAGTCTATCGTCGTATTACCGAATAACTGTATACTGATCTGATCGCTTTTTTGCGGCGCAGATGTATGGAGAACAAGATGAAACGTGCATTTATTATGGTGCTGGACTCCTTTGGTATTGGTGCGACTGAAGATGCGGATCGCTTTGGCGACGTAGGTTCAGACACTATGGGACACATTGCAGAAGCCTGTGCGAAAGGTGAAGCTGACAATGGTCGCAAAGGACCACTGAATCTGCCTAACCTGACCCGTCTGGGCCTGGTGAAAGCTCACGAAGGTTCTACTGGTAAAATTGCTGCTGGCATGGACGGCAACGCGGAAGTGATTGGTGCCTACGCATGGGCGCATGAACTTTCTTCCGGGAAAGACACGCCGTCTGGCCACTGGGAAATCGCGGGTGTTCCGGTTCTGTTTGACTGGGGTTACTTCTCCGATCATGAAAACAGCTTCCCGCAAGAACTGCTGGATAAACTGGTAAAACGTGCCAACCTGCCGGGCTACCTCGGCAACTGCCACTCTTCCGGTACCGTGATCCTGGATCAACTGGGTGAAGAGCATATGAAAACCGGCAAGCCGATTTTCTATACCTCCGCTGACTCCGTGTTCCAGATTGCCTGCCACGAAGAGACTTTTGGCCTGGATAAGCTCTATGAGCTGTGCGAAATCGCCCGTGAAGAGCTGACCGAAGGTGGTTACAACATCGGTCGTGTTATCGCCCGTCCGTTTATCGGCGATAAAGCCGGTAACTTCCAGCGTACCGGTAACCGTCACGACCTGGCCGTTGAGCCGCCAGCACCGACCGTGTTGCAGAAACTGGTCGACGAGAAAGACGGTCACGTGGTTTCCGTCGGTAAAATCGCGGATATCTACGCTAACTGCGGCATCACCAAAAAAGTGAAAGCCACCGGTCTGGACGCGCTATTCGACGCCACCATCAAAGAGATGAAAGAAGCCGGTGATAAGACCATCGTCTTCACCAACTTCGTTGATTTCGACTCTTCCTGGGGACATCGTCGCGATATCGCCGGTTATGCTGCGGGCCTGGAACTGTTCGACCGCCGTCTGCCTGAGCTGATGGAGCTGGTGGGTGAAGATGATATTCTGATCCTGACCGCTGACCACGGCTGCGACCCAAGCTGGACCGGCACTGACCATACCCGTGAGCACATTCCGGTACTGGTTTACGGCCCGAAAGTGAAACCAGGTTCTTTAGGTCACCGTGAAACCTTCGCGGATATCGGTCAGACGCTGGCGAGCTACTTTGGTACGTCGCCGATGGACTACGGTAAAAATATGCTCTGATGCAATTGCCCGGTGGCGCTTCGCTTACCGGGCCTACGGTTTTGTAGGCCGGGTAAGGTGCAGCCGCCACCCGGCAAAAACAACAATATAAAAGGAACTGAAGATGGCAACTCCACATATTAATGCAGAAATGGGTGATTTCGCTGACGTCGTATTGATGCCGGGCGACCCGTTGCGTGCAAAGCATATTGCTGAAACTTTCCTCGAAGATGTTCGTGAAGTGAACAATGTTCGCGGCATGTTAGGCTTCACCGGTACTTACAAAGGCCGTAAGATTTCCGTAATGGGCCACGGTATGGGTATCCCGTCCTGCTCCATCTACACCAAAGAGCTGATCACCGACTTCGGCGTGAAGAAAATCATTCGCGTAGGCTCCTGCGGCGCTGTGCGTATGGACGTTAAACTGCGTGACGTGGTTATCGGTATGGGCGCTTGCACCGACTCCAAAGTTAACCGTATCCGTTTTAAAGATCATGACTTTGCAGCTATCGCTGACTTCGACATGGTGCGTAACGCAGTTGATGCGGCAAAAGCGCTGGGTGTAGACGCTCGTGTGGGCAACCTGTTCTCCGCTGACCTGTTCTACTCTCCGGACGGTGAAATGTTCGACGTGATGGAAAAATACGGCGTGCTGGGCGTGGAAATGGAAGCGGCGGGTATCTACGGCGTGGCGGCGGAATTCGGTGCGAAAGCGCTGACCATCTGCACCGTATCCGACCATATCCGTACCCACGAGCAGACCACTGCCGCAGAACGTCAGACGACTTTCAACGACATGATCAAAATCGCGCTGGAATCCGTTCTGCTGGGCGATAAAGAGTAAGTTTTGTTGTGGCCCGGAGGCGCTGCGCTGGCCGGGCTTACCATTCTTCTCGCAGGCCGGATAAGGCGTAGCCGCCATCCGGCATTTTTCAGGCCAGTGCTTAACGCACCGCTCTGGCAATCCATGCCGACAGCTCGCGTAACTCTTTCTCCTGCTGTGGGAAATCAACCAGCAGAGCCTCGCACTCCTGTTGCAGCATATCCGCACGGTACAAGCATCCTTGCAGACGACCCGCCAGCGCTTCTAATGGCGCGGGATTGAGGCTATCGGTAAACACCTGCGTACGCGTAATATGCCCTTTTTCGACGTCAAAATGCAGCTCAACGCCACCCCAGGTGAAACGTTCGTCCAGCAGGTGCGAGAAGGCAGGCGCCTGCCCAAAATTCCACTCCCAACTGCTCTGGCGGGCAAAGGTTTCGGCGAAGTTCGGCAGATCCGGCGCTTTGTCTGGGGAGATGATCTCGGCTTCTACGCGTTCGCCGTAGTGGGCGAAAAAGGCTTCCGTGATGGCCTGACAGACCTGTTGATGAGTGATGCCCGGTAACAGCTCGGTCAAATTCGCTACGCGCGAGCGAACCGAAGTGATGCCTTTGGCGGCAAGTTTCTTTTTATCGGGATTGAGATAGTTTGCCAGGCGGCTGAGATCGGCATTCAACAGCAGCGTGCCGTGGTGGAATCCGCGATCTTTCGTTTCCCGATAAGCAGAGCCGGAAACTTTGCGATCGCCGTCCGGCGTTTTCACCACCAGATCGTTACGCCCGGAGGCATCAGCTTCTACGCCCAGCGAATTCAGCGCATTGAGGACGATCGCGGTGGAGATGGTTTTGTCGTATTCCGGTTTACCAGCCATAAAGGTAAAGCAGGTATTGCCTAAGTCATGGAACACCGCGCCGCCACCGCTGCTGCGCCTGGCGAGCCGCACGTTGTCTTCTTCCATGCGGCGGGTATTACACTCTTTCCACGGGTTTTGCGCCCGGCCAATTACCACCGTATCGGCGTTACGCCACAAGAACAGAACGCGCTGCGTGGCGGGCATCTGGCGAAAAATGCACTCTTCGACCGCGAGGTTAAACCACGGATCGTAAGAGTCTGAGATAAGCAGGCGTAGTGTTGTCATGTTGATTTCCCTTCTGTTTTACAGTTTTTACAGCTTTTACTCTATCTTCTCGTTGTCTTCTTCCTGCACCGGTTTGTTGGCAGTGAGAAGGAAAGGAGATTGCTGCCAGCGGGTACGCTTACCTTGCAATAAGGTACGGGTCAGCACTACACCGATTGCCAGTGACAGTAGCAGCATCAGGCGTAAGATGTTGGTGGTGTTATCCACCTGCTTGGCTTCAGTGGCAAGAGTGTGGGTATCCAGCGTCAGGCGCAGATAGCCCAGCGGACCATTTTTTCCCTGAATGGGTTCGACGATCTGCTGGTTAAAATAGCCCCCGGCTTTTTTGCCGTCGAGCGCCAGACGATCACGAACATTGACGCTCTCACCGGTGCGCGTAATCAGGTCTCCCTGTTCGTCGTACACGCCTGCGTCCAGAATACGGCTACTCTCCGTCAACTGTGTGAGCACCGCCTTAATACGCTTTTCATCCGGCGTTTCGGTACGCATCAGCGGGGCGACGTTCAGCGCGACCTGACGGGCCAGCGTGCGGGCCAGCTCTTCGAGCTGCGGATTACGCTGCTGCTGGTGGCTTTGACTAAACCAGGAAGCCCCCTGCATCAGCGCGACGAGCAGCGCAAGGCAGGACAATACAATCACTGCACGATGAAGTCGGAATTTCAGTTTTGTGCGAGCCATATTCCACCTGCTGAAAATTTGAGACTTAATGTTGCCAGAAGCGCTGGTTACAGGGTAGCCTCATGCGTTATTTTCCCCTGATGATTCCGACCCGAACGATTTTACAGGAGCTTTAATGCCTAACATTACCTGGTGCGATCTACCTGAAGATGTCTCTCTGTGGCCAGGTCTGCCCCTCTCTTTAAGCGGTGATGAAGTGATGCCGCTAGATTACCACGCGGGCCGCAGTGGCTGGCTGCTGTACGGTCGTGGGCTGGATAAACAACGGTTAACGCAATACCAGAGTAAACTGGGCGCGGCGATGGTGATCGTGGCGGCGTGGTGCGTTGAGGATTATCAGGTAATTCGTCTGGCGGGCTCGTTAACGCCGCGTGCGGCAAAACTGGCGCATGACGCCAAACTGGATGTTGCGCCGCTGGGTAAAATTCCGCATCTGCGCACGCCGGGTTTGCTGGTGATGGACATGGATTCAACGGCTATCCAGATCGAATGCATTGATGAAATTGCTAAACTGGCCGGAACCGGTGAGATGGTTGCCGAAGTCACCGAACGCGCAATGCGCGGCGAGCTGGACTTTACCGCCAGCCTGCGCAGCCGCGTGGCGACGCTGAAGGGCGCTGATGCCAATATTCTGCACCAGGTGCGCGAAACATTGCCGCTAATGCCAGGCCTGACTCAGTTGGTGTTAAAACTGGAAACGCTTGGCTGGAAAGTGGCTATCGCTTCCGGCGGGTTTACTTTCTTTGCCGATTATCTGCGTAACAAGCTGCGCCTGACGGCAGCTGTGGCGAATGAGCTGGAGATCATGGACGGTAAATTTACTGGCAACGTGATCGGCGATATCGTCGATGCTCAGTACAAAGCCAGTACTCTGACCCGCCTGGCGCAAGAATATGAGATCCCGATGGCGCAGACGGTGGCGATCGGCGACGGTGCCAACGATCTGCCGATGATCAAAACGGCCGGGCTGGGGATTGCGTATCATGCGAAACCCAAAGTGAATGAAAAGACGGAGATTACTATCCGTCACGCTGACCTGATGGGCGTGTTCTGCATTCTCTCTGGCAGTATGAATCAGAAATAATGAGGTAAAACGTGGCAAAAGCTCCTAAACGCGCCTTTGTTTGTAATGAATGCGGGGCCGATTACCCGCGCTGGCAGGGGCAATGCAGCGCCTGTCAGGCCTGGAATACCATTACCGAGGTGCGCCTTGCCGCATCGCCAACGGTGGCGCGCAACGAGCGACTCAGCGGCTACGCCGGAAATGCGGGCGTTGCAAAAGTGCAGAAGCTCTCTGACATCAGCCTTGAGGAACTGCCGCGTTTTTCTACCGGATTTAAAGAGTTTGACCGCGTGCTCGGCGGTGGTGTGGTGCCCGGCAGCGCCATACTGATTGGCGGTAACCCTGGCGCGGGCAAATCAACGCTGCTGTTGCAAACGCTGTGCAGGCTCGCCGAGCAGATGAAAACCCTGTACGTCACCGGCGAAGAGTCGCTGCAACAGGTGGCGATGCGCGCGCATCGGCTTGGCCTGCCGACGGCGAACCTGAACATGCTGTCGGAAACCAGTATCGAACAAATTTGCCTGATTGCTGAAGAAGAACAGCCGAAGCTGATGGTGATCGACTCCATTCAGGTGATGCACATGGCGGATATTCAGTCTTCGCCGGGCAGCGTGGCGCAGGTGCGTGAAACCGCTGCTTACCTGACGCGCTTTGCTAAAACGCGCGGCGTGGCGATTGTGATGGTCGGCCACGTCACCAAAGATGGCTCGCTGGCCGGGCCGAAGGTACTGGAGCACTGTATTGACTGCTCGGTGTTGCTCGACGGCGACGCCGATTCCCGCTTCCGTACACTGCGTAGCCATAAAAACCGCTTTGGCGCGGTGAATGAGCTGGGCGTCTTTGCCATGACGGAACAGGGGCTGCGTGAAGTCAGCAACCCTTCTGCAATTTTCTTAAGCCGTGGCGATGAAGTCACTTCCGGTAGTTCGGTGATGGTAGTCTGGGAAGGCACGCGCCCGCTGCTGGTCGAGATTCAGGCGCTGGTCGATCACTCAATGATGGCGAACCCGCGTCGTGTGGCGGTCGGTCTGGAACAGAACCGTCTGGCGATTCTGCTGGCAGTGTTACATCGTCACGGTGGCTTGCAGATGGCGGATCAGGACGTGTTCGTTAACGTAGTTGGCGGCGTAAAAGTCACCGAAACCAGCGCCGACCTGGCGTTGCTGCTGGCAATGGTCTCCAGCCTGCGCGACAGGCCGCTGCCACAGGATTTAGTGGTCTTTGGCGAAGTGGGGTTGGCGGGAGAAATCCGTCCGGTACCCAGCGGGCAGGAGCGTATTTCGGAGGCGGCGAAACACGGTTTTCGCCGGGCGATTGTTCCTGCCGCTAACGTACCGAAAAAAGTACCGGAAGGGATGCAGGTCTTTGGCGTTAAGAAGCTTGCGGATGCGTTAAGCGTGTTTGACGACCTATAATCAAATACCCGTACGTACTGAATTTGTAGGCCTGATAAGCGATGCGTCATCAGGCAGTGTTACGCGATTTTTCCAGCAGGAGGCTCTTGTGTCATTTGATTATCTGAAAACCGCCATTAAGAAAAAGGGTTGTACCCTGCAACAGGTGGCAGATGCCAGTGGCATGACCAAGGGATATCTAAGCCAGCTTCTGAATGCCAAAATTAAAAGCCCCAGCGCGCAAAAGCTGGAGGCGTTGCACCGTTTTCTCGGACTGGAGTTTCCGCGCCAGCAGAAAAATATCGGTGTGGTATTTGGTAAGTTTTATCCGCTGCATACCGGCCATATCTATCTTATCCAGCGCGCCTGTAGTCAGGTTGATGAACTGCATATCATCATGGGCTATGACGACACGCGCGATCGCAGCCTGTTTGAAGACAGTGCCATGTCGCAACAGCCTACGGTGCCCGATCGTCTACGCTGGCTGCTGCAAACCTTTAAGTATCAGAAAAATATCCGTATTCATGCCTTCAACGAAGAGGGCATGGAGCCGTATCCACACGGTTGGGACGTGTGGAGCAACGGGATCAAAACGTTTATGCAGGAGAAAGGGATCCAGCCAAACTGGATCTACACCTCTGAAGAATCAGATGCCCCGCAGTATCTCGAACATCTGGGGATCGAAACCGTGCTGGTGGATCCCAAACGGACGTTTATGAGCATCAGCGGCGGGCAAATCCGTGAAAACCCGTTTCGCTACTGGGAGTATATTCCGACCGAAGTGAAGCCGTTTTTCGTGCGCACCGTGGCGATCCTCGGCGGGGAGTCGAGCGGTAAATCGACGCTGGTGAACAAGCTCGCCAACATCTTTAACACCACCAGTGCGTGGGAATATGGGCGTGATTACGTCTTCTCCCATTTGGGCGGCGACGAGATGGCATTACAGTATTCTGACTACGATAAAATCGCCCTGGGACAAGCACAATACATTGATTTTGCTGTTAAGTACGCCAATAAAGTGGCGTTCATCGACACCGATTTTGTGACCACTCAGGCTTTCTGCAAAAAGTATGAAGGGCGTGAACACCCGTTTGTGCAAGCGCTGATTGACGAGTATCGCTTCGACCTGGTTATCCTGCTGGAAAACAACACCCCGTGGGTAGCGGATGGCTTGCGCAGCCTTGGAAGTTCGGTTGACAGAAAAGCGTTTCAGACGCTGTTGGTCGAGATGCTGCAGGAGAACAATATCAATTTTGTGCACGTTCAGGAGCCGGACTACGATGGTCGCTTCCTGCGCTGCGTGGAGTTGGTGAAAGAGTTGATGGGCGAGCAGAGGTAGGTTTTAATGCCGGATGCGCTGCGCTTATCCGGCCTACAAGTCGCACTAACCTCGTAGGCCGGATGTGGCATGACGCCGCCATCCGGCGCTTAACGCTAATTACTTAGAAATACGCTTGTACTTAATACGCTTCGGCTCCAGCGCATCGGCGCCCAGCGTGCGTTTCTTGTACTCTTCGTATTCGGTAAAGTTACCTTCGAAGAACTCAACCTTACCCTCATCCTGGTAATCCAGAATGTGGGTCGCGATACGGTCAAGGAACCAACGGTCGTGCGAGATAACCATCGCGCAGCCCGGGAACTCCAGCAGGGCGTTTTCCAGCGCGCGCAGGGTTTCGATATCCAGGTCGTTGGTTGGTTCATCGAGCAGCAGCATGTTGCCGCCAACTTGCAGCAGCTTCGCCAGGTGCAGACGACCACGCTCACCGCCGGACAACTCGCCAACGCGTTTACCCTGATCCACACCTTTGAAGTTGAAGCGGCCCACGTAGGCACGGCTTGGCATTTCGGTGTTGCCGATCTTCATGATATCCAGCCCGCCGGACACTTCTTCCCACACGGTTTTGCTGTTGTCCATGGCGTCACGGAACTGGTCAACGGAGGCCAGTTTGACGGTTTCACCCAGCGTGATGGTACCGCTGTCAGGCTGTTCCTGGCCGGACATCATACGGAACAGGGTTGATTTACCCGCACCGTTCGGACCGATGATGCCGACGATAGCGCCTTTCGGTACCGAGAAGCTCAGGTCGTCAATCAGCACGCGATCCCCGTAGGATTTACGCAGATTGGTAACTTCAACGACTTTATCGCCCAGACGTGCTCCAGGTGGGATAAACAATTCGTTGGTTTCGTTACGTTTCTGGTATTCAGTGTTGTTCAGCTCTTCAAAGCGTGCCAGACGGGCTTTGCCCTTAGACTGACGGCCTTTCGCGCCCTGACGAACCCACTCCAGCTCTTTCTCAATGGATTTACGGCGAGCCGCTTCCTGAGAGGCTTCCTGGGCCAGACGCTGATCTTTCTGCTCCAGCCAGGAAGAGTAGTTACCTTCCCATGGAATACCTTCACCACGGTCCAGCTCCAGGATCCAGCCGGCAACGTTGTCGAGGAAGTAACGGTCGTGGGTAATCGCCACCACGGTACCTTCGAAGTCGTGCAGGAAGCGTTCCAGCCACGCGACGGATTCGGCGTCCAGGTGGTTAGTCGGTTCGTCGAGCAGCAGCATGTCTGGTTTTTCCAGCAGCAGGCGGCACAGCGCGACGCGGCGGCGTTCACCACCGGAGAGATTCTCAATTTTAGCGTCCCAGTCCGGCAGACGCAGGGCGTCAGCGGCACGCTCAAGCTGCACGTTCAGGTTATGACCGTCGTGCGCCTGAATGATCTCTTCAAACTTGCCCTGCTGTGCGGCCAGCTTATCGAAGTCAGCGTCCGGTTCGGCGTACTTGGCGTACACTTCATCCAGACCTTTCAGCGCGTTAACCACTTCGGCAACCGCTTCTTCCACGGATTCACGAACGGTATGTTCCGGGTTCAGTTTTGGTTCCTGTGGCAGGTAACCGATTTTAATGCCAGGCTGTGGGCGAGCTTCACCTTCGATATCAGTATCAATACCGGCCATGATGCGCAGCAGGGTAGATTTACCCGCACCGTTCAGACCGAGAACACCGATTTTGGCGCCAGGGAAGAAGCTCAGTGAGATGTTTTTAAGAATATGACGTTTCGGCGGAACGACCTTGCCGACACGATGCATGGTATAAACGAATTGGGCCACGTTGGACTCGCCTCTATGTTTATCCCGTCATACTTCAAGCCGCAGATGCGTTGGCTGTGTCGTTCACCCCAGTCACGTACTTTTGTACGCTCAGGGGATTCACTTCCTCGCCGCCTTGCTGCAACTTGAATTATTTAGGGCTAATTATTGGTAAATAGTTATCAAAGGCGAAGTGTAGCCTTTTTCATTGTCCAATCCCAGCCAGCAGATCCCACTCGCAACAAAAGTAAAAAAGTGTCCGTGACGTGGCGCATTCTGCAATGTCTGGTTAGCATGAATGAATTAAGCGGCATGATGCTGCACAGACGTAACATGAGAAGAGGAAGAGCTTGTGGACAAAGCCAAACAATTTACCTGGCGCCTGCTGGCTGCCAGCGTATGTCTGCTGACGGTCAGTCAAGTAGCGCGAGCGGATTCCCTGGATGAGCAGCGCAATCGCTATGCGCAAATTAAGCAGGCCTGGGATAACCGACAGATGGATGTCGTAGAGCAGATGATGCCTGGCCTGAAGAACTACCCTCTGTATCCTTATCTGGAATATCGCCAGATCACTGACGTTCTGATGAATCAGCCCACCATTACCGTCACCAATTTTGTGCGCGCCAACCCGACGCTGCCCCCGGCGCGTACTCTGCAATCTCGTTTCGTGAATGAACTGGCGCGCCGCGAAGACTGGCGTGGGCTGCTGGCGTTCAGTCCGGAAAAACCGGGCACCACCGAAGCGCAATGTAACTATTACTTCGCGAAATGGAGTACCGGACAAACTGAAGAAGCCTGGCAGGGGGCGAAAGAACTGTGGCTGAGCGGAAAAAGTCAGCCGAACGCCTGTGACAAATTATTCGGCGTATGGCGTGCCTCAGGCACTCAGGATCCGCTGGCGTATCTGGAACGTATTCGTCTGGCGATGAAAGCCGGGAATACCGGACTGGTCACGGCGTTGGCCGGACAGATGCCCGCGCAATACCAAACCATTGCTTCAGCGATCATCGCGCTGGCCAACGATCCGAATTCGGTAATGACCTTTGCTCGCACCACCGGCGCAACGGATTTCACCCGACAGATGGCGGCGGTCGCCTTTGCCAGCGTGGCGCGTCAGGATGTGGAGAATGCCCGCCTGATGATCCCTTCCCTGGTGCAGGCGCAACAGCTTAATGACGAGCAAACCCAGGAGCTGCGCGACATTGTCGCCTGGCGTCTGATGGGCAATGACGTTACCGACGAGCAGGCCAAATGGCGTGATGATGCGATTATGCGCTCCAACTCCACCTCGCTTGTGGAGCGCCGGGTGCGCATGGCGCTGGGAACCGGCGATCGTCGTGGCCTGAATACCTGGCTGGCGCGTCTGCCAATGGAAGCCAAAGAAAAAGATGAGTGGCGCTACTGGCAAGCGGATCTGCTGCTGGAGCGCGGACGCGATGCGGAAGCCAAAGAGATCCTGCACCAACTCATGCAGCAGCGCGGTTTCTATCCGATGGTGGCGGCACAGCGCCTGGGCGAAGAGTACGAGCTGAAAGTGGATAAAGCACCAGCTAACGTTGATTCTGCGCTGACTCAGGGCCCGGAAATGGCACGCGTACGCGAGCTAATGTACTGGAACATGGATAATACCGCGCGCAGTGAATGGGCGAATCTGGTCACCAGCCGTACCAAGTCCGAGCAGGCTCAGTTGGCGCGTTACGCGTTCAACAATCACTGGTGGGATCTAAGCGTTCAGGCGACGATCGCCGGAAAGTTGTGGGATCATCTGGAAGAGCGATTCCCGTTGGCCTATAAAGATCTTTTTACCCGTTACACCAGCGGCAAGGATATTCAGCCAAGCTATGCGATGGCGATAGCGCGTCAGGAAAGCGCCTGGAACCCGAAAGTGAAATCACCGGTTGGCGCAAGCGGGCTGATGCAGATTATGCCGGGTACGGCGACGCATACGGTGAAAATGTTCTCGATTCCAGGTTACAGCAGTCCGAGCCAGCTATTGGATCCTGATACCAACATCAACATCGGAACCAGCTATTTGCAGTACGTGTATCAGCAATTTGGCAATAACCGCATCTTTGCGTCAGCAGCCTATAACGCCGGTCCGGGACGCGTTCGCACCTGGCTTGGCAATAGCGCTGGCCGCATTGATGCCGTCGCGTTTGTCGAGAGCATTCCATTCTCAGAGACGCGTGGTTATGTGAAGAACGTGCTGGCTTACGATGCGTACTATCGCTATTTCCTCGGCGATAAACCGGAGTTGATGAGCGACGCAGAATGGCAACGTCGTTACTGATCGTGTCGATTGTGTTATGCTATCGTACTCGTTAAAGAGTACAAAAGGGGGAGGCAAGCACGCTTCCCCCGCAACGATGGCGATATCTTATGACTCAGCAATCACCCTATTCAGCAGAGATGGCAGAACAACGTCACCAGGAGTGGTTACGTTTTGTCGATCTGCTTAAACACGCCTACGAACAAGATTTACACCTGCCACTGCTCAATTTGATGTTAACGCCGGATGAGCGTGAAGCGTTGGGCACGCGTGTGCGTATCATTGAAGAGCTGCTGCGCGGTGAGATGAGCCAGCGTGAGCTTAAAAACGAGCTCGGGGCGGGGATTGCTACTATTACGCGAGGGTCGAACAGCCTCAAATCCGCACCGGTGGATCTGCGTCAGTGGCTGGAACAGGTGTTGCTCGGGAAAAATTGATCCGCCGGATGTGGCTTTGCCTTATCCGGCCTACGATTGAACATCCGGCACAATGCTATAAATACACCGCGTTATGAAACGGGCTGAGCGCCAGAATCACCGCCTGGTGGTAGACGCTCGAACGCGTCAGCTTACCCGCGGTAAAGACGCCGATTGCGCCCTCTTTACGGCCAATCTCATCAATACCTGTATAGTCCGACATCACCGGGCCGAGTGCTTCACCTTTGCGGACTCTGTCGAGAATGACAGTAGGCAAAGGCAGCGTGGCTGAACGGGCTTCACCGCGCTGGATGCCGTTATCAATTACTACCCAACTGAAGGTGGCATCGTCGTCAATTCCTGCTTCAATGGCGACCCAGAAATCAGCCTGCGGGTGCTGGCGGCGAGCGTTATCAACGCGATTTCGTGCGCCAGTGCGCGTTTCCTGGTTTCCGAAAGGTTGTTCCGGCACGCCACTCTCGACGGCGACGGGTTCAATATGGCAGGATCCTTCCCCGAAAATCTCTTCAAATGCCCGCAGAATTGCCTGAATTTTGGCAGGATTGGTGGTCGCAGAGATAACCTTGTGCATAATTAAGCTCAGTTTGAAAATTCATCGCATCGCAGTATAACGGAAAAAAAGCATGTTACAGGTATACCTTGTTCGCCATGGCGAAACGCAGTGGAACGCCGAGCGACGTATTCAAGGCCAGTCAGACAGCCCACTAACCGCTAAAGGTGAACAGCAAGCCATGCAGGTGGGTGAACGCGCTCGCTCGTTTGGTATTACGCATGTCATCAGTAGCGATCTTGGTCGTACACGACGCACCGCAGAAATCATCGCCCAGGCCTGTGGCTGTGATATCACCTATGACTCCCGTCTGCGCGAGCTAAATATGGGTGTGCTGGAAAAACGTCACATCGATACGCTGACGCCGGAGGAAGAGGGCTGGCGTCGCCAGTTGGTGAACGGTACGGTGGATGGTCGTATCCCGGAAGGGGAATCGATGCAGGAATTGAGCGATCGCGTCAACGCAGCGCTGGCATCCTGTCTGGAATTGCCGCCGGGAAGTCGTCCGCTGCTGGTCAGTCACGGTATCGCGCTGGGTTGCCTGGTGAGTACAATTCTTGGATTACCGGCATGGGCTGAACGTCGCTTGCGTCTGCGCAACTGTTCTATTTCTCGCGTTGATTACCAGGAAAGCTTATGGCTGGCGCCGGGATGGGTCGTTGAAACGGCAGGGGACATCTCACATCTGGACGCCCCTGCGTTGGATGAACTACAGCGCTAGCGGCGAATCGGAATCAGGAATTCGCAGCGCAGGTTGATCGGGCGATCTCCCGCTTTGGCATCTTCTGCCGGGTAATATCGCTCGATATCCTGTCCTTTACGGCGCGTCAGGTTCAGCATTGGCATGCATGTGCCGTAAACCGTCAGGATAAACTCTTGCACGCCGGTTCCCAGCCCTTCGTAGGTAAACATCACGTACTCGCCACCCTGTAACAGGATAGGCTGCGCCGACGGCACATAGCCATTGGCCTGTTCCGGCGTCAGTGCAGTGGTGTAAAACACTTCCTGCTCGTCATCTTTTTCAATGCTCGGACGCGTTTCGTTAAGCCCGTACAGGACTGGCGGGATCGCAGGAGCCTGACTGAGGAAGTCGCGCCAGAACTGAATACGCATTTCATGACGGAAATCTGAAATCTGTTCCAGCGAGCAGGAATAGCTTTGCGTGGTGCCGAGTAGTTGCGTATCTTCCAGGGTGACAAACTCGTGCGCAGGCATCGCAAATTCACCCAGGCGCATTGGCGGGCGAATACCAAACGCACTCCATTCCGGGGAGCGACGATACAGCGCAGGCGTTTGGGAAAACTGTTTCTTGAACGCGCGAGTAAAGGTTTGTTGAGAGTCGAAGCGATATTGCAGCGCAATATCCAAAATTGGGCGCGCAGTCAGGCGCAGCGCCACTGCAGATTTCGATAAACGACGGGCGCGGATATAGGCGCCAATAGCATGGCCCGTCACGTCCTTAAACATTCTCTGCAGGTGCCACTTGGAATAGCCCGCTTTTGCCGCCACATTGTCAAGCGACAAAGGCTGATCCAGATGACCTTCCAGCCAGATTAATAGGTCGCGAATAATGCCAGCCTGATCCATAAAATATCCTCATCCTTTCAACAACGAGTACCTGACGTCAGGTATGAGGATAATAGCATTTTTTGCTGTTTTAGCATTCAGTGTTTTTTTTGCTCATAAATGCTTTTTTCGGACATACGAAAGCGTGATTATTGTAATCCTGTGATCTGTATACGTTTTATCTTAGAATGTCGAATAATTGCACAGAGTAACTTTTAAAAATGGTAACAATATGAAATATAAGAGCTTAGTCATTTCCTCAATTCTGCTGATGTTGGCGCAGGTTGCCCATGCGGAGCAGATTGGATCTGTCGATACGGTGTTCAAAATGTTCGGCCCGGATCATAAAATTGTGGTCGAAGCGTTTGACGATCCGGATGTTACCAACGTGACCTGCTACGTGAGTCGGGCGAAGACTGGCGGCATCAAAGGTGGTCTGGGGCTGGCGGAAGATACCTCCGATGCCGCCATTTCCTGCCAGCAGGTTGGGCCGGTAGAACTGAGCGACAGAATCAAGAACGGTAAAGCTCAGGGCGAAGTGGTATTTAAAAAACGTACCTCGCTGGTGTTTAAATCTTTACAGGTCGTGCGTTTTTACGATGCGAAACGTAATGCGCTGGCCTATCTGGCTTATTCAGATAAAGTCGTCGATGGATCGCCCAAAAATGCCATTAGCGCGGTACCCATCATGCCGTGGCGGCAATAACAAGGAAGCACAATGCAACAGCCGTTGATCTGGTTGGTTGAGGATGAGCAGGGAATCGCTGATACGCTTATCTACATGCTGCAGCAAGAGGGGTTTAGCGTAGAGGCGTTTGAGCGCGGATTTCCCGTGCTGGAGAAATCTCGCCAGCAATGCCCTGATGCCATCATTCTGGATGTCGGGCTACCGGATATAAGCGGTTTTGAACTGTGCCGACGTTTACTTGAACGCCACCCGGCGTTGCCGATCCTGTTTCTGACCGCACGCAGCGATGAAGTGGATCGCCTGTTGGGGCTGGAAATTGGCGCGGATGACTATGTTGCCAAGCCTTTCTCGCCGCGTGAAGTGTGCGCTCGTGTGCGTACGCTGCTGCGGCGGGTGCAAAAATTCTCCACGCCTTCATTGACAACGCGCTGTGGGGATTTTGAACTTAATGAGCTGGCCGCGCAGATTACCTGGTTCGGCATGCCGTTGAACCTGACGCGCTATGAATTCCTGCTGCTGAAAACATTCCTGATGTCGCCGGGACGTATTTACTCCCGCCAACAACTGATGGATTTAGTCTGGGCCGATGCGCAGGATACCTTTGACAGAACGGTCGATACCCACATCAAAACGCTGCGCGCCAAGCTGCGGGCCATCAACCCCGAGCTTTCCCCCATCAATACGCATCGTGGTATGGGATACAGCCTGAGGAGCGTCTGATGCGCATTGGCATGCGTTTGCTGCTCGGCTATTTTCTGATTGTTGCCGTCGCTGCCTGGTTCGTTCTGTCTATCTTTGTGCAGGAAATTAAGCCAGGCGTCCGTCGAGCGACTGAGGGCACATTGATTGATACCGCCACGCTGCTGGCTGTGCTGGCGCGTGATGACTTACTCTCTGATACCCCCGCCAACGGCAAGCTTGCGCAGGCCTTTTCGCAACTGCATAACCGCCCATTCCGCGCCAATATCAGCGGCATTAACAAAGTACGTAATGAATACCATGTCTACATGACGGACGCGCAGGGCAAGGTGGTGTTTGATTCAGCTAACCAGGCCGTCGGTCAGGACTACTCCCGCTGGAACGACGTGTGGTTAACGTTACGTGGGCAGTATGGCGCTCGTAGTACGCCGCAAAACCCGGATGATCCGGAAAGCTCGGTGATGTACGTTGCCGCGCCGATTGTAGACGGTGGTCGTATTATCGGTGTGCTCAGTGTCGGCAAACCAAATGCAGCGATGGCGCCGGTGATTAAACGCAGTGAACGGCGAATGCTGTGGGCCAGCGCCGTATTGCTGGGTATTGCCCTGGTGATTGGCTTCGGGATGGTATGGTGGATAAACCGCTCCATTGCCCGGCTGGCGCGTTATGCCGACTCCGTTACTGAGAATCGCCCCGTCCCACTGCCTGATTTAGGCAGTAGCGAGTTACGCAAACTGGCGCAGGCGCTGGAAAGTATGCGTCTGAAGCTCGAAGGCAAGAACTACATTGAGCAGTATGTCTACGCGTTAACGCATGAGCTGAAAAGCCCGCTGGCGGCCATTCGTGGCGCGGCAGAGATACTGCGCGAAGGTCCGCCGCCAAATGTGGTAGCGCGCTTTACCGATAATATTCTGACGCAAAATGCGCGCATGCAGGCGCTGGTTGAAACCTTGTTACGTCAGGCGCGACTGGAGAATCGGCAGGACATTACGTTGACGCCAGTGGCGGTAGATGTACTGTTTGCTCAGCTCAAAGAGGCGCGTAGCGTGCAGCTGGCGGCAAAAAACATCACGCTGACCATTTTGCCTTCATCGCTTAGCGTCGCAGCCGATCCCGCGTTACTGGAGCAGGCATTGGGGAATTTACTCGACAACGCTATCGACTTTACGCCACAGGACGGGACGATTGTGCTGAGTGCACATCAGCACGAGGATCGGGTCACGTTGCAGGTTACCGACAGCGGTAGCGGGATCCCTGACTTTGCGTTGCCACGTATTTTTGAGCGCTTCTACTCGCTGCCCCGCGAGAATGGACACAAGAGCAGCGGTTTGGGGCTGGCGTTTGTCAGTGAAGTTGCACGACTGCATGAAGGCGCGGTGACATTATCTAACCGACCAGAGGGCGGCGCACAAGCTTCGTTTACGCTTCACCGTCACTTCACATAACTTCAAATTCTCCGCACATAGCTGTTCTACCTTGCTGATATTGCAAAGGAGAACGCTATGTTGAAATCACCCCTGTTCTGGAAAATCGTCACTCTGGGTGGCGCCATGCTGCTGCTGTTAATTCCCCTGACAATGGTCAGGCAGATAATCGTAGAGCGATCGGATTATCGCAATGATGTTGAAGATGCAATCCGCCAGAGCACCAGCGGACCGCAAAAGATGGTCGGCCCGTTGATAGCCATTCCGGTGACAGAGCTTTATACCTCGCTGGAGGATGGCAAAGAGATCCAGCGTAAGCGAAGCTATATCCATTTCTGGCTGCCGGAGTCGTTGCTGGTTGAGGGGAGTCAGAACGTTGAAGCGCGTAAAATCGGTATTTATGAGGGCCAGGTCTGGCACAATGACCTCTCGGTGAAGGCCGAGTTTAACGCTGAACGTTTGCGTGATTTAAACCATCCCAATGTCAGCGTCGGCAAACCGTTTATCGTGGTTGGCGTGGGGGATGCGCGCGGGATTGGTGTGGTGCAAGCGCCGCAGGTCAATGGAACGTCGCTGGCGGTTGAGCCGGGGACGGGGCTGGATGGACGTGCGCAGGGGATTCACATTCCGTTACACGACGCGAGCTGGGCGGAGCAAAACCTGAGCATGACGCTGTTGCTGAATTTGAGCGGAACAGGAGATTTCTCCGTTGTTCCGGTTGGCCGTAACAGTGAAATGACCTTAACCAGCAATTGGTCGCATCCCAACTTTCTTGGGGATTTTCTTCCGGCTAAGCGCGAAATCAGTAAGTCTGGATTCAATGCCCAGTGGCAAAGCAGTTGGTTTGCCAATAACCTCGGCGAACGCTTTGATGGCGAAAAGATTGGCTGGGAGGGAATGCCTGCATTTAGCGTCGCTGTCGCCACGCCTGCGGATCAATACCAACTGACGGACAGGGCGACAAAATATGCCATTTTGCTAATTGTGCTGACCTTTATGTCTTTCTTTGTCCTTGAAAGCATGACCAGCCTTCGACTGCACCCGATGCAGTACCTGCTGGTGGGATTATCGCTGGTGATGTTTTATCTGTTGCTGCTGGCGTTGTCAGAACATATTGGTTTTACCGCCGCGTGGATTACGGCCAGTCTGGTGGGGGCGTTGATGAACGGTGTGTATCTGCAGGCGATATTACAGGGTTGGCGTAAGAGTATTTTGTTCACCGTAGCGCTGCTGGGGCTGGACGGTGTGATGTGGGTGTTGCTCCGTTCACAGGACAGCTCTTTACTGCTGGGAACCGGCGTGCTGTTGGTCGCGTTGTGTGGCGTGATGTTCCTGACGCGTCATCTTGACTGGCACTCGCTGGCACAGCCAAAACCAAAGCCGACAGAAATTTCGGAGTCTCAGCCTGCGCAGAGTGACGAGTTTCGCTTATGGAAATAGGGCTGTGGTGAAATGAAAAACGGCGCATATTGCGCCGTTTTTTTACCTGTGAGGATTGAATTAATCCTGCAGGTCGCCGCAGAAACGGTAGCCTTCACCGTGAATGGTGGCGATGATTTCTGGCGTATCCGGCGTTGATTCGAAATGTTTACGAATGCGGCGGATAGTCACGTCAACGGTACGGTCATGCGGCTTCAGTTCGCGACCGGTCATTTTTTTCAGCAGTTCTGCGCGAGACTGGATTTTGCCCGGATTCTCACAGAAGTGAAGCATGGCGCGGAATTCGCTGCGTGGCAGTTTATACTGCTCGCCATCAGGACCAATCAGAGAGCGGCTGTTGATGTCCAGCTCCCAGCCATTGAATTTGTAGCTCTCGACGCTACGGCGTTCTTCGCTGACGGTACCCAGGTTCATGGTACGCGACAGCAGGTTACGAGCACGGATAGTCAGTTCGCGCGGGTTAAACGGCTTGGTGATGTAATCGTCTGCGCCGATTTCGAGGCCGAGAATTTTATCGACTTCGTTATCACGGCCCGTCAGGAACATCAGCGCAACGTTAGCTTGTTCGCGGAGTTCGCGCGCTAACAGGAGGCCATTTTTCCCAGGCAGATTGATATCCATAATCACAAGGTTGATGTCATATTCAGAGAGAATCTGATGCATTTCCGCGCCATCTGTCGCTTCGAATACATCATAGCCTTCTGCTTCGAAAATGCTTTTCAACGTGTTGCGTGTTACTAACTCGTCTTCAACGATAAGAATGTGCGGGGTCTGCATGTTTGCTACCTAAATTGCCAACTAAATCGAAACAGGAAGTACAAAAGTCCCTGACCTGCCTGATGCATGCCGTAAATTAACATGATCGGCGTAACATGACTAAAGTACGTAATTGCGTTCTTGATGCACTTTCCATCAACGTCAACAACATCATTAGCTTGGTCGTGGGTAGTTTCCCTCTGGACCCGACAGTGTCAAAAACGGCTGTCATCCTAACCATTTTAACAGCAACATAACAGGCTAAGACATGCCGGACACCCAATAAAACTACGCTTCGTTGACATATATCAAGTTCAATTGTAGCACGTTAACAGTTTGATGAAATCAACGTATCCAAATGTTTGCTTTCATCACAAAATTGCAATATTACAACTAGTTGCACGCGCTAATTAATAAATGTAATGAATCCAACCAATGCGATCCATTTTAAATTAAATTATCATGGATAAACAGAAGGATATGCAACTTTTGTTAACATAAAGGGCAATAATTCAGTCTGGAAATAGTTTAGCATTTTTTACCGGATGCGAAATGCTTTTTCAGTGATTCATGTTAAAAATATGTAAATTCTCGCTGCGTAATATGTTGATGCATGTCACATTATTACCTGCACACAGGCCAAAAGAGTATCGAAATGCGTTTAACAATTATTCTGGTTGCCCCCGCCAGAGCGGAAAATATTGGTGCGGCAGCCCGTGCGATGAAGACCATGGGATTCACCCAGTTGCGAATCGTTGACAGCGAGGCCCACCTGGAACCCGCCACGCGATGGGTTGCGCATGGTTCGGGTGATATTATTGATAATATTAACGTTTTTCCAACGTTAGCCGAGGCGCTTCACGACGTGGATTTTACCGTCGCGACCACGGCGCGCAGCCGCGCGAAGTTTCATTATTACGCTACGCCGGTCGAACTGGTTCCCCTGTTGCAGGAAAAATCAACGTGGATGGATCACGCCGCGCTGGTTTTTGGTCGTGAAGATTCGGGGCTGACCAACGAAGAATTGGCTCTGGCGGATGTCCTCACCGGGGTACCTATGGTGGCTGACTATCCATCACTCAATTTGGGGCAGGCGGTGATGGTATATTGCTATCAATTAGCAGGTTTAATACAACAACCGGCCAGAAACATTGAGATGACGGATGAGCATCAGCTACAGGCATTGCGCGAACGTGTTTTGCGTTTATTAGCCACGCTGAACGTTTCTGACGACATTAAGTTGACGGACTGGCTGCAACAGCGAATGGGTCTGTTAGAGCAGCGAGACACGGCAATGTTGCACCGTTTTTTACATGATATAGAAAAAAATCTAACAAAATAAAGTATTGATAAATGTTTGTTGTGTGGTGTTTTACTCTGGTTTCAAGTGGGCGAGACATACTGTATTGGTTGAAAGTAAAAGGGCAAGCAGTCGCTCATGAACAAGTGTCGGAATGTGATCAATTTAAAAATTTATTGACTTAGGTCAGCAGATACTTTAACCCTAAAAGAATACAAGACAGACAGATAATAATTACAGAGCACACAACATCATGAAACGCATCAGCATCACTATTACCACAACCATCACCATTACCACAGGTAACGGTGCGGGCTGACGCGTACAGGAAACACAAGAAAAAGCCCGCACCTAAACAGTGCGGGCTTTTTTTTCGACCAAAGGCAATGAGGTAAACCATGCGAGTGTTGAAGTTCGGCGGTACATCAGTGGCAAATGCAGAGCGCTTTCTGCGGGTTGCCGATATTCTGGAAAGCAATGCCAGACAGGGGCAGGTCGCGACCGTGCTCTCTGCCCCCGCAAAAATTACCAACCATCTGGTGGCGATGATTGAGAAGACCATCGGTGGTCAGGATGCTTTAGCCAATATCAGCGACGCCGAACGTATTTTCTCTGAGCTGTTGGTGGGTTTGGCCGCTGCGCAGACGGGTTTTCCGCTGGCTCCGCTCAAAGCCTTTGTTGAACAAGAGTTTGCCCAGATTAAACACGTCCTGCATGGCATCAGCCTGTTGGGACAGTGCCCGGACAGCATCAATGCCGCGCTTATCTGCCGCGGCGAAAAAATGTCGATCGCCATCATGGCTGGCCTGCTGGAAGCGCGCGGGCACAACGTGACGGTCATCGATCCGGTGGAGAAATTGCTGGCAGTCGGCCATTACCTCGAATCTACCGTTGATATCGCCGAATCTACGCGCCGCATTGCCGCCAGCCGTATTCCTGCGGACCACATGATTTTGATGGCCGGATTTACCGCCGGGAATGAGAAAGGTGAGTTAGTGGTGCTGGGGCGTAATGGCTCCGACTACTCTGCCGCCGTACTGGCCGCCTGTTTGCGCGCGGATTGTTGTGAGATCTGGACCGATGTTGACGGCGTATATACTTGCGATCCGCGTCAGGTACCCGACGCCCGACTGCTGAAGTCGATGTCTTATCAGGAAGCGATGGAGCTTTCTTACTTCGGCGCCAAAGTGCTGCACCCGCGCACCATTACCCCTATTGCCCAGTTCCAGATCCCTTGCCTGATTAAAAATACCGGGAATCCACAAGCGCCTGGCACGTTGATTGGCGCCAGCAGTGATGACGACGATTTGCCGGTAAAAGGTATTTCTAATCTCAATAACATGGCGATGTTTAGCGTTTCCGGCCCAGGAATGAAAGGCATGGTGGGTATGGCGGCACGCGTTTTTGCCGCAATGTCGCGTGCGGGCATCTCGGTAGTGCTGATCACCCAATCCTCTTCCGAATACAGCATCAGCTTCTGCGTCCCGCAGGGCGACTGCGCGCGTGCGCAACGCGCGATGCAGGATGAATTCTACCTCGAACTGAAAGAAGGCCTGCTGGAGCCGCTGGCGGTGACTGAGCGTCTGGCTATCATCTCTGTTGTTGGCGATGGTATGCGTACTCTGCGTGGCATTTCGGCGAAATTCTTTGCCGCGCTGGCTCGTGCGAACATCAATATCGTGGCGATCGCCCAGGGTTCGTCTGAGCGTTCTATTTCAGTGGTGGTGAACAACGACGACGCGACTACCGGCGTTCGCGTGACCCATCAAATGCTGTTCAACACCGACCAGGTGATTGAAGTGTTTGTGATTGGTGTAGGCGGCGTGGGCGGTGCGCTACTGGAGCAGCTTAAACGTCAGCAAACCTGGCTCAAAAAGAAGCATATCGATCTGCGCGTGTGCGGCGTGGCGAACTCGAAGGCCCTGTTGACCAACGTCCACGGACTGAATCTGGAAAACTGGCAGTCGGAGCTGGAAAGTGCGAAAGAGCCTTTCAACCTTGGGCGCTTAATTCGCCTGGTGAAAGAATATCATCTGCTTAATCCGGTGATTGTCGACTGTACGTCAAGCCAGGCGGTGGCAGATCAGTATGCTGATTTCCTGCGCGAAGGCTTCCATGTGGTTACGCCGAACAAAAAGGCCAACACCTCGTCGATGGATTACTACCATCAGCTGCGTTTTGCCGCCGCGAAGTCCAGGCGTAAATTCCTCTACGACACCAACGTGGGCGCAGGCTTGCCGGTAATTGAAAACCTGCAAAACCTGCTCAGCGCAGGTGATGAATTGCAGCGTTTCTCCGGTATTCTTTCCGGCTCGCTGTCGTTTATTTTCGGCAAGCTGGATGAAGGCATGAGCTTCTCGCAAGCCACCACCATGGCGCGTGAGATGGGCTATACCGAGCCCGATCCGCGTGACGATCTTTCCGGCATGGATGTGGCACGTAAGCTGTTGATCCTCGCCCGTGAGACCGGTCGTGAGCTGGAGCTTTCAGACGTGGTCATTGAACCAGTTCTGCCAAAAGAATTTGATGATTCCGGTGATGTATCCGCGTTTATGGCGAAATTACCGCAGCTGGATGACGTGTTTGCCGCGCGCGTGGCGAAAGCCCGTGATGAGGGAAAAGTATTGCGTTATGTTGGCAATATCGAAGAGGACGGCGTTTGTCGCGTGAAAATTGATGCAGTAGACGGCAACGATCCGCTGTTTAAAGTGAAAAACGGTGAGAACGCGCTGGCATTCTATAGCCACTACTATCAGCCGTTACCGTTGGTTCTGCGCGGATATGGCGCGGGTAACGACGTGACGGCAGCGGGCGTCTTTGCCGACCTGCTACGCACCCTTTCATGGAAGTTAGGAGTCTGACATGGTGAGAGTTTATGCCCCGGCTTCCAGTGCCAATATGAGCGTCGGGTTTGATGTGCTCGGTGCGGCGGTAACTCCGGTGGACGGTTCGCTGTTGGGCGATGTGGTGACCGTTGAGGCGGCTGATCAGTTCAGCCTGAACAACCTTGGGCGCTTTGCCAACAAGCTGCCGTCAGAGCCGCGCGAAAATATTGTCTATCAGTGTTGGGAGCGATTCTGCCAGGAGCTGGGTAAAACGGTTCCGGTGGCGATGACGCTGGAAAAAAATATGCCGATTGGCTCCGGGTTAGGCTCCAGCGCCTGTTCCGTCGTGGCGGCATTAGTCGCTATGAACGAACACTGCGGTAAGCCGCTCAACGATACGCGCCTGTTGGCGATAATGGGCGAGCTGGAAGGGCGTATCTCCGGCAGTATTCATTACGATAACGTTGCCCCGTGCTTTTTGGGCGGCATGCAGTTAATGATTGAAGAAAACGGCATTATTAGCCAGCAGGTGCCAGGCTTTGATGAGTGGCTATGGGTACTGGCGTATCCGGGGATTAAAGTGTCGACGGCAGAAGCGCGGGCGATTCTACCTGCGCAGTATCGCCGTCAGGACTGTATCGCCCACGGGCGACATCTGGCTGGATTTATCCATGCCTGCTATTCCCGTCAGCCTGGGCTTGCCGCGAAGCTGATGAAGGACGTCATTGCTGAGCCGTATCGTACCCGCTTGCTACCAGGCTTTAGTCAGGCGCGTCAGGCGGTAACAGAAATTGGCGCGCTGGCCAGCGGGATCTCCGGGTCAGGGCCGACGCTGTTCGCCTTGTGCGATAAGCCGGATACGGCGCAGCGCGTAGCAGATTGGCTGAGTAAAAATTACCTGCAAAATCAGGAAGGCTTTGTTCATATTTGCCGGCTGGACACGGCGGGCGCACGGGTACTGGGATAATCAATGAAACTGTATAATCTGAAAGATCATAACGAGCAGGTCAGCTTTGCGCAGGCCGTCACGCAAGGGCTTGGCAAGAATCAGGGATTGTTTTTTCCGCACGATCTACCGGAATTCAATCTGACAGAAGTGGATGAGATGCTGAACCAGGACTTCGTTAGCCGCAGCGCGAAGATCCTGTCCGCATTTATTGGTGATGAGATCCCTCAGGAAATTCTGGAAAAACGCGTGCGTGCTGCATTTGCTTTTCCGGCACCGGTTGCTCAGGTTGCTGCAGATATCGGTTGTCTGGAACTGTTCCACGGCCCTACGCTTGCATTTAAAGACTTTGGCGGACGCTTTATGGCGCAAATGCTGACGCACATCAGCGGCGACAAGCCGGTAACCATTCTGACGGCGACCTCAGGTGATACTGGCGCGGCGGTTGCACATGCCTTTTATGGCCTGAAAAATGTGCGCGTGGTGATCCTCTACCCGAACGGCAAGATCAGCCCATTACAGGAAAAACTGTTCTGTACGCTGGGCGGTAACATTGAAACTGTAGCGATTGATGGCGATTTTGATGCCTGCCAGGCGCTGGTGAAACAGGCGTTTGATGACGAAGAGCTGAAGGTGGCTCTGGGACTGAACTCGGCTAATTCAATTAACATCAGCCGTTTGCTGGCGCAAATCTGTTACTACTTTGAGGCTGTGGCTCAGCTACCGCAAGAGGCGCGGAATCAGCTGGTGATTTCTGTTCCCAGCGGTAACTTTGGCGATCTGACCGCCGGGCTGCTGGCGAAATCACTGGGCTTGCCGGTGAAGCGTTTTATCGCGGCGACTAACGTTAACGATACGGTTCCGCGTTTCCTTGCTGAAGGTGAGTGGGCGCCGAAAGCGACTCAGGCGACGTTATCGAATGCGATGGATGTCAGCCAGCCGAACAACTGGCCGCGCGTGGAAGAACTGTTCCGCCGTAAAATCTGGCGTCTGAATGAGCTGGGTTATGCCGCCGTTGATGATGCCACGACCCAGGACACCATGCGTGAGTTACATGAGATAGGCTACACCTCAGAACCGCATGCGGCGGTGGCTTACCGTGCGCTGCGTGACCAACTGAACCCTGGCGAGTACGGCCTGTTCCTTGGTACTGCGCATCCGGCGAAGTTTAAAGAAAGCGTTGAAGAGATTCTTGATCTGACGCTGGCGTTGCCAAAAGAGCTGGCGGAACGCGCGGACTTGCCGCTGCTTTCTCATCACCTGCCTGCTGATTTTGCGCAACTGCGTAAGCTGATGATGACCCGCGGGTAATTCTTGTGCCGGATGAGGCGTTAGCCGTCATCCGGCATGTACACTACTGCTCGTGACGCTTGAACACCAGTTCACCTTTCCCTGACGATTCTTCATCAAAGAAATAGCCTTCGCTGTTAAATGCGGTCAGCTGTTCCGGCTGCGTTAAGCGGTTCTCAATGATGTAGCGGCTCATCAGGCCGCGCGCTTTCTTGGCATAAAAGCTGATGACTTTGAACTTGCCGTTTTTCTCGTCGAGGAAGACTGGTTTAATCAGCTCGGCATTGAGCTTTTTCGGCTTCACCGATTTAAAATACTCATCCGAAGCGAGATTAATCACCACGCTGTCGCCTTGTGCTTCAAGTGCTTCATTAAGTTTATCGGTGATGATATCTCCCCAGAACTGGTAGAGATCTTTACCCTTCGCATTGGCCAAACGAATGCCCATCTCCAGACGATAAGGCTGCATCAAATCCAGCGGACGTAGAACGCCGTACAGTCCGGACAACATCCGTAAATGCTGCTGAGCGAAGTCGAAATCCGCCTCGCTGAAGGTTTCAGCCTGCAGCCCGGTATACACGTCGCCCTTAAATGCCAGAATGGCCTGGCGCGCATTGTCCGGCGTGAAGTCAGGCTGCCAGTCATGGAAACGCGTGGCATTCAAATCCGCCAGTTTGTCGCTAATTCCCATCAGCTTGCCAATCTGCGGCGCAGAGAGCTGGCGCGCCACATGGATAAGCTGCTGAGAGTGATCCAGCAGTTCGGGTAGCGTATGGCGTGTTGTTGCCAGCGGACTTTGGTAGTCGAGCGTTTTTGCAGGTGAAATCAGAATCAGCATATCCAGTCCTTGCAGGAAATTTACTGCGACTTTAGCAAAAAAAACGACATATTTGATCGATGGTTGTGATTGCCGCGCTATCCGCGCGGCGTTTCATCCCAGCTTTCGGGGGCAAGCTGTTGTCTGATATCAGGATAACGGTGCGGATCGAATTCCGGGCGCACCCCGAGTTTACGCTGGCGCAGATAGTCGCTGGCGATGGTATGGACAACCGGAGAAAGCAGCAGAATCGCTGTCAGGTTAGTAATGGCCATACAAGCCATAATGATATCGGCCAACTGCCAGACCAGCGGGAAGCTGACAAACGTTCCGCCGATAATGGTGCTAATGGTAGCGATTCGCAATAGCCAGATGACGCGCATATTGTCCAGTTTCAGAAAGACGAGATTGTTCTCCGCATAGATGTAGTTGGCGACGATCGAGCTAAAGGCAAAGAGAATCACAATAAAAGCCACGAATCCGGCTCCCCATTCTCCCGTCAGCGTTACCATTGCTTTTTGAAGTAACTGGATGCCTTCCATTGGCACATAGCTGGTGCCATTGCCTGCCAACAGAATAATCATCGCGCTAGCCGTACAGACCACGAGAGTGTCGCCTAATACCCCAATCATTTGCACAATGCCTTGTGCCGCAGGATGCGGTGGCCAGGAGGCGGCCGATGCGGCTGCATTCGGCGTAGATCCCATTCCGGCTTCGTTAGAAAACATGCCGCGTTGAAAACCGTTGGCAATAGCCTGGCTTAGCGTATATCCGGCCGCACCCGCTGCCGCTTCCTGCCAGCCAAAGGCGCTTTTTATAATGGTGACGATAATGTCGGGAAGCTGCCCGATATGCCACAGACAGATGATGATGCTACTTCCAACCCACAGCAGTGCCATCATCGGAACGAACCATTGCATCAGGCGTGCGACGCCTTTAATACCGCCGACGATGACCAGTAATGACACTATTGCCAGTGCGATACCGGAGAAGAGGGGAGGGATGTCAAAAGCAAAGGTCAACGCACGAGAGACCGAGTTCGCCTGAACGCTGTTAAAAATCAGTCCATAGGCAATCAGTAAAAAGATGGCAAAAAGGACGCCCATCCAGCGCATGCCCAGACCACGTGCCATATACCACGCAGGACCACCGCGGAACTGTCCTTTGCTATCGCGTTCTTTATACAGTTGGGCAAGTGAGCACTCGGCGAATGACGTTGCCATACCAATGACCGCTGAGACCCACATCCAGAAAATGGCTCCAGGGCCGCCAGCGGCGATCGCCAACGCTACGCCGGCCAGGTTCCCGCTACCGATACGCGCGGCAAGGCTGGTGCACAGAGCCTGAAAGGAAGTTAAACCGCCCGGCTGCGGGCTAATGCTGTTTTTAAGACTTGTGCCAAACTGGCGAATGTAGCGGAACTGCACGAACCCTGTACGCCAGGTGAACCAACATCCTGCGCCAAGCAGGAGGTAGATCATCACCGATCCCCAGAGTATTTCATTAATAAATGAGAAAAAATCAGGCATTAACATCCCTCTTGTTGATGCCGGTAAGCGCGAAGATTTCCGTGTAAGCGCTACCAATAATCGACCAGTATATACCTTGTCATGAGAGTGATTGCGGGAGTTTATCATAACAATCGTTATATCCCGCAATTGCGCATCACAGGCTTTGAGATGCGTAATCAGGGCTGAGCAGCGGGTCGGACAATCCAGGCGGTTGCGCTGAGAGTGCGTCGTGCTATCATCAGGGAAGATCGGTTACATCCCCCTAACAAGCTGTTTAAAGAGAATCGCTATCATGACGGACAAATTGACCTCCCTTCGTCAGTTCACCACAGTAGTGGCCGACACCGGAGACATCGCGGCAATGAAGCTGTATCAGCCTCAGGATGCCACAACTAACCCTTCTCTCATTCTTAACGCAGCGCAGATCCCAGAATACCGCAAGCTGATTGATGACGCTGTAGCCTGGGCTAAGCAGCAGAGCAACGACCGCGCACAGCAGATCGTCGACGCGACCGACAAACTGGCAGTAAATATCGGTCTGGAGATCCTGAAACTGGTCCCGGGTCGTATCTCTACTGAAGTTGACGCTCGTCTGTCTTACGACACCGACGCGTCCATCGCGAAAGCAAAACGTCTGATCAAGATGTACAACGACGCTGGCATCAGCAACGATCGCATTCTGATTAAACTGGCTTCAACCTGGCAGGGCATCCGTGCCGCTGAGCAGCTGGAAAAAGAAGGCATCAACTGTAACCTGACTCTGCTGTTCTCCTTCGCGCAGGCACGTGCATGTGCAGAAGCTGGCGTATACCTGATTTCTCCGTTCGTTGGTCGTATTCTTGACTGGTACAAAGCCAACACCGACAAGAAAGAGTATGCACCGGCAGAAGATCCGGGTGTGGTTTCCGTAACGGAAATCTACGAGTACTACAAACAGCACGGTTACGAAACCGTGGTGATGGGGGCGAGCTTCCGTAACATCGGCGAAATCATTGAGCTGGCAGGCTGCGATCGTCTGACGATTGCTCCGGCACTGCTGAAAGAGCTGGCGGAAAGCGAAGGCGCTATCGAACGTAAACTGTCCTTCTCCGGCGAAGTGAAAGCGCGTCCTGCACGCATCACCGAAGCTGAGTTCCTGTGGCAGCACAACCAGGATCCGATGGCTGTAGATAAACTGGCGGACGGTATCCGTAAGTTTGCTGTAGACCAGGGTAAACTGGAAAAAATGATCGGCGATCTGCTGTAATCATTTAAGCGTGGCCCTGATATGGGTCACGCTACCTCTTCTGAAACCTGTCTGTCCTTCCTTTCGCAGTGTATCATTCTGTTTAACGAGACTGTTTAAACGGAATAATCATGAATACTTTACGCATTGGCCTGGTTTCCATTTCTGACCGTGCTTCCAGCGGCGTTTACCAGGATAAAGGTATCCCGGCCCTTGAAGAGTGGCTGGCATCTGCCCTTACCACCCCTTTTGAGCTGCAAACGCGACTGATCCCGGATGAACAGGCGATCATCGAACAGACCTTATGCGAGCTGGTGGATGAAATGAGCTGTCATCTGGTGCTGACTACCGGCGGAACGGGTCCGGCACGTCGCGACGTGACCCCCGATGCTACGCTTGCCGTCGCTGACCGCCAGATGCCAGGCTTTGGCGAACAGATGCGCCAGATAAGTCTGCACTTTGTGCCAACGGCTATTCTCTCCCGCCAGGTCGGTGTGATTCGCAAACAGGCGTTGATCCTGAATCTGCCTGGGCAGCCGAAATCGATCAAAGAAACGCTGGAAGGCGTGAAAGATGCCGACGGTAAGGTTATCGTACCGGGTATTTTTGCAAGTGTACCGTATTGTATACAGTTGCTGGATGGGCCGTATGTGGAAACCGCACCGGCTGTTGTAGCATCTTTTCGTCCTAAAAGCGCAATTCGCGATACAAACGCCTGAAAGTAGCCCGATCGTGACATAAGTGCCAATCACAGTGGAGTATTGAATTGTTTACGATATAGTAATTTTTGCTTTACATGTATCGACAGACAGATTCAATAACTCCACTGACTGATGGTTTGCTATGTCACAACACACTCGACCGCTGAATCGCCAGGATTATAAAACTCTTACGCTTGCTGCCCTCGGCGGTGCGCTTGAGTTTTATGATTTCATTATCTTCGTCTTCTTTGCCGCTGTTGTTGGTGAACTGTTCTTTCCGGCAGATATTCCTGAGTGGCTACGTCAGCTGCAAACCTTCGGCATTTTTGCCGCCGGATATCTGGCGCGTCCGCTGGGTGGCATCATCATGGCGCACTTTGGCGATCTGGTCGGGCGTAAGAAAATGTTCACCCTGAGCATTTTGCTGATGGCGATACCGACGCTGGCGATTGGTCTTTTGCCTACCTACGCCTCAATGGGGATCCTCGCACCGCTGTTGTTACTGCTGATGCGCATTTTGCAAGGCGCTGCCATCGGCGGAGAAGTGCCGGGCGCGTGGGTGTTCGTGGCGGAGCATGTACCGGAGCGCCGCATCGGCATTGCCTGTGGCACGCTGACCGCCGGGCTGACGGTGGGGATTCTGTTGGGATCGGTGGTTGCGACGCTGGTGAATACCAACCTGACGCAACAGGCGGTGCATGACTACGGCTGGCGTATCCCGTTCCTGTTGGGGGGCGTTTTTGGGCTGGTGGCGATGTACCTGCGTCGCTGGTTGCAGGAAACGCCCATCTTCCTCGAAATGCAGCAGCGTAAAGCACTTGCGCAAGAGCTACCGGTGAAGTCGGTGGTGGGTAAGCATAAAAAAGCGGTGGTTATTTCAATGCTGCTGACCTGGTTGTTATCGGCCGGGATTGTGGTGGTGATCCTGATGTCACCAGTCTGGTTGCAGAAGCAGTATGGCTTTGCACCCGCGCTAACGCTACAGGCCAACAGTGTCGCTACCATTATGCTGTGCGTCGGCTGTCTGCTGGCCGGATTTATTGTCGACAGGGTCGGCGCCAGCAAAACCTTTATTGTCGGCAGCCTGCTGCTGGCCTGTTCGAGCTGGTTTTTCTATCACCTGACCGGCAGCCATCCTCAGCACTTGTTCCTGTTATACGGGCTGGTGGGATTATGCGTTGGCGTGGTCGGCGCAGTGCCTTATGTAATGGTGCGGGCGTTTCCGGCGGAAGTCCGTTTTACCGGTATTTCCTTTTCCTATAACGTCTCATATGCCATTTTTGGTGGTCTGACGCCAATTGCCGTGACGATGTTAATGGGCGTGTCGCCAATGGCTCCGGCCTGGTATGTGCTGGCGTTATCGCTGGTGGGGTTAGGTCTGGGGATTTGGCTGCGACAGGATATTTATCATCGCGATACGAGCGTACAGGGAGAGTTACAGCGTTTGTAAGGAATATCCCCCCTTCAGGGGGGATATTGTCAGATTAGTGCGCTTCACCAATCGGCAGGATGGTACGGCCAAACTGTTCGTTCAGCACTTCACCCATCGCCAGGTAAATGGCGCTTGCACCACACACTAAGCCAACCCAACCCGCTACGTGAATGATTGCTTCGTTACCTGCAATGTTGCCAACGGCCAGCAGGGCGAACAGCACTGTCAGGCTCAGGAACACGAACTGCAGCATGCGCGCGGCTTTCAGCGTACCGAAGAACATGAACAGAGTGAACACGCCCCACAGACCCAGGTAAGCGCCCAGGAACTGACCATTGGTTGCATCCGCGAGGCCCATTTTCGGCATCAGCAGAATCGCAACCAGCGTCAGCCAGAACGAACCGTAGGAGGTAAAGGCGGTTAAACCGAAGGTGTTGCCTTTTTTATATTCCAGAAGACCGGCAAAAATTTGCGCGATACCGCCGTAGAAAATGCCCATCGCCAGAATAATAACGTCTAAAGCGAAGAAACCCGCGTTATGCAGGTTAAGCAGAATGGTGGTCATGCCAAAGCCCATCAGGCCCAGCGGTGCCGGATTAGCCAACTTAGTGTTGCCCATAATTCCTCAAAATCATCATTGATTGAATGGTGAAATAGTTTCCCCGAATAACGATCGCTGTCTTCGGGGCGCGGCATAATAATCAGGGGAGAGGGCACTGTCTATGATCTAACGAAGGAAAAACGAATTATTTTCCCTGTGATGGGCATCACGCTTGTGTGTGGTTGAGCATTCTGCGCAGGCAGGCAATGTGGAGTACCGCCGGGATCGTCACGCGATAAGCGCTGCCGCTCACCGCTTTAACCCCGTTTAAAGCCGCACCTACCGGGCCGCCAAGTCCGGCTCCGCGCAGTAATCCGTGCCCTATTACGCTGACGGCGGCGTGGGTTCGCAGAATTTTGGTTAACTGGCCGGAGAGCAGGTGAGAGACGCCTTTTGCCAGGTGACGATCCTTCAATAATAACGGTAGCAGTTCTTCCAGTTCAGAAACTTTTGCATCGACAGCCTGCAGAAATTCCTGCTTTTGTCCGGCATCCATTTTTTGCCAGGCGTTGCGTAAAAAGTGCTCCAGCAGAGACTGTTCAATTTCGAACGTGGACATCTCTTTATCAGCTTTAATCTTCAGACGCTTCGAAACGTCCAGCAAAATCGCCCGATACAGTTTTCCATGTCCACGGAGTTTATTGGCAATGCTGTCGCCCCCATAATGCTGCAGTTCGCCAGCAATCAGTTGCCAGTTGCGGCGGTGCTGTTCCGGATGTCCTTCCATCGATTTAAATAAATCGTTGTGGTTGAGAACGCTCGACAGACGGGCTTTCCCCTTTTCATTATGTGTAAGCAGACGGGCAATATTGGCGAGCTGCTCCTCGCTGCAATGCTGAAGAAAATCGAGATCGTCGTCATTCAAATAGGTGACATTCATGTTTCTATGGCTTTTGAATAAAAGTATGGGGAGTTAGTCGTCGCCGATGATTTTCAGCGTCGCCATATCAGAAGAGTTCACCGTATGGCCGGAGAAGGTAATTTTTTTCACGCAGCGCTTATTGTCGTTGTCGCTATTGATGTTGATCCAATTGGTCGTTTGCCCTTCTTTGATGGAGGAAGGCACGTTCAGACTCTGGCTGGACATGCGGGCAGCTTTGAAATAAACCGATGCACCACTGAGCTGTAAATCACCATGATCGGCCGTAAGTTGAATGCGTTTCACCACGCGGCAAACGGGAAGTTTCAGCGTCAGATCGTTGGTTTCATTACGGGGCATGGCGATCACGCCGAGGACTTTATGATCGTTAGCGTGTGCGGCGCTGCTCAGCAGTAGGCCCATAAGCAGGCTGGCGGAAAGGGTTAATACGGATTTCATGGAATTTCTCTTTGACGGCTGTAAAAGTGTGTCGTTTCAGACCATCTTACCGCTGTCAGAATCATGATTCATGCTTGTAATCTTTTCTTTTTATTACAATTTTTATGTGAATGGCTGTGCTGAATTTATCTGTTTTATGAATTAATTTTGATTTGAGACTATTCATTTTTTAATCTTTTAGCCTTTTTTCTGCGATTTTATTGCCACAAGGCTAAAAAAAATTTTCATGCCCCCCTTGATGAAGTGGGTTACGACCCCATCTTGTAAGCAACCGCAGTGGTGAGTCTGAAAAAAAACGATTCAGGGTAGTTGAAACCGCACGTTTCGCCCTTATTACAGATTCACAACCACATGATGACCGAATTTTTAGTGGAGACGTTTAGATGGGTAAAATTATTGGTATCGACCTGGGTACTACCAACTCTTGTGTAGCGATTATGGATGGCACTACTGCACGTGTGCTGGAGAACGCCGAGGGCGATCGCACCACGCCTTCTATCATTGCTTATACCCAGGATGGTGAAACTCTGGTTGGTCAGCCGGCTAAACGTCAGGCAGTGACAAACCCGCAAAACACCCTGTTTGCGATTAAACGCCTGATTGGCCGCCGCTTCCAGGACGAAGAAGTACAGCGTGATGAAGCCATCATGCCGTACAAAATCATCGGTGCTGACAACGGTGATGCATGGATTGACGTAAAAGGTCAGAAACTGGCACCGCCGCAGATTTCTGCTGAAGTGCTGAAAAAAATGAAGAAAACGGCTGAAGATTACCTGGGTGAGCCGGTAACTGAAGCAGTTATCACCGTACCTGCATACTTTAACGATGCTCAGCGTCAGGCAACTAAAGACGCCGGTCGTATCGCAGGTCTGGAAGTAAAACGTATCATCAACGAACCAACCGCAGCTGCGCTGGCTTACGGTCTGGATAAAGAAGTCGGCAACCGTACTATCGCGGTATATGACCTCGGTGGTGGTACTTTCGATATCTCTATTATCGAAATCGACGAAGTTGACGGCGAAAAAACCTTCGAAGTTCTGGCAACCAACGGTGATACCCACCTGGGTGGTGAAGACTTCGACAGCCGTATGATCAACTACCTGGTTGACGAGTTTAAGAAAGATCAGGGTATCGACCTGCGTAATGACCCGCTGGCGATGCAGCGTCTGAAAGAAGCCGCTGAGAAAGCGAAGATCGAGCTGTCTTCCGCTCAGCAGACCGACGTGAACCTGCCGTACATCACTGCAGACGCGACCGGTCCGAAACACATGAACATCAAAGTGACCCGTGCGAAACTGGAAAGCCTGGTTGAAGACCTGGTTAACCGTTCTATCGAGCCGCTGAAAGTTGCTCTGCAGGATGCTGGCCTGTCCGTATCTGATATCAACGACGTTATCCTCGTTGGTGGTCAGACGCGTATGCCGATGGTGCAGAAGAAAGTTGCTGAGTTCTTCGGTAAAGAACCGCGTAAAGACGTTAACCCGGACGAAGCCGTAGCAATCGGTGCTGCTGTTCAGGGTGGTGTATTGACCGGTGATGTTAAAGACGTGCTGCTGCTGGACGTTACCCCGCTGTCTCTGGGTATCGAAACCATGGGTGGCGTAATGACTCCGCTGATCGCGAAAAACACCACTATCCCGACCAAGCACAGCCAGGTGTTCTCTACCGCTGAAGACAACCAGTCTGCGGTAACCATCCACGTGCTGCAGGGTGAACGTAAACGCGCTGCTGATAACAAAGATCTGGGTCAGTTTAACCTGGATGGTATCAGCCCGGCTCCGCGCGGTATGCCGCAGATCGAAGTTACTTTTGACATCGATGCCGACGGTATCCTGCACGTTTCCGCGAAAGACAAAAACAGCGGTAAAGAGCAGAAGATCACCATCAAGGCTTCTTCTGGTCTGAACGAAGAAGAAATTCAGAAAATAGTTCGCGAAGCAGAAGCGAACGCAGAATCTGACCGTAAGTTTGAAGAGCTGGTTCAGACCCGTAACCAGGGTGACCATCTGCTGCACAGCACTCGCAAGCAGGTTGAAGAAGCAGGCGACAAACTGCCGGCTGACGACAAAACTGCCATCGAGTCTGCACTGACCGCGCTGGAAACTTCTCTGAAAGGTGAAGATAAAGCGGATATCGAAGCGAAAATGCAGGCGCTGGCACAGGTTTCCCAGAAACTGATGGAAATCGCTCAGCAGCAGCACGCACAGCAACAGGCTGGTGCAGCAGGCGCTGATGCTTCTGCAAATAATGCGAAAGATGACGACGTTGTCGACGCCGAGTTTGAAGAAGTGAAAGACAAAAAATAATCGCCCTTTGAACGGGTAATTACTGGCACGGGCGAAGAGGTTTCCTCTCCGCCCGTGCACGCATGTTAGGGGCAGATAAAAAGAGATGGCTAAGCAAGACTATTACGAGATTTTAGGCGTTTCCAAATCAGCGGAAGAGCGTGAAATCAAAAAGGCCTACAAGCGCCTGGCCATGAAATATCACCCGGACCGCAACCAGGGTGATAAAGAGGCCGAAGCCAAGTTTAAAGAGATCAAAGAAGCGTACGAGATCCTGACCGATGCGCAAAAACGTGCGGCCTACGATCAGTACGGTCATGCTGCGTTTGAGCAAGGCGGCATGGGCGGCGGCGGCGGTTTTGGCGGCGGGGCTGATTTCAGCGATATCTTTGGTGACGTGTTTGGCGATATCTTTGGCGGCGGTCGTGGTCGTCAGCGCGCCTCACGTGGTGCTGATTTACGTTACAACATGGATCTCACTCTGGAAGAAGCCGTGCGTGGCGTCACCAAAGAGATCCGTATTCCGACTCTGGAAGAGTGTGACGTCTGCCACGGTAGCGGCGCGAAGGCGGGCACTCAGCCGCAGACCTGTCCAACCTGTCACGGTTCTGGTCAGGTACAGATGCGTCAGGGCTTTTTTGCCGTACAGCAGACCTGTCCACACTGTCAGGGCCGCGGTACGCTGATCAAAGATCCGTGCAACAAATGTCATGGCCATGGTCGCGTTGAGAAAAGCAAAACGCTGTCCGTTAAAATCCCGGCAGGCGTTGACACCGGCGATCGTATTCGTCTGTCTGGTGAAGGTGAAGCCGGTGAGCATGGCGCACCAGCAGGCGATTTATACGTTCAGGTGCAGGTGAAACAGCACGCCATCTTTGAGCGTGAAGGTAACAACTTGTACTGTGAAGTGCCGATTAACTTCTCAATGGCAGCGCTGGGCGGCGAGATTGAAGTCCCGACGCTGGACGGTCGCGTGAAGTTAAAAATTCCGGGCGAAACGCAGACCGGCAAACTGTTCCGCATGCGTGGAAAGGGCGTCAAGTCTGTACGCGGTGGCGCTCAGGGCGATCTGCTGTGCCGTGTAGTTGTTGAAACCCCGGTAGGTTTGAACGACAAGCAGAAGCAGTTGCTGAAAGATCTGCAGGAAAGCTTCGGCGGTCCTACCGGCGAAAACAACAGCCCGCGTTCCAAAAGCTTCTTCGACGGTGTGAAGAAGTTCTTTGACGATCTGACTCGCTAACGACAAGCCAAAAAACTTTCTCGTTTGAAAAAACCGGTATTCCCTTTTAAGGGAATACCGGTTTTTTATTGTCAAGGATAAAAGTGAGTTGGATGGCCTTGAATGTGAGTTTTCTAACATGTCAGGTAAATATATTAGGGGTGGTTTAGTTAGAAGATATTGATGCGCTTACTAACAAATATGAACTTATCATATCTACAGCAACATTATTTGACACATTATTTTAAGCAGTCATTATCTATTCTGATGTGAGATTTACATCACTATCTTGTAATTACATTTGTTTAATATTTATCACCGCAGCGAACCTTCATTCATTGATGAAAAAATTATAATTATGGGGAATAAATTCAATGCCTCGGATAAAGGAAATACTACTGGCTAGTCTTGTATTAGCCACTCCAGCTCTTTTTAGCCAAAATGTACAAGCTCTGGAATATAAAAACTCTTTTGGGTCAATTAACGCTGGTTATGCAGACTGGAATAGCGGTTTTGTGAATGTGCACCGCGGTGAAGTTTGGAAAGCAACGGCTGATTTTGGCGTCAATTTTAGAGAAGCTGAATTCTATTCTTTTATTGAAAGCAACGTATTAAACCATGCAGTGGCGGGCCGTAACCATACCGTCTCTGCTATGACCCATGTGCGTCTTTTTGATTCTGACTATACCTTCTTTGGCAAGATATACGGTCAATGGGACAACTCATGGGGTGACGATCTGGATATGTTTTATGGACTCGGTTATCTGGGGTGGAGTGGAGATTGGGGTTTCTTTAAACCTTATATCGGCTTGCATAACCAATCAGGTGACTATGTATCACCGAAATATGGACAGACCAGTGGATGGAATGGATATGTTATTGGTTGGACTGCTGTTTATAACTTCTCTTTATTTGGTGAAAGCTTTGTTTTATCTGACTGGAATGAAGTCGAGATTGATAGAAATGATGCTTACACGGAGCAGCAATTCGGTCGAAATGGTTTAAATGGAGGATTAACGCTGGCATGGAAGTTTTATCCACGATGGAAGGCATCTGTAACGTATCGTTATTTTGAGAACAAATTAGGTTATGACGGATATGGGGATCAGATGATTTATATGGTCGGATATTCATTTTAATTAAAATTAAAGGAACTGAAATGAAAAGAACAGTCATTGCCAGCATGATTGGGCTGGCACTGTGCGCCGGGAGCACATTACAAACCGCGCAGGCTGCTGCGGATAAACGCCCTAATTTAGTCATCATTCTTGCGGATGATTTGGGTTATGGCGATCTGGCGGTTTATGGTCATCAAATCGTTAAAACACCGAATATCGATAAATTGGCTCAGGATGGTGTGAGATTTACGGATTACTATGCGCCAGCTCCGCTTTGCTCCCCTTCTCGTGCTGGGTTATTGACTGGACGTATGCCGTTCCGCACGGGGATCCGTTCCTGGATCCCGGAAGGGAAAGATGTGGCATTGGGCCGTAATGAGCTGACGATTGCTAATCTGCTGAAAGCGCAAGGCTACGACACGGCGATGATGGGTAAATTACACCTCAATGCCGGCGGTGATCGAACAGACCAACCGCAAGCTAAGGATATGGGGTTTGACTATGGCCTGGTGAATACAGCCGGGTTTGTGACCGATTCCACTTTAGATAACGCGAAAGAGCGCCCACGCTATGGCACCGTGCATCCGACCGGATTCGCGCGTAATGGCAAACCGATTGGCAGAGCAGAAACATTTAGCGGTGAACTGGTTAGTTCAGAAGTCGTTAACTGGCTGGATAACAAGAAAGACGATAAACCGTTCTTCTTATACGTTGCATTTACCGAGGTCCATAGCCCGCTGGCCTCACCGAAAAAGTACCTCGATATGTATTCGCAATATATGAGTGCCTACCAGAAACAGCATCCGGATCTGTTCTACGGTGATTGGGCTGATAAACCTTGGCGTGGCACAGGTGAGTATTACGCCAACGTCAGTTATATGGATGCTCAGGTTGGTAAAGTAATGGATAAGATAAAGGCAATGGGTGAAGAAGATAACACCATTGTTATCTTTACTAGTGATAACGGACCTGTCACTCGTGAAGCGCGTAAAGTGTATGAGTTAAACCTGGCGGGTGAAACGGATGGTCTTCGCGGTCGTAAAGATAATCTGTGGGAGGGCGGGATCCGCGTTCCGGCAATTATCAAATATGGTAAGCATATTCCGCAGGGAATGGTGACAGATACGCCTGTCTATGGCCTCGACTGGTTGCCGACGCTGGCAAACATGATGAACTTCAAGCTCCCTACCGATCGCACCTATGATGGGCAGTCTTTGATTCCATTGCTGGAACAGAAAACCTTAAAACGTGAAAAACCGCTGATTTTCGGTATCGATATGCCATTCCAGGATGACCCTACTGATGAATGGGCTATTCGTGATGGCGACTGGAAAATGATCATCGATCGTGAGAATAAACCCAAGTACCTCTATAACTTGAAAAAAGATCGTTTCGAGACACTGAACCAGATCGGCAAACAGCCTGATATTGAGAAACAACTCTACGGTAAATTCCTGAAATATAAACAGGATATTGATAACGACTCGTTAATGAAAGCACGCGGTGATAAGCCTACGTCGGTCACCTGGGGCTAATCGAATAATTATAAGAAATACCATGTATGCCACTTAGGGCTCTGCCCGCCTGGCTCAGCGTTTTAGCTCTGAGCCAGGTTCTTTTATTTATAGGCTTGAATGATGATGAGCAGGAAAAGTTGTCAAGTCATGATTAAACCGACGGGTTCGGTATGCAATCTGGATTGTAAATACTGTTTTTACCTGGAGAAAGAGAAGCTCTATCCGCAGAGAAAAGCCAATTACAGGATGTCTGAAGATACGCTTGAATTGTTTATCAAACAGCATATCGCCGCGCAGGATGTGGATGAGGTGATTTTTGCCTGGCAAGGAGGGGAGCCAACGTTGATGGGGCTGCCATTTTTTCGACGGGCGGTCGAACTTCAGCAGATATACGCGGGTGAAAAGACAATAATCAATACGTTCCAGACCAACGGTATTTTGATTGATAACGAATGGGCTATTTTTTTTAAGCAACACGCCTTCCTGGTGGGCGTTTCTATTGATGGTGATGCCGCGTTACATGATGAATGGCGGGTTACTCGTTCGGGTAAACCAACGCATGAGAGAGTTGAACGGGCCGTTAAATGCCTGGTACGCCACGGTGTGGAATTTAATACGCTGACGGTAGTGAATCACACGAATATGCATCACCCATTGCAAGTCTATGACTATCTGAAAAGCATCGGCAGTCGTTATATGCAATTTATTCCGCTTGTCGAAAGAAGCGCTGAAGGAGACGGTATTGGTCTGACGCATCCTGAAGACGGACAAACGAGAATGATGCCGTGGTCGGTTGATTCACTGCAATTTGGTCATTTTCTCAACGCTATTTTTGATGTCTGGATCCGTAACGATATTGGCGATATCGGCATACAGATGTTTGAGCAGACGCTTGCCGCGTGGTGTGGTTTACCGCCGCAGGTATGCGTGTTTGCATCAACCTGCGGTAGCGCATTTGCCATGGAAATGAATGGCGATGTGTATAATTGCGATCATTTTGTCTATCCGCAGAACAAGTTGGGGAATATTCAAGATTCGACGCTGCGCGCGATGAACAATAGCGAACAAAACCGGCAGTTTGGCGAAGATAAAAATCGCACAATGGCACAAGAATGTTACTCCTGCCAATGGCAGTTCGCCTGTTATGGCGGCTGCCCTAAGCACCGCTTCTTGCCGTCAACGTCAGGTAAAAGAAATCACAACTATTTGTGTGCGGGTTATAAGGCGTTTTTCTCTCATACTGCAATGACGATGAGCGCCATGAGAACACTCTATGAAAATGGTTTTTCACCTGTAGAAATAAAATCAGTATTTGCTTGAACGTATCGTATTCGCAGGGAGTGAATATGTTTTCTTGGGTTAATGTCGATAGCTGCAAAACGCCTGGTTGCAAAAATGTGGGCGTGTTGAACAGCCCGGATTACCAACATCAGGGGAGAAATATACTCTGCCGGGCCTGCGGTTTTCTCTTCCCCATTATTTCGGAACGGTCACTCAACCGCTTTCGTCAGTCGGTCAATCAGGCATGGAAAGGGTTGATTAAATCCTGCCCCTATTGCGGGGGGATTTCACTTAAAAAGTACGGTTTTTCCGCGCAAGGAGAACCGCGTATTTACTGTCAGCGCTGTCATAAAACATTTATATCTCCTGTCAGGCAGAAAACAGATGCACGTCAGGGTTTTCTCGCCACGCTGATTCAGGAAGGCGCGACACTGGCGGATATTCGCACCACGCTTGCGCTGGATAGCACCGGGTTAAGCCGGGAGTTACGGAAACTCTCTCGCAGTGCAAATCTGGTAGAACGCGAATTTATTTTTCCTACGTTCGATATCACTATGAGCACGCGCGCTTTTCGGATCAAATTTAACGGCGGTGATAGTTTCCTGTATGTGTTGGTCACTGCAGAAGAAAATACCGGTCGAATTGTTGCCGTGACCACAAATTACTCAGCTCATCCCGTAGAAGCTGAGTATCAGTATCATTCTGACTATGAAGAACGCCTGCCTCCCGGTACGTTGGCGCATATTGTGCAACGTAAAGAAGTGATAACGATGCGGCGGGAGGTGCTTTTTGATGTGGATTACGGCCCCGCAATATTGCACAAAAATGATCCGGGGATGTTAGTTAAACCCGTTTTACCCGCTTATCGCCATTTCGAGTTGGTTAAAATGCTTACGGATGAACGCTCTCTCAACATTCAGCATTACCTCGATCAGGAATGTTTTATCCTGGGAGGATGCATGATGGCGAATATACAGCATGTTCAGCAAGGGCGTTGTCATATTGCTTTTGTGAGAGAACGCGGAGAATCAGCACCGCAAAAAGATATTCCGCCAAGGCTGTTCCTGGGAGGCGGCATCCGTAATAACGTTTGGCGAACATTCTCCACGCGTGACTACGCGCTGGCGGTATGTAACTTAACGGAGAACCGGAAAACGAGTATGCAGCGCAGCGCCACGCTTGCGAGTGCGACCCGTTTTATCCATTTTATCGATACACATCCTTTTCTGGCACACCTCAACCGTATGTCTCCGGCAAATGTGACGGCAACGCTGGACCATCTCAGATACGCGTTTAATGCGCGACATCACCCAAGTGAAGGTTAACTGATACAGCATTCTCTTATTATAAAGCTCGAGAAAAACGATCTATTCATCATGAATAATCTAATTTTAACGAGCTTTTTGAGGGTGTAAGATAGTATTTACGAAGTATTCACCCAATAGAGAGAATAAAAGTGAAACATCTGCATCGTTTTTTTAGTAGTGACGCCTCGGGGGGCATCATTCTGATCATCGCTGCCGTGGTCGCTATGCTGATGGCAAACATCGGGGTAACCAGTGGATGGTACCACGCCTTTTTGGAAACGCCCGTTCAACTGCGGGTTGGCGCGCTTGAGATCAACAAAAATATGCTGCTGTGGATCAACGACGCGTTGATGGCGGTGTTCTTCCTGTTGATTGGTCTGGAGGTGAAGCGCGAGTTGATGCAAGGCTCGCTGGCCAGTCTGCGTCAGGCAGCGTTTCCGATCATTGCCGCTATCGGGGGCATGATTGTCCCGGCGCTGCTGTACCTGGCATTCAACTATGCCGATCCCATCACCCGTGAAGGGTGGGCGATCCCGGCGGCAACGGATATCGCTTTTGCATTAGGCGTGCTGGCGCTGTTGGGCAGCCGTGTACCGCTGGCGTTGAAAATATTCCTGATGGCGCTGGCGATTATCGATGACCTCGGTGCTATCGTAATTATCGCGCTGTTCTATACCAGCGATCTCTCGCTGTTGTCGCTGGGGGTTGCCGCGTGCGCGATCCTCGTTCTGGCGGCATTGAATCTGTGCGGAGTGAGACGTACCGGGATTTATATTCTGGTTGGCGTGGTGCTGTGGACTGCCGTACTGAAGTCGGGCGTGCATGCAACTTTGGCGGGTGTGATCGTGGGCTTCTTTATTCCGTTGAAGGAAAAACACGGGCGTTCACCGGCGAAGCGACTGGAGCATGTTCTGCATCCATGGGTGGCATACCTGATCCTGCCACTGTTTGCCTTCGCCAACGCGGGCGTTTCACTGCAGGGCGTCACTATTGATGGACTGACCTCGGTATTACCGCTGGGGATCATTGCTGGTTTGTTGATCGGTAAACCGTTGGGTATCAGTCTGTTTTGCTGGCTGGCGTTACGCCTCAAGGTGGCGCAATTGCCAGAGGGAACGAATTTCCAGCAGATTATGGCGGTCGGCATTCTGTGCGGCATTGGCTTTACGATGTCGATTTTTATCGCCAGCCTGGCGTTTGGGAACGTCGATCCTGAGCTGATTAACTGGGCGAAACTGGGGATCCTGATTGGCTCCTTACTGTCGGCGGTAATTGGTTACTGCTGGTTACGCACCCGGTTGAACGCGTCAGCCTGACGGGATAGCCCTTTCGTGACAATTTTCAGGGAGAGAGTATGTCTCATATAAATTACAACCACCTGTACTACTTTTGGCATGTCTATAAAGAAGGTTCGGTGGTTGGCGCAGCTGAAGCGCTTTATCTGACACCGCAGACCATTACCGGGCAGATTAAAGCGCTTGAGGAACGTTTGCAGGGAAAGCTGTTCAAGCGCAAGGGGCGTGGACTGGAGCCTAGTGAGTTAGGCGAATTGGTTTTTCGTTATGCGGATAAGATGTTCACCTTAAGCCAGGAAATGCTGGATATCGTGAACTACCGCAAAGAGTCTAATTTACTGTTTGATGTCGGCGTGGCGGATGCGCTATCGAAGCAGCTGGTCAGTAGCGTGTTGGATGCCGCTGTGGTTGAAGATGAACAAATCCATCTGCGTTGTTTTGAGTCAACACATGAGATGCTGTTGGATCAACTCAGCCAGCATAAGCTGGATATGATTATCTCCGACTGCCCGATCGATTCTACACAGCAGGAAGGGCTGTTCTCGGTGCGGATAGGCGAATGCAGCGTGAGTTTTTGGTGCACCAAACCGCTGCCTGAAAAAACCTTCCCGGCCTGCCTTGAGGAGCGTCGATTACTGATCCCTGGACGTCGTTCAATGCTCGGTCGTAAGCTGCTGAATTGGATCAACTCACAAGGATTGAATGTCGAAATCCTCGGCGAGTTTGATGACGCTGCGCTGATGAAAGCGTTTGGCGCAACGCATAATGCCATTTTTGTTGCGCCTACGCTGTATTCACACAATTTCTATGCCGATGATTCTATTGTTGAAATTGGACGCGTAGAGAATGTGATGGAGGAGTATCACGCCATATTTGCGGAAAGGATGATCCAGCATCCGGCGGTGCAGCGTATTTGCAATGCGGACTACTCAGCACTGTTCAAGTCGCCACAGGTCTAAACGCCTTCATGTTGCCGGCTGCGGTGTACTAACCGCAGCCGGACTGTGACTACAGTTTCAACATATTACGATACTGCCCGCCTTCGCGGATAAATACCGGAATTCTGTTCAGGGGAGCGTCATAGCGCAGCGTTTGTCCTCCCTGATAGCTCTCGCCGGTTGCAAGATCCGTCCATGTTTCCCCTTCCGGTAGCCAAACGTCACGCTCGCGCATGCCTTCATGCATCACCGGAGCAATCAGCAGATCGGGACCAAAACAGTACTGGTCGGTAATCTCCCAACTCCTTGTCTGTTCTGGGAATTCAAAAAACAGGGTGCGCATAACTGGGGCATTGCGTTGGTGTGTTTCCGCCATCACCGCTTTGATGTACGGCCTTAACTTTTCTCGCAACGTCAGACAGCCAGTCAACACTTCGCACACCTCTTCACCATAGCTCCACACTTCGTTTGCCGCACCGGTCGGACACTGGGCAATACCATCACGGTAAGGATGTTCTGGTAAAATTTGCGGATCGCGGTTGCCGTGCAGGCGCATCACTGGGCTAAACACGCCCCACTGGAACCAGCGAATCAGCAACTCATGAAAGTGTGGGTCGTGAATATTGCCGCCATGAAAGCCGCCAATATCTGTTGTCCACCACGGGATACCTGCAATCCCCATATTCATCCCGGCGGCAAACTGATTGCGCAGAGAACGAAACGATGAGTGGATATCACCTGACCAGACCAGCGCGCCGTATTTCTGACTTCCGGCCCAGGCGCAGCGCAGCAGGTTGATCACCTGGTCTTCGCCATCGGCTTTCATGCCGTCAAAAAAGGTTTTGGCGTACATTCGCGGGTAGATATTGCCCACTTCCAGCACCGGTCCGGCGTGGTAGCGATAATTATCGTAGTCGTAAACGCTGAACTCCGGCTCGGCTTCGTCTAGCCAGAAGAGCTTCACGCCTTTATCGTAATAGTTGCGTTTTGCTTTACCCCAGACGTAGTCGCGAGCGCCGGGATGGGTGGCATCAAAGAAAGTGGTATTGCCGAGGAAATCCATATTAATCGGCAATCCGCGCTCTGTTTGCACCAGCCAGCCGTTTTCGCGCATCTCCCGATAACTCTCGGTTCGGCTATCCACGGTTGGCCACACGGAGACCATTAGCTCAATACCTAGCGATTTTAGCTCGGCGATCATGGCATCGGGATCGGGCCAGTCCCGCGAGTCGAACATCCAGTCCCCCTGATTTGGCCAGTGGAAGAAATCGATCACGATGACCGAGATGGGGAGGTTGCGCCGTTTGTACTCGCGGGCGACGGCGAGCAACTCCTCCTGAGTGCGATAACGTAACTTGCACTGCCAGAAGCCCATGGCGTAATCCGGCATCATTGGTGGCGTGCCCGTGGCGAGCGCATACGCCCGGCTAATTTCTGCCGGGGTATCGCCAGCGGTGATCCAGTAGTCCAGCTGCTCGCTGATTTGAGCTTCCCACTCGGTCACGTTGTGGGCGAACGTCACGCGGCCGACCGCCGGGTTGTTCCATAAAAATCCGTAGCCCAGGCTTGAGAGCATAAAGGGCACCGAGGCCTGAGAGTTGCGCTGGGCCAGTTCGAGCACGCATCCTTTGAGATCCAGATTGGCCTGCTGATATTGGCCCATGCCGTAAATTTTTTCCCCTTCGGTGGCTTCGAAGCGGGCTTTAAGTGAATATTTCCCACCCTGAATAGGGCGGAATTCGCGTCCCTCAAGGTTGAGTGCGCTGACGTACTGGCCGTGAGAAGATTCATCCTCGCCAATTTCGCCCCGCAGGCGCCAGAACTCCTGCAACAGGGGTTTGTGTGGATGACGGTAAAAGGTAACTTGTCCTTTTTGATTGACGATAGCGATAATTTTGCCGTTGGTCAGTGTCGCCTGGTGGTGCTCATAATCGATGTGGCAGTGGCTTTCTGCGACTGGCTCAGTCAATGCCCAGTCTTCATTTCTCATTACCGGCAGATGACGACCACTGCGTACGCGCAGGCTGTTCTCGCCCCAGGGTTCAATCCACAAATAGCGATCGTTTTGCTGCCAGACCAGACGACGCGGGTCATGTTGCACAAATGGCATGGTGGTGCCTCCCATATTTTGAGGGTAAAGATTAAGAAAGTTATTGGGTGATGGTTTCCAGATCGTGGCGAATCGTCTCTTCCATTGCTTCGTACTTACGGAAGAAAAGTAGCGGGATCGCCGCGAGTGCGAAGAGTAGGGCGGGCGCCCAGATAAAAGCCCAGGTAATGCCTTCCAGGCCCGCAGCGCTTTGGGCATGGTTCGGGACATAGCCAAAACTGTTCATGATCCAGGCGGCGAAAGCGGTACCCAGACCACTGCCCATCTTGATGCAGAAAGTACTGCCGAAGGCGATAAGAATGCCCGTGGCCTTAATGCCCGTTTTCCAGGCACCGAAGTCGACGGCAAAGCCCAACATGGCAAACGGCATTGAGCAGGCGATTCCGCTACCGATATTGCCGAGCACCCAGGCCGCGATGAGGAAAGGTATGTTGTCCGCCGCCAGCCACATCAAGACGCCGCCGAATGTGGCGACCAGCAAGCCACCTACCCATATCCAGGTTTTAGCCAGGAATTTGCTAAAGAAAGGGATGGCGATGATGAACAGGATCTGAATCGTCGCCAGACTGTTAATCAGCGGAACCAGGTCTTTGCGATCGAGGTTGTAGGTCAGATAATAAACAATGGTTGTGGACCGCTGTTGTAGGGCAATCCAGAAGATCAGATTGGCCAGCACCATCAGGATCCATGGCCAGTTACCTTTCATTGCCGTGAAACTTTTTTTCATCGGCAGTTTGGGTTCTTGCTGTATTTTATCCGCATCCATTTCGCGGATATTTTTAAAGGCGAAAAGCGTTAGCGAACAGGATATTGCGGCAAACAGAATCGCTGTGTAAATAAACCCAGCATGATCATTTCCGTTACCTAAAAATGCAACCAGGGGTAATGCTGTGGCATTCATTAATAAAACCCCAATTTGTCCCCCGGTCATTCTCCAGGAATTTAATACCAGCCGTTCCTTAGGGGATAGCGTCATTAGAGGTAATATTGCGCTGAGCGGTGTGTTGAGTCCGGTAAATAAAATGCTGGCAATCATGTAGGATATTGCTGCATATATGGCTTTTCCTGTCATACTGATATCTGGAGACCAAAATGACAGCGCGCTGAATACACCAAAAGGCAGCGGCAGCCATAAGAACCAGGGACGACATTTACCGTAACGTGAACGTGTTTTATCGATAATGATCCCCCAGATTGGGGCATCTATACCATCTACGATACGCGCCAACAGCAGGATGACACCTGCTACGGCGAGACTAATACCCGCAACGTCAGTGTAGAAATATAAGATGTAGGTTGAGCCGAAACAGTACAGTAGATTACCTGCCACATCCAAAGAGCCGTAGCTAATACGCTGTAGTAAAGATAATGATGCTGACCCGCAAGACTGGGTATCCTCAATAACAGAACTCATAATAATAACTCCGATATTGGTGCGATACGCCCAGAAAAACAACTTTTACTTTCCAAGCAAGTTTTAAATATTATTTTTTATGTCGTTACTGAATTTAACCTCAGATTAAAATGAGTGAGTAAGGTGTACATGGAAAGTAGTTGACCCTACCGCAGCAATCAATTATCAAATCTTACATCAGGATTGCGTTTATTCGTTTTTGAATGAGCGATGTTTCTATTTGCTAAGGTGGTCACAGTTTTTTTAATAATGAAATAAAAAAAGGAAAACAGTGAAAGAAAATAACTTTCAAGTATTACGCGACGCGACTAACTAAGGGAGGGATAGCTGAAAAAACAGGCTGGTCAGGAAGAGCGTGGGCGAGTGAGAACAACATCAGTGGTTGAAGAGAAAAACGCCAGATAGCAGGCATAAAAAAACCCGCTTTCGCGGGTTTTTTCACAAAGCGTCAACAAGCAGGCGATTAAGCCAGTTTGTTGATCTGTGCAGTCAGGTTTGCTTTATGACGTGCAGCTTTGTTTTTGTGGATCAGACCTTTAGCAGCCTGACGGTCCACGATTGGTTGCATTTCGTTAAATGCTTTCAGTGCAGTAGCTTTGTCGCCAACTTCGATAGCTGCGTATACTTTCTTGATGAAAGTACGCATCATAGAGCGACGGCTAGCGTTGTGCTTGCGGGCCTTTTCAGACTGAACGGCGCGCTTCTTAGCTGATTTGATATTAGCCAAGGTCCAACTCCCAAATGTGTTCTATATGGACAATTCAAAGGCCGAGGAATATGCCCTTTTAGCCTTCTTTTGTCAATGGATTTGTGCAAATAAGCGCCGTTTAAATTCCAGCACTCGTTGCGTAGTGATGGCGCAGGATTCTACCAGCTTGCGTGGCGTGAATACAGCTTTTCGACGAGAAAAATTGCATTGGTGTACCCGTGAAGGGCGTCAATTTGTTTCATAACAATGAAAACCATCCTCTTTCTGTTTCGTAGAAACAATCGCCGGTTAACCTTGACCGCGGTACAGGGTATACTTTCACGATTTTCACTGTTTTGAGCCAGACATGAAGCTGATACGAGGCATACATAATCTCAGCCAGGCCCCGCATGGGTGTGTGCTGACTATTGGTAATTTCGACGGTGTGCACCGTGGCCACCGTGCGTTGCTGCAAGGCTTACGGGAAGAAGGGCGCAAACGCAATTTACCGGTGGTGGTAATGATTTTCGAGCCACAGCCGCTGGAACTGTTTGCGACGGACAAGTCACCTGCGCGCCTTACCCGCCTGCGGGAAAAACTGCGTTATCTGGCCGAATGCGGTGTGGACTACGTGCTGTGTGTGCGTTTTGACAGGCGTTTCGCCGCATTAACGGCGCAGACCTTCATCAGCGACCTGCTGGTGAAGCGCCTTGGTGTACAATTTCTTGCCGTTGGCGATGATTTCCGCTTTGGCGCTAGCCGTGCGGGCGATTTCTTGTTATTACAGGAAGCGGGCGCTGAGTATGGTTTTGATATCACCAGCACCCAAACCTTCTGTGAAGGCGGTGTGCGTATCAGCAGCACCGCAGTACGTCAGGCGCTGGCAGAAGATAACCTGCAACTGGCCGAAAGCCTGCTTGGGCATCCTTTTACTATCTCAGGACGCGTCGTTCACGGTGATGAGTTAGGGCGCACAATCGGTTTTCCGACGGCAAACTTACCGCTTCGTCGTCAGGTTTCTCCGGTGAAAGGTGTTTATGCGGTTGAAGTGATGGGACTGGGTGACAAACCGTTGCCCGGCGTCGCCAACATCGGCACCCGCCCGACGGTAGCAGGCGTACGCCAGCAGTTGGAAGTGCATCTATTGGACGTTGTAATGGACCTGTATGGTCGCCATATAGATGTAGTACTGCGTAAAAAAATACGCAGCGAACAGCGATTTGCCTCGCTGGATGAACTAAAAGCGCAGATTGCGCGTGATGAGTTGACTGCCCGTGAATTTTTTGGGCTAACAAAACCGGCTTAATGCCTATACGAGTTTTAAATACGGAACCGAGAATCTGATGAGTGACTATAAATCAACCCTGAATTTGCCGGAAACAGGGTTCCCGATGCGCGGCGATCTCGCCAAGCGCGAACCGGGAATGCTGGCGCGTTGGACTGATGATGACCTGTACGGCATCATTCGTGCGGCCAAAAAAGGCAAAAAAACCTTCATTCTGCATGATGGTCCTCCTTATGCGAATGGCAGCATTCATATTGGTCACTCGGTTAATAAGATTCTGAAAGACATTATCGTGAAGTCCAAAGGACTCACGGGCTATGACTCGCCGTACGTTCCGGGCTGGGACTGCCACGGTCTGCCGATCGAGCTGAAAGTAGAGCAGGAATACGGCAAGCCGGGCGAGAAGTTCACCGCTGCTGAGTTCCGCGCCAAGTGCCGTGAATACGCAGCGACCCAGGTTGATGGTCAGCGTAAAGACTTTATCCGTCTTGGCGTACTGGGCGACTGGTCGCATCCGTACCTGACCATGGACTTCAAAACTGAAGCCAACATCATTCGTGCGCTGGGTAAAATCATCGGCAACGGTCACCTGCACAAAGGTGCGAAGCCGGTACACTGGTGCGTTGACTGCCGTTCCGCGCTGGCGGAAGCGGAAGTTGAGTATTATGACAAAACCTCCCCGTCCATCGACGTGGCGTTCCACGCTGCCGATCAGGATGCGGTGAAAGCGAAATTTGGCGTTTCTGACGTCAACGGCCCGATCTCTCTGGTTATCTGGACCACTACCCCGTGGACGTTACCGGCGAACCGCGCAATCTCTCTGGCACCTGATTTTGACTATGCGCTGGTGCAGATTGACGGCCAGGCTGTGATTCTGGCGAAAGATCTGGTTGAAAGCGTCATGCAGCGTATTGGCGCGGCTGAATACACCATTCTCGGCACCGTGAAAGGCGCTGAGCTGGAACTGCTGCGCTTTACCCATCCGTTTATGGGCTTTGACGTGCCGGCTATCCTTGGCGATCACGTTACGCTGGACGCGGGTACCGGTGCGGTCCATACCGCTGGCGGTCACGGTCCGGATGACTACGTCATCAGCCAGAAATACGGTCTGGAAATCGCTAACCCGGTTGGCCCGGACGGCGCATACCTGGCGGGTACCTATCCGGATCTGGACGGTGTGAACGTTTTTAAAGCCAACGACAAAATCGTTGCGCTGCTGAGCGAAAAAGGCGCGCTGCTGCACGTTGAGAAGATGCAGCACAGCTACCCATGCTGCTGGCGTCACAAGTCACCGATCATCTTCCGTGCGACCCCGCAGTGGTTCGTCAGCATGGATCAGAAAGGCCTGCGCGCGCAGTCGCTGAAAGAGATCAAAGGCGTGCAGTGGATCCCGGACTGGGGCCAGGCGCGTATTGAATCGATGGTTGCCAACCGTCCTGACTGGTGTATCTCCCGTCAGCGTACGTGGGGTGTGCCGATGTCTCTGTTTGTTCACAAAGACACCGAAGAGCTGCATCCGCGCGCTATCGAACTGATGGAAGAAGTGGCTAAACGCGTTGAAGTTGACGGCATCCAGGCGTGGTGGGATCTCGATCCGAAAGATATACTCGGCGACGAAGCTGACCAGTATGTCAAAGTCCCGGATACGCTGGACGTGTGGTTCGACTCCGGTTCAACCCACTCATCCGTCGTGGATGTGCGTCCTGAGTTTGCGGGCCATGCGGCAGATATGTATCTGGAAGGTTCTGACCAGCACCGTGGCTGGTTCATGTCTTCTTTGATGATCTCCACCGCCATGAAAGGCAAAGCACCTTATCGCCAGGTACTGACCCACGGTTTCACCGTTGATGGTCAGGGCCGTAAGATGTCCAAATCTATCGGTAACACCGTTTCTCCGCAGGACGTGATGAACAAACTGGGCGCGGATATTCTGCGTCTGTGGGTTGCTTCTACCGACTATACTGGCGAAATGGCTGTTTCTGACGAAATCCTGAAACGTGCTGCCGACAGCTATCGTCGTATCCGTAACACCGCGCGCTTCCTGCTGGCGAACCTGAACGGGTTCGATCCGGTTAAAGACATGGTGAAACCGGAAGAGATGGTGGTGCTGGATCGTTGGGCGGTAGGTTGTGCGCAAGCGGCGCAGGACGAAATCCTGAAAGCCTATGAAGCCTATGACTTCCACGAAGTGGTACAGCGCCTGATGCGCTTCTGCTCCGTAGAAATGGGTTCGTTCTACCTCGACATCATCAAAGACCGTCAGTACACCGCGAAAGCGGACAGTGTGGCGCGTCGTAGCTGCCAGACTGCGCTGTTCCATATTGCAGAAGCGCTGGTTCGCTGGATGGCGCCGATCATGTCCTTCACCGCCGATGAAATCTGGGGCTACCTGCCGGGCGATCGTGAGAAGTACGTCTTTACCGGGGAATGGTACGAAGGTCTGTTTGGTTTAGGTGAAACCGAAGCGATGAATGACGCCTACTGGGACGAGCTGCTGAAAGTGCGCGGCGAAGTGAACAAGGTCATCGAGCAGGCGCGTGCGGATAAGAAAGTCGGTGGTTCTCTGGAGGCGGCAGTGACCCTGTACGCTGAACCAGAACTGGCGGCGAAACTGACCGCGCTGGGCGAAGAGTTGCGTTTTGTTCTGCTGACCTCCGGTGCGACGGTTGCGGATTATGCAGCGGCTCCTGCTGATGCTCAGCAGAGCGAACTGCTCAAAGGTCTGAAAATCGTACTGAGCAAAGCCGAAGGTGAGAAATGCCCGCGCTGCTGGCATTACACTACCGACGTCGGCCAGGTGGCGGAACATGCAGATATCTGCGGACGCTGTGTCAGCAACATCGCCGGTGATGGCGAACAACGTAAGTTTGCCTGATGAGTAAGCCTCTTTGTTCAACAGGACTACGCTGGCTGTGGCTGGTGGTAGTCGTGCTGATTATCGATTTAGGCAGCAAATACCTGATCCTCCAGAACTTTGCTCTGGGGGATACGGTGTCGCTGTTTCCGTCGCTTAATCTGCACTACGCGCGTAACTATGGTGCGGCGTTTAGCTTCTTAGCTGACAGCGGCGGCTGGCAACGTTGGTTCTTTGCCGGTATCGCTATCGGTATTTGCGTCATCCTGATGGTGATGATGTATCGCTCGAAGGCGACGCAGAAGCTGAACAACATCGCGTATGCGTTAATCATTGGCGGTGCGCTGGGCAACTTGTTCGATCGCCTGTGGCACGGCTTCGTGGTTGATATGATTGACTTTTACGTCGGCGACTGGCATTTCGCGACCTTCAATCTGGCCGATACAGCTATTTGTATCGGGGCGGCATTGATTGTTCTCGAAGGCTTCCTGCCGTCGAAAGAGAAAAAAGCCGCATAAAAAAATGCCGGATGGCGCTATGCTAATCCGGCCTACAATTTACTGCGATCCTTGTAGGCCCGGTAAGCGTAGCGCCACCGGGCAGACAGGCGGCAGCAATTTTAAAGAGCAACCTGCATGTCTAAATCAGTACAGAGTAACAGTGCGGTGCTGGTGCACTTCACCCTTAAGCTCGACGATGGCTCCACCGCAGAGTCAACCCGCAATAACGGCAAGCCTGCGCTGTTTCGCCTGGGCGACGGTTCTCTGTCTGAAGGACTGGAGCAACACCTGCTGGGGCTAAAAGAAGGCGATAAAACCACCTTTGCTCTGGAGCCGGATGCCGCCTTTGGCGTATCAAGTCCGGACTTAATTCAGTATTTCTCGCGTCGGGAATTTATGGACGCGGGAGAGCCAGAAATTGGCGCTATCATGCTCTTTACCGCAATGGACGGCAGTGAGATGCCAGGCGTGATCCGCGAAATCAACGGTGACTCGATCACGGTTGATTTCAACCATCCGCTGGCCGGGCATACCGTTCATTTTGATATTGAAGTGCTGGAAGTCGAACCGGCACTGGAGGCGTAAAATGCAGATCCTGTTGGCCAACCCGCGCGGTTTTTGCGCTGGCGTAGACCGCGCTATCAGCATTGTGGAAAACGCGCTGGCTATTTACGGCGCGCCGATTTATGTCCGTCATGAAGTGGTACATAACCGTTATGTGGTGGATAGCCTGCGCGAGCGCGGCGCTATTTTTATCGAGCAAATCAGCGAAGTGCCGGATGGCGCGATCCTGATTTTCTCCGCTCATGGCGTGTCTCAGGCTGTGCGTAACGAAGCCAAAGGCCGCGACCTCACGGTTTTTGATGCAACCTGTCCGCTAGTCACGAAAGTGCATATGGAAGTTGCCCGCGCCAGCCGTCGTGGCGAAGAATCCATTCTGATTGGTCACGCCGGTCACCCGGAAGTCGAAGGCACGATGGGTCAGTACAGCAACCCGCAAGGGGGAATGTACCTGGTTGAATCACCGGAAGATGTGCTGAAACTGAATGTGAAAAATGAAGGCAAATTATCCTTCATGACGCAGACCACGCTCTCCGTTGACGACACTTCTGACGTTATTGATGCTCTGCGTCAACGCTTCCCGAAAATTGTCGGACCGCGCAAAGATGATATCTGTTATGCCACCACCAACCGTCAGGAAGCGGTTCGCGCGCTGGCGGAACAGGCTGATGTTGTGCTGGTGGTCGGCTCGAAGAACTCCTCTAACTCCAACCGTCTGGCTGAACTGGCACAGCGAATGGGGAAAGCGGCGTATTTGATTGACGATGCGACCGACATCCAGGAAGCGTGGGTGAAAGAGGCGAAGTGCGTAGGTGTGACGGCCGGAGCCTCGGCGCCGGATATCCTGGTGCAAAACGTGATTGCTCGCCTGCAGGAGCTTGGCGGTGGGGAAGCTATTTCGCTGGAAGGCCGCGAAGAGAACATCGTTTTCGAAGTGCCGAAAGAGCTGCGTGTGGATGTTCGTGAAGTAGAGTAAGTCTTTCCGGTTACGATTATGAGAAGATGCCAGACTTAACGTCTGGCATTTTTTTATGGAGAAACCATGCGCTTACCGATCATTCTTGATACCGATCCCGGCATTGATGATGCCGCCGCCATTGCCGCCGCGCTGTTTGCCCCTGAGCTGGATCTGCAACTGATGACCACGGTAGCAGGCAATGTGTCGGTGGAAAAAACCACCCGTAATGCGTTGCAACTGCTGCACTTCTGGAATGCGGATGTTCCACTGGCGCAGGGAGCATCAATGCCGCTGGTGCGGCCACTGCGTGATGCCGCTTCCGTGCACGGCGAGTCCGGTATGGAAGGGTATGAATTTGTCGAACACGACCGCCAGGCGATGGCAAAACCCGCCTTCCAGGCGATTCGCGATGCGCTGATGCATGCCCCGCAGCCCGTGACGCTGGTGGCAATTGGCCCGCTGACCAACATTGCACTGCTGCTGACCCATTATCCTGAATGCGTATTCAACATTCACCGTCTGGTGATTATGGGCGGCTCTGCCGGGCGCGGGAACTTCACACCCAACGCCGAGTTTAATATTGCTATCGATCCCGAGGCTGCCGCGAAAGTCTTCCAGAGCGGGCTGGATATTGTGATGTGTGGGCTAGATGTTACTAACCAGGCCATGCTCGCCCCGGACTATCTGGCGACGCTCCCCCAGCTTAACCAGACGGGAAAAATGCTGCACGCGCTGTTTAGCCATTACCGTAGCGGCAGTATGAATACGGGGCTGCGAATGCACGATCTGTGTGCCATTGCCTGGCTGGTGCGTCCGGAACTGTTTACCCTGCAGTCGTGTTTCGTAGCGGTTGAAACCCAGGGCGAATATACCTCAGGTACGACGGTGGTGGACATCGAAGGACGTCTGGGGCATCCAGCAAATGCGCAGGTTGCGCTGGGTCTGAACGTTGAAGGTTTCCAGCAGTGGGTGGCAGAGGTGCTTGCACTGGCCCCTTGAGGCTGTGATCCGGCCCGCAATATGCAGACAGAATTAGCAGGTTAATCGATTAATCTGCTAATCTGATCCTGTTGTTCTCCTCGGGCCGGAGACACATATGAACCTTTCTTTTATCCAGCCACCGCAGGTGGCGTGGGCAAGCGGCGCTTTGGCCGATGGCCCGTTATTGCGCAAATCTACCCGTATTCAGGATCTTACTGACGTTTTTGCCGATGAAAACGCCCGTCAGCAATTGGCTGGTGAGCAGGTCGTGTATGACGTTGAGATGCTGGATACGTCTTCCGCTGAAGGTGAACTCTACACCGGCGTTACCCATCTTTATCCTGGCCGGGTCGGCTGCGAGTATTTTATGACCCGCGGGCATTTCCATGAGCGCCGCGAACAGGGGGAAGTCTATTTCGGTCTGCGTGGCGCTGGTTTGCTGCTGTTGCAAACCGAACAGGGCGACACGAGGCTGGAAAAGGTATTCGCCGGATCCATCCACATTATCCCCGGCTTTACCGCGCACCGGTTAATCAACACCGGGGAAGAGGTACTGTCGGCGCTCGCCGTATGGCCGGGGATTGCGGGTCATGATTATGCGGCGCTCGCCAGGGGCTTCAGAATAAGAGTCTTTGAGGAAAATAATCGGGTTCAGGCGAAGGAGGTACAGAATGGCTGACTTAGCGCATTCTTACGGCCTCGATATGACGGTTCATCATCGCCCGCTTGGCTTTAGCTATGGGGATGAGGTTACCGGGCCGATGCCGGAAATTCGTCAACTCGATGACATCCGCGCCTCGCTGCGCGATCCGCACTGTGAAGGGCCGCAAGAGGTGTATGCCATTGCGATGGATGTGGCGCGAATGCAGGATCGCGAAGAGTTGAAAAAGCGGATGCTGTTATTTGGCGTGGTGACTTATGCGGCGGGACGACTGGGGGAAGAGCCGGTGCGTAGTCAGGGACATATTCATCGTATCAGTCAGCACAGCGGCTGGTCCCCGCCGGAGCTTTACGAAATCTGGCAGGGAAAAGCGATAATCTATATGCAGGAGTATGTTGAGGATGATCCTGGCCGCTGTTTTGCTGTAATTGCCGGACCCGGTGAGAAAGTGTTGGTACCACCCGGCTGGGGGCATGCGACCATATCCGCAGATCCGGATGTCCCGTTAACTTTTGGCGCGTGGTGCGATCGTGAATATGGTTTTGAGTACGACGCCGTGCGTGCGCATAAAGGGTTGGCGTGGTACCCGTTACTGCATGGAAACAACGTTATCTGGCAGCATAATCCGCGTTACATTCCCGGACGATTGCAGGCCGTAACGCCCCGACAATATACGGAGTTCTCAATTAGTTCTGCACCTGTTTACCAGCAGTTCATCGAGGACCCGGCGCGCTTTCAATTTATCTCACGCCCGGACAAATATCCCGAGCTGTGGCAAAACTTTCACCCATAAAGAGCCGGGGCATAGCCCCGGTTGTATCGTTTTCTGTGTATTACCCCGCAAACAGGCCCGTGGCGACGCCAAGCGCCGCCAGGACCAGCAGCAATACCATCGCTTTCACTGGCGACACACCACGCTTGGCCATCAGATACCAGGTGCCAAGTACCACTATCAGCGGCAGTAACTGCGGGAAGATACCGTCCAGCATTTGTTGAACATGGATATTCACCCCATCTTTGGTAATAAATTCCAGCCCGGTACCAAGCTTAACGTAACTTGCCGCCACGCCCCCCATGACAAACACGCCCAGCAGCGATAATGCTTCACGCAGACGGGCAGACTTGCTACTCACCAGCATTTCCACCGAGCCGGAACCCATCTTGTAGCCTTTCAGGAACAGGAACCACGAGCCGGGAATGATGATAGCCAGCCAGGCAACGGTATAAAACAGCGGCCCCAGAATATTACCGCCGGCCGCCAGGGCCATGCCGATGCTGAGCAGGATAGGGATCAACATGCCGGGGATCATTGAATCGCCGATCCCGGCAATAGGGCCCATCAGACCAACCTTCAAGGTATTGATGGTCTCGCCATCGATCGGCTCACCGTTCGCTTTTTTCTCTTCCAGCCCCAGCACCATGCCATTTACGATCGCGCCTATCTGGGGTTCCGTATTATAAAACGAGGCGTGGCGGCGCAGCATCTCAGTACGTTGAGTTGCGTCGGGATAGAGCTTTTTCGCCACCGGGAGCATACTCAGGCAAAAGCCAAAAGACTCCAGACGCTCAAAGCTCATCGATGACAAGTTGTGCATCATCCATGCGCGCCAGCAGCGGCGAAGATCTTTACGCGTAAGTGTACGTTCTTCCATCAGAATTCATCCTCATCATCATCGGCTACCGACTTTGCAGTCGCGGCCTGCGGCGGTTCCGGTTTGTAGTTGTAATGGATCAACGCCAGCAGCGAACCGACGATCACCAGCGCGACCATGTTGAGTTTTAAAAAGACGATGCAGACAAAACCGACGAGGAAGTAGATCAGCATGGTGTAGTTTTTGATGATCTGCTTGAGCAAAATCGCGATCCCGACTGCAGGTAAAATGCCGCCCAGTACGTTCATCGTCGACAGAACAATTTTCGGTAAACTGTCCATAAAGCCGCTGATGTATTGTGCCCCGAAGTAAACCGCAATAAAGGTCGGTACAAAACGCAGGACAAAGTTTGTCACCTGTGGCCAGATGGCGCTGTTCAGGTAAATGCCGCGTTCGTCGCCCCGTTCCAGCGCCACATCTGCCCGGTGATTCCAGAAGGAGTTCAGTACCATCATCGCGTTAAACAAAATGGTTCCGGCTATACCGATAGTTGCCGCCAGCGCGACCGCGACCTCGGGGCCTTTTCCGGAAAGGATCCCTAAAGCAATTGCCGGGTAAGCCACAAAGTTGAGGTCGGCGGGCATCGAACCGCCGGGTGTAACCATCGCGATATACACCGCCTGAACCGCGACGCCAATCATGATCCCGGTTTTAATGTCGCCGAGGATAATCCCGACCAGCATTCCGGAAATCAGCGGGCGGGTGATCAGGTACCAGCCGCCGGTCAGTCCCAGCAACCAGGGGCTGCTGAGGGCGCCGAGATAGCAAAGTATGCCAATCAACGTAGCTTCGATAATCATCGTGCGCTCCTTATTTCAGCTTCTGACGTGCGTCCTGCCAGCTGTAGCAACTGGCATCAGGCACCAGGCGAAACTCAACCAGGTGGCCATGCTGTGTCAGCCAGTCAAAGGCGGCAATTTCATCCCCGTTGACCGACTGATTCGGGCCGATGGTGGTGGTATCAGCACGAGCACTCATTGGACCCACATTAATCTTGCCGTTGGCATTTTTCAGGCTGATACCAGCTTCTTCAATGCGTTTGAGCGTCACGGGGGATTTGCCAATGACGAAATAACGTTTCTCGCTGGCAATGACTTTCGGCAGTTTTTCAATTGCGGTGGCCGTATCAAACAACCAGACTTTGGTGTCCTGCACAGCACCTTTCATCACCGAAGAGAGCAGAGGGTCGGCCGCGACGGCGTCGTCTATAGCGACAATTCCGTCACAGGGCAGCTCTTTGGCCCAACGTGTCACGAGCTGCCCATGGATTACGCGGTCATCGATACGTACAAAAGAAATACTCATAGTGGTTTCCTTTAAAAATCGTCGGACTGAACGGATAAAACCGGGACGGCTTTAATCAGCGTGGGTACCGTCAACGTCAACAGCTCGACGGCTGCGGCATGAACGTCCGTTAAATGGCAGATCTCTTCGCTTTGTAACAACATTGGGAAATTGACTCCCGCCACAACGGCAACAGGAGGAACCGTTTGTGCAGAAAACGCATGATGGCAGGCGACATTCCAGGGAGTACCGCTTTGCATGTCACACAGCACCAGAACGCCGTCAGCGCCTTTCCCGGCTCTGGCGAGGACCTGAGAAAACGTCTGCTTAAACCCTTCGATACCTGCCTGTTCACTCAGCGTGACGGGATAAACATGCGGTAATTCTCCGTAAACCATACGACCGCTGGCGAGAAGCGCTTCCGCCAGGGGACCATGGGTGGCAACAATAACGTTAATCATGCGCTTATCCTCTGACCCAGGCTTTAATCGTGGCAAGCTGTTGACCGATGCCTTTGCCAAACGGCGAAATGCGATACTCTCCAACGGCGGCTGGGATGATAAAGGTCTCTGCATAGTTGACGACAAACGGGGCAAACGCGCCGCTCGGGCTTTCGACAACGGCCTGAGCTCCTTCGACAAGGTTAAAGACGTTTACGCCGCCATGGGTATGGTGAGTGACCGGTGCCGTAAACCAGTGGCGACGCGTTTCGATAAATTCGCGTTCGTGCATCCCGGTTCTTTCTTCTCGCCAACCTTCTCCTTCAGCGATGGGGTCAATACGGTTGACCAGATTGTCGTGTACCCATTGCGTGTCACGTTGCCAGTCAATAACCTGTTGGCCGTGATCCAGATGCACCGGACGCGGTAAGCCGTCTAATCCTAAGCGACCCCAGTCCCACAGTTTGAAGGTGAAAATATACGGCGTTGCGCTGATCTCCAGCACCATGGTGCCTGCTCCTGAACAGTGGACGGTTCCGGCGGGGATCAGGAAGTGATCGTGTTTATGCGCAGGGATCTGGTTCACGAATCGTTCATCATCAAACGTTTTTTCACCACGCCCCGCTGCCCGGAGATCGTCGAGCATATCTTGCGGCGCGATCCCGGTTTTGGTGCCGAGATACACCACGGCGTCCGGCTCGGCTTCGAGGATGTAATAGCTCTCATCCTGGGTATAGTGCATGCCAAACTGCTGCTGAATGTATTCGGTGAGCGGATGAACCTGAAAGCTCAAATTCTGGCCACCAATGGTGTCAAGAAAGTCAAAACGGATCGGGAATTCCGCGCCAAAGCGCGCATGGACTTTTTCGCCCAGCAGTGGGCGGGGACAGGTCAGCACCAGATCCTGAGAGGGGATCTCGATCCGCACGTTGCCAAAACGCAGTAACAGGCTGTTTTCCTCGGGCACGCAATCAAAACACCACGCGTAATTGGGGGCTGAGGGATCGAGATCGAAGCGTTGTTTCATCCATTGCCCGCCCCAGACGCCAGGGTCAAAGAAAGGGACAACGCGAAACGGTTGTTGGGTGGTTTGTTGCAGACCGGCGCGTAGCGCGTCGCCGCTGACCATCGCGGGACTATTTTCTACCGTGGTATCGAGCAAATAATCGGCACGTTTGAGTAACGGCGTTTTGTGTTTGTCGAAGACCCGCCATTCAATGAAAAAAGCACGTTTGTAACGACGAAGAATATCTTCATCCTGGTTTTTTGCCCCCCAGTTACCCAGCCCGTCATGGCGCATGCGCTGCTGAATTTCCCAGCGCGGAAGGTCAGCATAAACCAGCACGTCACCCGGGTGTGCCAATGCAGCGCCAGAGCCGTATACCACGACCAACCCTTCACTAATGGCATCAATCTGTTGGCGGAGCTGGCTGAGTTTGTCGCTATCAAAAAATTCATCCAGGTGATGACAGGAAAGCACGCCGAATACGCGATCGTCGGTCAGGTTACGCGCCAGTAAATCATGCAGGGCCTGCTCATCGCGGCGGGCGGATTCAATATTCAGCACCAGTGCGGCATCTAATGTCGTAACGAGCTGTTGCTCCAGCTCGTCAAGCCGCACGCCCGGATAGCAATCCACGATCAATACGGTTTTGGCTGCGCCAGATACTTTGGTGTTAATCACTGAATGGATCGACGACCAACCCAGCCAGGCGTGGTTGTCATAGCCCTGAATGATAACCTCAGGGAATTTATTATAGGTTGTACGCATTTTCTGTCTCCGTGTTGGCTTATTTAAGATTAATCGATTAACCTTATTTTCATAGTGTGGTTAACGCGATTAACCCGCCATATTCAGGATCCAGTGCGGTGAAAAGCACGTTAGCGTGATGTGAATCACACGTAAAAAGACAAGATTTCGGTTATTCGATTAACCTTTGCAATAAATTCAGGAGAAGTCATGACAACAGTCACGTTGGCGCAGGTAGCGGAACGCGCGGGAGTCTCCACGGCAACCGTTTCAATGGTATTGCGTAACCGGGGGCGCATTTCTCAGGCCACGCGTGACCGCGTGCTCAAAGCGCTGGACGATACTGGCTACGTTTATAATCAAACCGCCGCCAACCTGCGTAACCGGAGCAGTAATCAGGTCGGATTGTTGTTACACGATATCACTAACCCTTTTTACGGTGAGATGACGGCAGGGCTGAGCCATGAGATGGAGCGGCATGACCTGCTGCTGTTTCTGGCAAACAGCGAAGAGTCAGGAGAACGGCAGCAAAAATTTGTCGACTCGTTGATGCGCAATAATGCCTGCGGCATGGTGCTCTGCGCGGCGCGTGAAACGCCGACATCCTTCTTCGAAGCGCTGAAACGGCGCAATATTCCCGCCATCATGGTGGTCCGTCCCCTTAGCGATCCTGATTTTGATTTTGTGGGCACCGATAACTTTCTCGGTACGCAAATGGCCACCACCCATTTAGTCAAAATGGGGCACAAGAATATTGCGTTTATTGGGGGGAGCCCAAGTTCCGGGAGCCGGGCGCAGCGTATAGGTGGATTCACCAGCACGTTGCTGGAGCATAGAATATCGCCTAATCCGGAATGGATAGTGGCGACGCAGGCCAGCCAAATTGATGGCGCAAAAGCGGCGGAGTCTCTTCTTCTGCGCTTCCCGCAAATTACCGCTGCCGTTTGTTATCAGGATATCGTGGCGCTTGGGGTCATGCAGGCATTACGTAAAATGGGGCGTGAACCAGGGCGCGATTTTGCGCTGGTGGGGTTCGACGACATCACCGAAGCGGCGCTGGTACAACCTGCGCTCACCACTGTGTCGGTGGCGGCAAAAGAGATTGGTCGCAAGGCTGGGGAGCTGCTTTACAGTCGCATTCAGGGAAATGACGAACCACCGAAACGTATTATTCTGCCACCTGCGCTGGTGGTCAGAGAATCATGTGGTTTTAGCTGATCGTCATGCCTTTTACTGATATCTCTGCCTGTTTATCATTAAATTCTAATTATCGACGTTTTCGGCTGGCGGCGCAGCGTTGCGCTGGTTAATCTGAAAACGATTTACGTAAAATTAACAAAAGAGAATAGCTATGCATGATGCACAAATCCGCGTTGCCATCGCGGGAGCCGGAGGACGCATGGGGCGTCAGTTGATTCAGGCCACTCTCGGCATGGAAGGCGTACAGCTGGGCGCGGCGCTGGAGCGCGAAGGTTCCTCCTTATTAGGAAGCGATGCCGGAGAGTTAGCGGGAGCCGGGAAAACGGGCGTTACCGTACAAAGTAGCCTTGAAGCGGTGAAAGATGATTTCGATGTTTTCATCGATTTTACCCGCCCGGAAGGCACGCTGACGCATCTGGCGTTTTGCCGCCAACACGGTAAAGGGATGGTGATTGGCACCACCGGCTTTGATGACGCGGGTAAACAGGCTATTCGTGATGCCGCGCAGGAGATTGCTATTGTTTTCGCCGCGAACTTTAGCGTCGGCGTGAACGTTATGCTTAAGCTGCTGGAGAAAGCGGCGAAAGTGATGGGCGATTACACCGATATTGAGATTATTGAAGCCCACCACCGCCATAAAGTTGATGCGCCGTCAGGCACTGCGCTGGCGATGGGCGAGGCGATTGCCGGGGCGCTGGATAAAGATCTGAAAGACTGCGCAGTCTATTCGCGTGAAGGTTACACCGGCGAGCGCGTACCGGGCACGATCGGCTTTGCCACGGTGCGGGCGGGGGATATCGTTGGTGAGCATACCGCGATGTTTGCTGATATTGGCGAGCGTATTGAGATCACGCATAAAGCGTCCAGCCGCATGACTTTTGCTAACGGCGCGGTGAGATCGGCAATTTGGCTAAAATCAAAGTCAAATGGTCTTTTTGATATGAAAGATGTGCTTGATTTACGTAATTTATAGCTTTTACTACCCTTCGTGATGTGGTTATTGTAATCATAATTAATTGATTACATGGGGCAATATTTTATTGCCCTTTTATTTTTTAGCTTTTGAATGTGTTTTTTCTTTTAAATGAGTGTTTGTATATGTTTTGTTGGGTGTTTATGTTATCTCAATGTAAATTTTGACCAAATGGTCCACTTTTTTCTCTCCCGTATTCTGTTTTTACACTCTTTGCCTACCGCAAGCGTTTTCTACCCCGAGTTAGCTGATCTTTTTGCCTGTTAAATCGTATGATTTATCCCAGTGGCGCAAAATAATAATAAAAATTACCCTTTTGGGTAGACTTTTACGTGGGCTATCTCTAGAATGCCGCCGTTTGCCAGAAATCCATAGGTAAGCAAATTTGCATTGATTCATGAGGTGTTAATGAATTAATATGCAAATAAAGTGAGTGAATATTCTCTGGAGGGTGTTTTGATTAAGTCAGCGCTATTGGTTCTGGAAGACGGAACCCAGTTTCACGGTCGGGCCATAGGGGCAACAGGTTCGGCGGTTGGGGAAGTCGTTTTCAATACTTCAATGACCGGTTATCAAGAAATCCTCACTGATCCTTCCTATTCCCGCCAAATCGTCACTCTTACTTATCCTCATATCGGTAATGTCGGCACCAATGAAGCCGATGCAGAATCTTCACAGGTACATGCGCAAGGCCTGGTCATCCGCGACCTGCCGCTGATTGCCAGCAACTTCCGCGATACCGAAGACCTCTCTTCTTACCTGAAGCGCCATAACATTGTGGCGATTGCTGATATCGATACCCGTAAGCTGACGCGTTTGCTGCGTGAAAAGGGTGCACAGAACGGCTGCATCATCGCGGGCGATAACCCGGATGCGGCGCTGGCACTGGAAAAAGCAAAAGCTTTCCCTGGCCTGAACGGTATGGATCTGGCGAAAGAAGTGACCACCGCGGAGCCTTATAGCTGGACGCAGGGGAGCTGGACGCTGGCGGGTGACCTGCCGGAAGCAAAATCTGCCGATGAACTGCCGTTCCACGTTGTGGCTTACGATTTCGGCGCTAAACGTAACATTCTGCGTATGTTAGCGGACCGCGGCTGCCGCCTGACGGTTGTACCGGCGAAAACCTCAGCAGAAGACGTTCTGAAGATGAATCCGGACGGTATCTTCCTGTCCAACGGCCCTGGCGACCCGGCGCCGTGCGACTATGCGATTACCGCGATTCAGAAATTCCTCGAAACCGATATTCCGGTATTTGGCATCTGCCTCGGCCATCAGCTGTTGGCGCTGGCGAGCGGTGCGAAGACCATTAAGATGAAGTTTGGCCACCACGGCGGTAACCATCCGGTAAAAGATATTGATAACAACACCGTGATGATCACCGCGCAGAACCACGGTTTTGCTGTAGATGAAGCCTCCATGCCTGCCAACCTGCGCGTGACCCACAAGTCACTGTTCGACGGCACCTTGCAGGGGATTCATCGTACCGACAAACCGGCATTCAGCTTCCAGGGGCACCCTGAAGCGAGTCCGGGTCCGCACGACGCTGCACCGCTGTTCGACCACTTTATCGAGTTAATTGAGCAATACCGTCAGTCCGCGAAATAATCAGGAGTAAAAGAGCCATGCCAAAACGTACAGACATAAAAAGTATCCTGATTCTGGGCGCGGGTCCGATTGTTATCGGTCAGGCGTGTGAGTTTGACTATTCCGGTGCACAGGCGTGTAAAGCCCTGCGTGAAGAGGGTTACCGCGTTATTCTGGTGAACTCCAACCCGGCAACCATCATGACCGACCCGGAAATGGCCGATGCCACCTACATCGAGCCAATTCACTGGGAAGTAGTACGCAAAATTATTGAGAAAGAACGTCCGGACGCGGTGCTGCCAACCATGGGCGGCCAGACCGCGCTGAACTGTGCGCTGGAGCTGGAGCGCCAGGGCGTACTGGCTGAATTCGGCGTGACCATGATTGGTGCAACGGCGGATGCCATTGATAAAGCGGAAGACCGTCGTCGCTTCGATATCGCGATGAAGAAGATTGGTCTCGACACCGCGCGTTCAGGCATCGCTCACACCATGGAAGAAGCGCTGGCGGTTGCCGCTGACGTTGGCTTCCCGTGCATTATCCGCCCTAGCTTCACCATGGGCGGCACCGGTGGCGGTATCGCCTACAACCGCGAAGAGTTCGAAGAAATCTGCGAACGCGGTCTGGACCTTTCCCCAACCAACGAGCTGCTGATTGATGAATCGCTGATTGGCTGGAAAGAGTACGAGATGGAAGTGGTGCGTGATAAAAACGACAACTGCATCATCGTCTGCTCCATCGAAAACTTCGACGCGATGGGCATCCATACCGGTGACTCCATCACCGTAGCACCTGCCCAGACGCTGACAGACAAAGAATATCAAATCATGCGTAACGCCTCGATGGCGGTACTGCGTGAAATTGGCGTGGAAACCGGCGGTTCTAACGTCCAGTTTGCGGTAAACCCGAAAAACGGTCGCCTGATTGTCATCGAGATGAACCCGCGCGTATCCCGCTCCTCGGCGCTGGCGTCCAAAGCTACCGGCTTCCCGATTGCGAAAGTCGCCGCCAAGCTAGCCGTAGGTTACACCCTCGACGAACTGATGAACGACATCACCGGCGGCCGTACTCCGGCCTCGTTTGAGCCGTCCATCGACTACGTTGTGACGAAAATTCCACGCTTCAACTTCGAAAAATTCGTTGGTGCTAATGACCGTCTGACCACGCAGATGAAATCTGTTGGTGAAGTGATGGCGATTGGCCGCACCCAGCAGGAATCGCTGCAGAAAGCGCTGCGCGGTCTGGAAGTGGGCGCGACCGGCTTCGACCCGAAAGTCAGCCTGGACGACCCGGAAGCACTGACTAAAATCCGTCGCGAGCTGAAAGACGCTGGCGCTGAGCGTATCTGGTACATCGCCGATGCCTTCCGTGCTGGCCTGTCCGTCGATGGTGTGTTCAACCTGACCAACATCGACCGCTGGTTCCTGGTGCAGATTGAAGAGCTGGTGCGTCTGGAAGAAAAAGTCATTGACCTTGGCATCAACGGCCTCGATGCTGACTTCCTGCGCGTACTGAAGCGCAAAGGCTTCGCTGATGCGCGTCTGGCAAAACTGGCCGGCGTTCGCGAAGCGGAAATCCGCAAACTGCGTGACCAATATAACCTGCACCCGGTCTACAAGCGCGTGGATACCTGTGCGGCGGAATTCGCGACCGACACTGCTTATATGTACTCCACTTATGAAGATGAGTGTGAAGCGAATCCGTCCGTCGACCGCGATAAAATCATGGTGCTGGGTGGTGGTCCAAACCGTATCGGTCAGGGCATTGAGTTCGACTACTGCTGCGTACACGCCTCTCTGGCGCTGCGCGAAGACGGTTACGAGACCATCATGGTCAACTGTAACCCGGAAACCGTCTCTACTGATTACGACACTTCCGACCGCCTGTACTTTGAGCCGGTAACCCTGGAAGACGTCTTGGAAATCGTGCGCATTGAGAAGCCGAAAGGCGTCATCGTACAGTACGGCGGCCAGACCCCGCTGAAGCTGGCGCGTGCGCTGGAAGCGGCAGGTGTACCGGTTATCGGCACCAGCCCGGATGCCATCGACCGCGCGGAAGACCGTGAGCGTTTCCAGCAGGCGGTTGACCGTCTGAAGCTGAAGCAACCGGCGAACGCTACCGTAACGGCTATCGAACAGGCTGTTGAGAAGGCGAAAGAGATTGGCTACCCGCTGGTGGTGCGTCCGTCGTATGTTCTCGGCGGCCGCGCGATGGAAATTGTCTACGACGAAGCCGACCTGCGTCGCTACTTCCAGACTGCGGTCAGCGTTTCTAACGATGCGCCGGTACTGCTGGACCGTTTCCTTGACGATGCGGTTGAAGTGGACGTGGACGCTATCTGCGACGGCGAAATGGTGCTGATTGGCGGCATCATGGAGCACATCGAACAGGCGGGTGTACACTCCGGTGACTCCGCATGTTCACTGCCAGCGTACACCCTGAGCCAGGAAATTCAGGATGTGATGCGTCAGCAGGTGCAGAAACTGGCCTTCGAACTGCAGGTTCGCGGTCTGATGAACGTTCAGTTTGCGGTGAAGAATAACGAAGTTTACCTGATTGAAGTGAACCCGCGTGCGGCGCGTACCGTTCCGTTCGTCTCCAAGGCAACTGGCGTACCGCTGGCGAAAGTTGCGGCGCGCGTGATGGCCGGGAAAACACTGGCACAGCAGGGCGTAACCAAAGAAGTTATCCCGCCGTACTACTCAGTAAAAGAAGTGGTGCTGCCGTTCAACAAATTCCCGGGCGTTGACCCGCTGTTAGGGCCAGAAATGCGCTCTACCGGGGAAGTGATGGGCGTAGGCCGTACCTTCGCGGAAGCGTTCGCCAAGGCACAGCTGGGCAGCAGCTCCACCATGAAAAAACAGGGGCGTGCGCTGCTCTCCGTTCGCGAAGGCGATAAAGAGCGTGTGGTTGACCTGGCGGCGAAACTGCTGAAGTTTGGTTTTGAGCTGGATGCAACGCACGGCACGGCGATTGTGCTGGGCGAAGCGGGTATCAATCCACGTCTGGTGAACAAGGTGCATGAAGGGCGTCCGCACATTCAGGACCGTATCAAGAATGGCGAGTACACTTACATCATCAACACCACCGAAGGTCGTCAGGCGATTGAAGACTCTAAGCTGATTCGCCGTAGCGCCCTGCAGTACAAAGTGCATTATGACACTACCCTGAACGGCGGTTTCGCGACGGCGATGGCGCTGAATGCCGATGCCACTGAGAAGGTGACCTCGGTACAGGAAATGCACGCGCAGATCAAAAAGTCATAAACAAAGAGTCCGGTGATAATTGCGTTAACCGGACCTGCAATATAATCTTGAAAGGGTTTCTGTAAAGAAACCCTTTTTTTATCTCTCGTAAGGTCATTCCTGGCCAAATGCAGTTTCATAACCACATTTTCAATGTAATAAGCACGATATTGCTCACACTAATCAACATTCAAGTCGCATACTATCTTTTATATCCACAATTTTAATATGGCTTAGTTTTTATTAATTTGGACAGGCCGTAGCCAGATTTTTAATTTGTGAAATGGTGTGCTTATGTGTGAAAAATATGTTGAAAGACCGCTTTATTTGTTAATTGCTGACTGGATGATGGCTGAAGATCGTTGGATCACCGCAAAAGAAATTTCCCGCCATTTTGATATTGAACACTGCAAAGCAATTAATACGCTCTCTTATATTCTGTCGGAAGTGGGAGAAATTGTTTGTGAAGTTAAGATGATCCCTAATCAGATTGCAGGCCGGGGCTGCCAGTGCCAGCGTCTGGTAAAAGTCATCAGTATTGATTCTCACCTCTACAACCGATTGAGCCACAATTTGCAGGAAAAAAAGGTGAGTGTGGCGAAAACGCCGCGGCTGTCTGCCGTTCCCCCAACAGAGCTCAACCGTGAGCAGAAATGGCAGATGATGCTCTCCAAGAGTATGCGTCGCTAATTGTCAGTTGCCTGATGGCGGCATAAACGGTGGTTGACGCGTAGGCCGGATAAGCGTGAGCGAATCCGGCATCAATTACTGTGCTGATTTGGGTTTTACGTCCGTCGTGCCTTTCAGGCGCGGCCGGTGTTCTTCGACTTGCGTTAATGGCTGCGTTTCGCGTAAACCTGTCCGGCAGCGGACCGCAAGATCCTGATACTCTTTGGTGTTTAACCGTTTCCAGTGCAGTTCCTGGTCCGTGACTTCACGCAATACGCGAGCGGGTGAGCCCACCAGCATCTGCCTTGCCTCCCCCTGAAATCCGGCTTTGACAAAGCTCATGGCTGCGACAATGCTCTCTTCACCAATCACTGCGCCGTCCATAATGACGCTGTTCATGCCGATCAGCGCATCTCTGCCCACTACGCAACCGTGCAGGATTGCGCCATGGCCGATATGCCCATTCTCATGCACGATGGTGTCAGTGTCGCAATAACCGTGCATGATGCAGCCATCCTGCAAGTTAGAACCTGCCTCCAGAATCAGGCGACCATAGTCACCGCGCAGTGAGGCATGCGGGCCGACGTAGACGCCAGCCCCCACGATCACATCACCAATCAACACGGCGCTGGGATGAACATACGCCTCTGGATGCACTACCGGAATCAGGCCTTCAAAGGCGTAATAGCTCATCGGTTATCAGCGTCCTTTCCACACCGGATCGCGTTTTTCTGCAAACGCCTGCGGTCCTTCAAGCGCATCTTCGGAGTGCAGCACTGACGGATAGTGCTTCAGCACGCCGCTGCGGATGTAGCGGTAGCCTTCTTCCACCGGCATTTCGCTGGTCGCACGATAAATCTCTTTCAGCGCGGCGATCGCCAGCGGGGCGCTATTCACTAGCTGCTGCGCCAGTTCGCGCGCACTATCCATCAGTTCGCTCTGGCTGACAACGCGGTTGACGATACCCCAACGCAGCGCTTCTTCGGCACTCATTCGTCTGCCAGTCATCACCATTTCGTTGACGATAGCCGGTGGCAGTAGCTTCGGCAGACGCAGAACGCCTCCGCTGTCAGGTACGATCCCGAGCTTGGCTTCCGGTAGCGCGAAGCTGGCATTTTCCGCGCAGACGATAAAATCCGCCGCCAGCGCTAATTCAAAACCACCGCCAAACGCATAGCCGTTTACCGCAGCGATGACCGGTTTATTGAGGTCGAAAATTTCGGTTAAACCGGCAAAGCCGCCTGGGCCAAAATCGGCATCCGGCGCTTCACCTTCAGCTGCCGCTTTTAAGTCCCAGCCCGCAGAAAAGAATTTCTCACCGCCGCCGGTGATTATCGCTACGCGTAATTCCGGGTCATCACGAAAATTAAGAAACGCTTCACCCATGGCAAAACTGGTTTTTGCATCAATGGCATTGGCTTTAGGCCGGTCGAGGGTAATTTCCAGAATCGGGCCGTTACGGGTCAGATGTAATGATTCACTCATAGTTCATCTCCAGATAAATAGATTTCCCGGCAGGAGGAATTCCTACCGGGAGGGTTATTTCAGATTTTTTTTGATTATTTTTCCTGAACAATTGCGCGGCAGGTCGGTTCTTATCTCCATAAACGAGGGAACCTTGAATTTCGCCATATTGTTTTCGCAGAAGCTGAAGAACTCGGCTTCGCTTAATGTTTCACCTTCATTAAGGACGATAAACGCTTTAATGGCTTCATCACGGATTGAATCTTTAATACCGACAACCACAATGTCCTGAATTTTCGGATGCGTAGAAATAATATTTTCCAGCTCGACGCAGGAGACATTTTCTCCGCCGCGTTTAATCATGTTGCAGCGTCTGTCGACGAAATAAAAATAGCCATCCGCATCCTGATAGCCCGAATCTCCGGTATGTAACCAGCCTTCAGGTTCCAGCGCTTTGGCGGTAGCCTCCGGCTGGGCATAGTACTCTTTGAAGATTGTTTTGCCCGGCACGCCTTTAATACAGATTTCGCCAATTTCTCCGGCGGGCAGGGGACGGTTGTGATCGTCACGGATTTCGGCTTCATAGCTAAATCCCACGCGGCCAATGGAGGGCCAGCGTCGTTTGTCACCGGGACGGTCGCCGATAATACCGACGATGGTTTCAGTCATACCGTAGGAGGTCAGCAGCCTGACGCCAAAGCGTTCGGTAAAGGCGTCTTTTTCCTGTGCTGATAAATTGAGATAGAACATTACTTCGCGCAGGTGATGCTGTCTGTCGGTTGGCGCGGCAGGTTGTACCATCAGCGTTCTGATCATCATCGGAATGCATTCGGTAACCGTCGCCTTATATCTATGCACCTGATTCCAGAACGCCCTGGCACTGTACTTCTCTAGCAGCACAAAGGTGCTGCCAGCGGAGAATGCGGGCATTGCGGCGGTACACTGACAGTCGATATGAAAAGCGGGCATCACCGTCATGTAGACGTCATCATCGCGCAGAGCGATTTGCCAGGAAGTGTAGTAGCCTGCAAAACGCAGGTTGTAGTGGGTAATCACCACCCCTTTAGGCCGTGAAGTGGTGCCTGAGGTAAACAGAATTTCCGCCGTATCGTCAGTGGATAACGCAGGTGTATAGCACAGCGTAGTCGACTGGCGGGATTGCAGTTGGGTAAAGTGGCTCACGCCGTCGTCAACCGGAAGCTGTTCGCCAATCAGACAGATATGATTAAGCGGTGTGGTATTTTCCAGCCGTATCTGGCGGTACATAGGATAAAACTGGGCGCTGGTGACCAGCAGGCTTACCTGGCTGTTTTGCAGGATCCAGGCACTTTCTTCGCCCAGTAAGCGGGCATTAATCGGTACCATAATGGCGCCAATTTTTGCCAGCCCAAACCAGCAAAAAATGAATTCCGGACAGTTATCCAGATGCAATGCGACCTTATCGCCCTTGCGGATCCCTAAGGAATGGAAAAGGTTTGCCGTGCGGTTAATCTCTTCATTGAGCGAGGCATAGCTAAACTGCCGAACGACTCCTTCGCAGGATTCGAAAATTAACGCCGTTTTATCTCCGTACACCCCGGCCAGGTCGTCCCACATCTGACGTAAGTTTTGTCCGCCAACGATATCCATATTGCTTTATCCACTGAAATCAGGCGTGAGCGCTAACCAATGAGCGGTCAGCGCGTCGCGTTTATTCCTCAACTCTGGCCAGGCCTTTGCCGACCAGCTCATTTATGTCTGCTTCGCTATAACCAATGTTTTTCAGAATGGCGGCAGTATCCATGCCATGTGACGGCATGCCACGCCAGATTTTCCCCGGGTTGTTTTTAAATTTCGGCATGATGTTTGGCCCTTTGCAGGTGCGGCCATCCATTGTTTGCCACTGAGTAATGGATTCACGGGCAACGTACTGCGGGTTGCCTTCCAGTTCCGGAATGGTCAGCACCTTCGCGCAGGCGATATTCAGCTCAGCAAAGCGCGCCTGGACTTCGGCGATGCTGTGTGTTGCCAGCCACGCGTCCAGTTTCTCTTCCACGAGCGGACCGTAAGGGCATTCCACGCGATGGATAAGCTGGGTACCTTCCGGAACTTCCGGCGTGCCAAGAATGTGGGCGAGGCCAATATCTTTGAAGCACTCGTTGATTTGCGTGATGCCGACCAGCTCCATGACGATATAGCCATCGGCGCATTTATACAGGCCGCAGCCAGCGTAATACGGGTCTTTGCCTTTGGTCATGCGTGGGCAAATTTCGCCGCCGTTGAAGTAATCCATCATGAAATACTGACCCATGCGCAGCATCACCTCGTACATGGCGATATCGATGCTTTCACCTTTACCCGTTTCGCGGACTTTGTGCAGAGCCGCCAGCGCCGCTGTCGTCGCGGTCATCCCGGAGAAGTAATCGGCGGTGTACGGGAAGGCTGGCATTGGCTGATCCACGTCACCGTTTTGGATCAGATAGCCGCTAAATGCCTGTGCGATGGTGTTATACGCCGGAAGATTGGTGTACTCCTCGGTACCAAACTGACCGAAGCCGGAAAGGTGGGCGATAACCAGTTTCGGGTTATGTTCCCACAGCACTTCATCGGTAATACCGCGGCGGGCAAAGGCCGGGCCTTTACTGGCTTCAATGAAAATATCGGTGGTTTCCATCAGCTTCAGAAACGCTTCCCGGCCTTCATCTTTGAAAATATTCAGCGACAGGGCATGCAGATTACGGCGTGAGAGCTGCGGATAGTTAGGTTGCACACGGATGGTATCGGCCCATGCGACGTTTTCAATCCAGATAACCTCAGCACCCCATTCGGCGAACATCTGTCCGGCGAACGGACCGGCAATTTCGATCCCTGAAAAGACAACGCGTACCCCGGAAAGCGGGCCGAAGGCTGGCATTGGTAAATGATTCATCATTTTTCTCCTGGCATTTTTTTTGTAGGCCCGGTAAGCGCAGCGCCACCGGGCATATTGCCGGATGGTGGCGTAAACGCCTTATCCGGCCTACGAAACGAACGAATCAACGGTATTGCTTCAATACCGCACGACCCAACGTCAGGATCTGCATTTCGTCAGAACCACCAGAAACACGGTCAACGCGCAGGTCACGCCAGAAGCGCGTGATGCGATGGTTACCCGCGATACCCACGCCACCCAGCACCTGCATGGCGGTGTCTACCACTTCAAATGCCGCGTTGGCGCAGAAGTATTTGCACATGGCCGCGTCGCCCGAGGTAATAGTGCCGTTATCTGCTTTCCATGCGGCTTCCAGCAGCATGTTTTTCATGGAGTTCAGTTTGATCGCCATGTGCGCGAACTTCTCCTGAATCAGCTGGAAACGGCCGATCGTTTCACCAAACTGTACGCGTTGGTTGGCATAACGCGCTGCGTCTTCAAAAGCGCACATTGCCGTACCGTAGTTGGTCAGTGCGACGAGGAAGCGTTCATGGTCAAACTCTTCTTTCACGCGGTTGAAGCCATTACCTTCCCGACCGAACATGTCTTTCTCGTCCAGTTCAACGTCATCAAAGGTGATTTCACAGCAGCTATCCATGCGCAGACCGAGTTTCTCCAGTTTGTTGACCTTGATACCCGCTTTGCTCATGTCAACAAACCACTCGGTATAAACAGGTTTATCCGGTGATGCACCATCTCTCGCCATCACTACAATGTACGGGGTATAGGCGCTACTGGTGATAAAGCACTTACTGCCATTAAGATAAACCTTACCATTTTTGCGTGTATAAGTGGTTTTCAGACTGCCAACATCCGATCCCGCTCCCGGTTCGGTAATTGCAGAGTTCCACATCTGCTTACCTGTTCCCTGGAACGCCATGATTTTATCGATTTGTTCCTGAGTCCCTTCACGCAGGAAGGTGTTAAAACCCCCCGGTAACTGGTACAGCACATAGGTTGGTGCGCCAAGACGTCCGAGTTCCATCCAGACGGCGGCAACGGTGACAAAACCGGCTTCCAGCCCGCCGTGTTCTTCCGGGATCAACAGGCTATCGATGCCCATATCTGCCAGTGCTTTTACAAAACGCTCAGGGTAGACGCTGTCGCGATCGCACTCGGCAAAATAAGCTTCCCAGTTCTCACTGGCCATCAGTTCACGAATACCGGCGACAAACAGTTCCTGCTCGTCATTTAAGTTGAAATCCATCTTTCAGCCTCTTGATCAATTGGGTTAATAAGAATTACTTGTCTTTCCAGTGCACTTTGGCGTCTTTAATAAAGGACAGCGTCACCATGATGTTGACGAAGAACAGCGGGCATCCTCCGGCGATAATTGCGGTCTGAATGGGCTTCAGCCCACCCAGCGCCAGCAGAACGATGCCGATGACGCCGACCAGAACGGACCAACCGATACGCACCAACAGCGGCGGTTCTTCACCATCACGAACTTCGCGACAGGTGGACATCGCCAGGGTGTAGGAGCAGGCGTTAATTAGCGTGACGGTGGCAATAAAGCAGAGGATAAAGAAGCCCCACATGGTGGCGGTGCTGAATGGCAAGGCGGCCCAGGTTTCGATAATGGCGCGCGCCACGCCGTGTTGTTCAATCAGCTGCGGGATGTTGAGAATGTTTTTATCCATCAGCAGCAGCGTGTTGCTGCCAAGGACTGTCCACAGGATCCAGGTGGAAGCGGTCAGGCCCAGCACCATCCCAAAGCACAGTTCACGTACGGTACGACCACGAGAAATACGCGCCAGGAAGATACTCATCTGGATGGCGTAAATGACCCACCACGCCCAGTAGAAAACAGTCCAGCCCTGCGGGAATCCGCCTTTGCCGATGGCATCGGTATAGAACAACATGCGCGGCAGATACATCAGCAGCATGCCGACCGAGTCGGTGAAGTAGTTCATGATGAAGCTGGCGCCGCTGACGATAAACACCCAGCCCAGCATCAGGAAGCTCAGGTAGCTACGCACGTCGCTGGCGATTCTGACTCCTTTTTGCAGGCCACAGGCTACGCAAATGGCGTTCAGAATGATCCAGCAGGTAATGATGATGGCATCTAATTGCAGCGTATGCGGAATACCGAACAGCCATTGCATACACTCGGTTACCAGCGGCGTCGCCAGACCGAGGCTGGTACCCATCGCGAAGATCAGCGCCACCAGGTAGAAGTTATCAACGATGGTGCCGAACAGCCCTTTCGCATGCTTTTCGCCCACTAACGGTACCAGCGTGGAGCTGGGACGGATGACGTCCATCTTGCGCACAAAGAAGAAATAGGCGAAGGCCACAGAAAGGAAGCTGTAGGTTGCCCACGGCAACGGCCCCCAGTGGAACAGGCTGTACGCCAGACCGATCTCTTTCGCACCCGTGGAATTGGGCTCCAAAGCGAACGGCGGGGTAGAGATATAGTAGTAGATCTCGATGGAACCCCAGAACAGCACCGCGGCGGATGTACAGGAGGCGAACATCATAAAAATCCAGCTGGCGGTACTAAACTCGGGTTTTTCGTCGCCTAATTTCTTTTTGGCATACGGGCCAAAGACTAACCAGAACCATCCGAAGAGCATGACGACCATATACCATTCGAATGCCCAACCCCAGACGTTGGTGACATAACTGAATACCGCATTAATAACGACGTTAGCGGCATCAAGATCTCTTACTGTTAGCCAACAAAGTATCCCAACAATTATTAATGGCGGAAAAAAAACCTTCGGTTCAATTCCCGATTTTCTCTTTTCATTTTTCATAAGTGAATTCCAGTGTGAAAACGAAATTTATTTAGCGTGCCCGTATGTGATCGTTTGTTTATTTATTATTAATGATTTGTTGATGACTTTTTAACCTCTGGGGCGCCTCAGTGAGTAACTCATAATGGGTATTCATTTCCGGCTATTCTGTTATCTGTGTCACACTTTTTCATGCTGGTTATTTTGTCTGGAAATCTAGATAATTTCTTTATTAATCATGATATTGACATTGGTTTTTTAACTTTTTTAAGTGACTGGCGTTCAATATTGTTGAACCAGCAGACAATATTGAAAATTTTCATATTTGACGTGATTCTTTCAATATTGGTGAGGCATGTAACACTATTGAAAGTTACGAATTTCAATGTGTGACATTTTCAATATTGGTGATTAAGGTTTTATTTCCGAATTAAAGAGCGTGATATCTGTATTTAACACCGCCGATATAAATACGTTTCCTTCATGATTTCTGGAGATGCAATGAAGATAATTACTTGCTACAAATGCGTACCTGATGAGCAGGATATTGCGATTAATAATGCTGATGGAACACTCGATTTCAGCAAAGCAGATGGCAAAATCAGCCAATATGATCTGAATGCGATCGAAGCGGCTTGCCAGTTAAAACAGCAGGTGGGAGAGGCTCAGGTTGTGGCCATGAGCGTCGGAGGCAAAGCGCTGACCAATGCAAAAGGGCGCAAAGATGTGCTTTCCCGTGGCCCTGATGAACTGATTGTTGTCATTGACGATCAATTTGAACAGGCGCTGCCGCAACAAACTGCCACTGCGCTGGCTGCCGCCGTGCAAAAATCCGGTTTTGATCTGCTTATTTGCGGCGACGGTTCTTCCGATCTTTATGCTCAGCAGGTTGGTCTGCTGGTGGGCGAAATGCTGGACGTGCCGGCGATAAACGGCGTGAGCAAAATCCTCTCTCTTACCGACAGCACTCTGACGGTAGAGCGTGAACTGGAAGATGAAGTTGAAACCCTGAGTATCCCGCTTCCGGCGGTTATCGCGGTCTCTACTGACATCAACACCCCTCAAATCCCTTCCATGAAAGCCATTCTTGGTGCGGCGAAAAAACCGGTTCAGGTTTGGTCACCTGCAGACATTGGGCTGAACAGCGTGCAGGCGTATTCCGCACAACAGGTTGCTGCGCCGAAACAGCGCGAGCGTCAGCGCGTTGTAATTGAAGGTGACGGTGAAGAACAGATTGCCGCGTTTGTCGAGAATCTTCGCAAAATCATTTAATTATCAGGGGATGTTATGAACAAATTTTCCAGTATCTGGGTATTCAGCGATACCCCTTCTCGTCTGCCGGAACTGATGAATGGTGCGCAGGCTTTAGGTGAAAAAGTTAACACGTTTGTGCTCAGCGATGCGGACAGCGCAACGGCATGTCATTTAGGCGCGGATCATGTCTGGCTGCTCAGCGGCAAACCAGAAGACCGTATGGTTGAAGACTACGCCGATGTGATGGCTCAGACCATTCGTCAGCAGAGCGAGGGCGGCGCGGTGCTGCTGCCGAATACACGTCGGGGAAAGCTGTTAGCGGCAAAGCTGGGCTTTCGCTTGTCGGCTGCAGTCTCAAATGATGCCAGCGCAGTCGCGGTGCAGGATGGAAAAGCGGCGATCAAACATATGGTCTACGGCGGCCTGGCGATGGGAGCAGAAACAATCGCTTCACCGTTTGCCGTGATCACTCTCAGTAGCGGAACGTTTGACGCGCAGCAACCGGATACCACCCGCAGCGGCGAGATGCATACCGTACAGTGGCAGGCTCCGGCCATTGTCGTAACCCGTACGGCAACTCAGGCGCGTCAGAGCAACAGCGTCGATCTCGACAAAGCCCGTCTGGTGGTCAGCGTGGGACGCGGTATTGGTAGCAAAGAAAATATCTCGCTGGCAGAAGCGCTGTGCCAGACGATTGGCGCTGAGTTGGCCTGTTCCCGTCCGGTGGCGGAAAACGAGAAGTGGATGGAGCATGAACGCTACGTCGGCATCTCCAACCTGATGCTTAAGCCTGAACTGTATCTGGCCGTGGGGATCTCCGGGCAGATCCAACATATGGTCGGTGCCAACGGCGCACAGACGATTTTCGCCATCAACAAAGACAAAAATGCGCCGATTTTTCAGTATGCAGATTATGGCATTGTTGGCGATGCGCTGAAGATCCTGCCTGCGCTGACGGCTGCCTTAGCGCGTTAAACCATTCGGGCAGGATGCGAAGGTATCCTGCCGCTGACAGGAGTACGTATGTCCGAAGATATCTTTGATGCCATCATCGTGGGTGCAGGTCTGGCTGGTTCGGTTGCGGCGCTGGTGCTGGCTCGGGAAGGTGCACAGGTGCTGGTTATCGAGCGCGGCAATTCTGCTGGCGCGAAGAATGTCACCGGTGGGCGCATGTATGCGCATAGCCTGGAGCGCATCATTCCCGGTTTTGCTGAGCAGGCCCCCATTGAACGCATAATCACCCACGAAAAGCTCGCCTTTATGACCGACAAAGGGGCGATGACCATCGACTATTGCAATGGTGAAGAGGCCGCATCGTCGCAGGTTTCTTATTCCGTCTTACGTAGCAAATTTGACGCCTGGCTGATGGAGCAGGCCGAGGAGGCTGGCGCCCAGCTTATCACCGGTATTCGTGTGGATAACGTTGTGCAGCGCGAGGGTAAAGTCGTGGGCGTGGAAGCCGACGGCGATATTCTGGAAGCCAAAGTGGTGATCCTCGCCGACGGGGTGAATTCTCTGCTGGCTGAAAAGCTGGGTATGGCAAAGCGCGTCGAGGCATCGTATGTTGCCGTCGGCGTAAAAGAGCTGATCGAACTGCCAAAATCGGTAATTGAAGATCGTTTCCAGTTACAGGGGAACGAAGGTGCAGCCTGCCTGTTTGCCGGATCGCCAACCGATGGATTGATGGGCGGTGGCTTTCTCTATACGAATGAAACGACCCTTTCTCTGGGGCTGGTCTGCGGCCTTCATCACCTGAAAGACGCGAAAAAATCGGTCCCGCAAATGCTGGAAGATTTCAAACAGCATCCGGCGGTTGCCCCACTGATCGCCGGTGGCAAGCTGGTGGAATATGCCGCGCACGTGGTACCTGAAGCCGGTATGAATATGCAACCTGAACTGGTGGGGGACGGTGTGCTGATTGCCGGTGACGCTGCCGGAATGTGTATGAACCTCGGCTTTACCATTCGCGGTATGGATCTCGCCATTTCCGCAGGCGAAGCGGCGGCGAAAACGGTGCTTTCAGCGATGAAGCGCGACGACTTTAGCAAGCAGTCGCTGGGTGAATACCGTCAGCATCTGGACGATGGCCCGATGCGCGATATGCGTATGTACCAGAAGCTTCCTGCTTTTCTTGATAACCCGCGCATGTTTACCGCCTATCCCGAAATGGCGGTCAGTATCGCACGCGACCTGTTCACCGTAGATGGTTCCGCCCCGGTGCCAATGCGTAAAAAAATCCTGCGCCATGCGAAGAAAGTGGGCTTCATCAACCTGATGAAAGATGGCCTGAAAGGAGTGACCGTATTATGACATCTCCCGTCAATGTGGACGTCAAACTGGGCGTCAATAAGTTCAATGTCGATGAAGACAGCCCACATATCATTCTCAAAACCGATCCTGATAAACAGGCGCTGGAAGTGCTGATTAAGGCCTGTCCAGCAGGGCTGTATAAAAAGCAGGACGACGGCAGCGTACGGTTTGATTACGCCGGATGCCTGGAGTGCGGAACGTGCCGCATTCTCGGGCTCGATACAGCGCTGGAAAAGTGGGAATACCCGCGAGGGACATTTGGCGTGGAGTTTCGCTACGGTTAATAAGTACGAGGTTGTGCACCCGTAGGCCGGATAAGACGCGCTAGCGTCGCCATCCGGCAATCATGTGACGCCAGTGCCGGATGGGGGCGTAAACGCCTTATCCGGCCTATAGATGACGCTTTGCCCGTGTTGAAACAGGAAGTCGCTATGCAGCAGCCCAGGAACTTTGATGACATCAAATTTACCTCTATTCACCGCCGGATAATGCTGTGGGGAAGCGGTGGGCCATTTCTGGATGGTTATGTGCTGGTGATGATTGGCGTAGCGCTGGAACAGCTCACGCCAGCATTGAAACTGGACGCACAGTGGATTGGTCTGCTGGGTGCCGGCACGCTCGCCGGTCTGTTTGTGGGGACGTCGCTGTTTGGCTACATTTCCGATAAAGTCGGGCGGCGCAAAATGTTCATCATCGATATTATCGCCATTGGCGTGATATCGGCAGCAACCATGTTTGTTTCCTCGCCCGTTGAGCTGTTGGTGATGCGCGTGCTGATCGGCATTGTGATTGGTGCCGATTATCCGATTGCTACCTCGATGATTACCGAGTTCTCCAATACCCGCCAGCGCGCTTTCTCCATCGGTTTTATCGCCGCGATGTGGTATGTCGGCGCCACCTGTGCCGATCTGGTCGGTTACTGGCTGTATGATGTTGAGGGAGGATGGCGCTGGATGCTGGGCAGCGCGGTGATCCCCTGTATTTTGATCCTGATTGGGCGCTTCGATCTTCCTGAATCGCCGCGCTGGCTGCTGCGTAAAGGTCGGGCGAAAGAGTGTGAAGCGATGATGATCAAACTGTTCGGCGAACCGGTGGTGTTCGACGAAGAGGCGCCGCAGGAGACGCGTTTTCTCCAGCTGTTTAACCGCCGTCATTTCCCGTTTGTCCTGTTTGTTGCCGCTATCTGGACCTGTCAGGTGATCCCGATGTTCGCCATTTATACCTTTGGTCCGCAGATTGTTGGACTGTTGGGGCTTGGTGCCGGGAAAAGCGCCGCGTTGGGCAATGTGGTGATAAGCCTGTGCTTTATGCTGGGGTGCATTCCGCCCATGTTCTGGCTCAATAGCGCGGGTCGCCGACCGCTGTTGATTGGCAGTTTTATTATGATGACGCTGGCGCTGGCTGTACTGGGGTTAATTCCTGATATGGGGGCGTGGCTGGTGGTGCTGGCATTTGCCGTGTACGCGTTTTTCTCGGGGGGACCGGGAAACCTGCAGTGGCTATACCCAAACGAGCTGTTCCCTACCGACATTCGCGCGTCTGCCGTCGGGGTGATTATGTCCTTAAGCCGCATCGGTACTATTGTTTCAACCTGGGCGCTGCCGGTATTCATCACCAAATACGGTATCAGCAATGTCATGCTGATGGGCGCAGGAATTTCGCTGATTGGCCTGCTTGTGTCCATCGCTTTCGCCCCGGAAACGCGAGGTCTGACGCTGGCGCAAACCAGTCAAATGACGATTCGCAGTAAGCCCGTGACCAGGGCGGGCTATTAGGAGTGTTCTGTATTTTCCCTGCAACTCAGTCAGTTAGCCTACAGTTAACTGGGTATATCACAGAAAACAACTGAAAAGCAGGGAGAACACCATGCAAAAACATATCCTGATCACCTCAATTTTTACCGCAGCAGCACTGTTTACCGTGGCCGGTTGTTCCTCAAACCAGGCGGTTAAAACCACCGATGGCAAAACAATCGTCACTGACGGCAAACCGCAGGTTGATGATGATACTGGTCTGGTGTCGTACAAAAATGCCCAGACGGGTAAGACGGAACAGATTAACCGCGATCAGGTTAAGGATATGAGCGAACTGGACAACTAGTTCAGTTTTCTCCATTCAGCCACTCAATAATATTGACTGTTAGCCTGTGGATTAAGTGACTAAACTCACTGTTATTACAATAATGCAGTGACACAGGCTAATCATGATTCTCATCATTTATGCGCATCCCTATCCGCAACATTCGCATGCGAATAAGCGGATGCTTGAACAGGCAAGGACGCTGGAGGGCGTGGAGATACGCTCGCTATACCAGCTCTACCCCGACTTCAATATCGATATTGCCGCTGAACAGGATGCGCTGGCGCGCGCTGATTTGATCATCTGGCAGCATCCGATGCAGTGGTACAGCACACCTCCATTACTCAAGCTGTGGATGGATAAAGTCCTTTCGCACGGCTGGGCGTATGGCCATGGTGGTACTGCGCTGCACGGTAAACAACTGCTGTGGGCGGTGACGACCGGCGGCGGTGAAAACCACTTCGATATTGGCTCCCATCCCGGATTTGATGTGCTTTCTCAGCCTTTACAGGCAACAGCGCTCTATTGCGGCCTCAAATGGCTGCCGCCGTTTGCGATGCACTGTACGTTTATCTGTGATGATGAAACGCTGCAAGCGCAGGCGCGTCACTACAAACAGCGTCTGATGGAATGGCAGGAGGCACACCATGGATAGCCATACGCTGATACAGGCGCTGATTTATCTCGGATCGGCGGCGCTGATTGTACCCATCGCCGTACGGCTGGGATTAGGGTCGGTACTGGGGTATCTCATCGCCGGATGTATTATCGGACCCTGGGGTCTGAGGCTGGTAACGGACGCCGAATCCATCCTGCATTTTGCGGAGATCGGTGTGGTACTGATGCTGTTTGTCATCGGTCTGGAGCTGGATCCGCAACGTTTGTGGAAATTGCGGGCATCGGTGTTCGGCGGCGGTGCGCTACAGATGGTGGTTTGCGGCGGCTTAATTGGTTTGTTCTGTATGTTCCTTGGCCTGCGCTGGCAGGTAGCGGAACTGATCGGCATGACGCTGGCGCTTTCCTCAACGGCTATCGCTATGCAGGCAATGAATGAACGCAACCTGATGGTTTCGCAAATGGGCCGCAGCGCGTTTGCCGTGCTGCTGTTCCAGGATATCGCCGCTATTCCATTGGTGGCGATGATCCCGTTACTGGCGGCGAGCGGCGCATCGACTACGCTTGGGGCGTTTGCATTGTCAGCCCTGAAGGTAGCGGGCGCACTGGTATTAGTGGTGGTATTGGGGCGTTATGTCACACGTCCGGCCTTGCGTTTTGTTGCGCGTTCGGGCCTGCGGGAAGTATTCAGTGCCGTTGCGCTGTTCCTCGTGTTTGGCTTCGGTCTGCTCCTGGAAGAGGTTGGCCTGTCGATGGCGATGGGGGCCTTTCTGGCCGGAGTGCTGCTGGCAAGCTCTGAGTATCGCCACGCGCTGGAAAGCGACATTGAGCCATTTAAAGGATTGCTGCTGGGACTGTTTTTCATTGGCGTGGGGATGTCTATCGACTTTGGTACGCTGATTGATAATCCCTTGCGCATTATCATTTTGCTGGTCGGTTTCCTGGTTATCAAAACCGTCATGCTGTGGTTGATAGCGAAACCGTTGCAGGTGCCGAACAAGCAGCGTCGCTGGTTTGCCGTATTGTTAGGGCAGGGCAGTGAGTTTGCCTTTGTGGTGTTTGGTGCGGCGCAAATGGCAAATGTGCTCGATCCTGACTGGGCGAAATCGCTGACACTGGCGGTGGCGTTGTCGATGGCGGCTACGCCGATTTTGCTGGTGATTTTGACGCGTCTGGAAAAATCGGCGACTTCGGAAGAGCGGGAAGCCGATGAAATCGATGAGGAGCAACCGCGGGTGATCATCGCTGGATTTGGACGATTTGGCCAGATAACCGGTCGTCTGTTGTTGTCGAGTGGGGTCAAAATGGTGGTTCTTGATCATGACCCGGACCATATCGAAACTCTGCGTAAATTCGGGATGAAGGTTTTCTATGGCGATGCGACCCGGATGGATCTGCTGGAGTCTGCCGGGGCGGCGAAAGCTGAAGTCATTATTAATGCCATTGACGATCCGCAAACCAGCCTGCAGTTAACCGAAATGGTGAAAGAGCATTTCCCGCATCTGCAAATTATTGCTCGTGCGCGCGATGTGGATCATTACATCCGCCTGCGCCAGGCGGGCGTGGATATGCCGGAACGCGAAACCTTTGAAGGTGCACTGAAGACCGGACGTCTGGCGTTGGAGGGGCTCGGGCTTGGGCGCTATGAGGCACGTGAGCGGGCCGACGTATTCCGCCGATTCAATACCATGATGGTAGAGGAGATGGTGAAAGGGGAAAATGACGCGACTTCCCGCGCGGCCGTTTATAAACGCACCAGCGCAATGCTGAGTGAAATTATTGCGGAAGATCGTCAGCACTTATCGTTAATTCAACGCCATGGCTGGCAAGGCACGGATGAAGGTAAGCATACGGGCGACGTCGCCGATGAGCCGGAAGTGAAACCGTCAGCATAGGGTAAAAAATGTGATGTTCTGCAAACTTTACTGCTAATTGGCTGTTTTTGAACTACTGTAATGCTGGCGTACCACCTTAAATAGGTCGGTTCGCCAGCAGAACGGAAAATTTTCCTGTTCATCCTCTTTCCGCCAGTCGACGAAAGATTGCGCTTTCCGTATAGTGGCGACAATTTTTTTGTATCCGGGAAATATTCAATGATCAGTCTGATTGCGGCGTTAGCGGTAGATCGCGTCATCGGTATGGAGAACGCCATGCCGTGGAACCTCCCTGCCGATCTCGCCTGGTTTAAACGTAATACCTTAAACAAGCCGGTTGTCATGGGACGCCACACCTGGGAATCCATTGGGCGACCGTTACCTGGGCGTAAAAATATCGTCATCAGCAGCAAGCCTGGCACTGACGATCGTGTGCAGTGGGTGAAGTCTGTTGATGAAGCCATTGCGGCCTGCGGTGATGAACCAGAGATTATGGTGATTGGCGGTGGGCGCGTGTATGAGCAGTTCCTGCCAAAAGCGCAGAAGCTGTATCTGACGCACATTGATGCTGAAGTCGAAGGGGATACGCATTTCCCGGACTACGAACCGGATGACTGGGAGTCGGTGTTCAGTGAATTCCACGATGCCGACGCGCAAAACTCTCACAGCTACTGCTTCGAGATTCTGGAGCGTCGTTAATCCTGTAAGTGCCGGATGGCGGCGAAACGTCTTATCCGGCCTACTCTTGTGCCAGATGTAGGCCTGATAAGCGTAGCGCCATCAGGCATAAATCTCTCAGGCGTTGACCGCTTCGCCAGGATCCAGATTCAGATGGCGATTTGATGGCTGCACAAAGTACTGTTTGTCTTCCCAGCGCAGACAGGTGAGATCGCCTCCCCAGCAACACCCCGTATCCAGCGCGTAAATACCTTCTGGTGTGCCTTTGCCTTCCAGCGATGCCCAGTGCCCGAATGCAATGCTGTACGCTTCACTGACAGGTCCAGGAATGGCAAACCACGGCTTCAGCGGGGCAGGTGCGTCTTCTGGTGACTCTTTGCTATACATATCCAGTTGACCGTTGGGGAAGCAGTAACGCATGCGGGTAAAGGCGTTGGTAATAAAACGCAGGCGTGCCAGCCCGGTCAGTTCCGGGGTCCAGTTATTGGGCATGTCGCCGTACATCGCATCAAGGAAGAAGGGATATGAGTCACTCGACAACACGGCTTCAACATCGCGAGCACAGTCTTTTGCCGTCTGCAGGTCCCACTGTGGGGTGATACCGGCATGTGCCATCACCAGCTTCTTCTCTTCGTCCACCTGCAACAGCGGTTGACGGCGGAGCCAGTTAAGTAATTCGTCGGCATCCGGTGCTTCGAGCAGCGATGTGACCCTGTCTTTAGGTTTATTACGACTGATACCAGCAAATACGGCCAGCAGGTGTAAATCGTGATTACCCAATACCAACCGTACGCTGTCGCCCAGTGATTTCACGTAGCGCAAAACGTCCAGCGAGCCCGGCCCACGAGCGACCAGATCGCCGGTGAGCCATAGGGTGTCTTTTTGGGAATTAAAGTCTACCTGATGCAGCAAGGCTACCAGTTCATCGTAACAACCGTGAACGTCGCCAATAAGGTATGTCGCCATAGTTATTGTTTTAATGAATGAGTGTTGGAACGGCGAGTCGGAATACGGGAATGTCGATGGTAAAGGCGATGCCTTGTTCATCGATCATTTCGTAGTGACCCTGCATGGTGCCCAGCGGCGTTTCAATCACCGCACCGCTGGTATACTGGTACTCTTCGCCGGGTTCGATATGGGGCTGGACGCCAACCACGCCTTCACCCTGGACTTCTGTTTCGCGGCCATGACCATTAGTGATTAACCAATAACGCCCCAACAGCTGCACAGGCGCTCGCCCCAAATTGCGGATAGTTACGGTGTAAGCAAAAACGTAACGTTCATCATCAGGTGAGGATTGCGCCTCAATGTAGACGCTTTGTACCTGAATGCACACTCGGGGCGAATTGATCATGTTTAACTCTCCTTCGATGGCGCGTTTTCTGACAGATAGTTAGCCATCCGGCAGTATTGCGCGACAGAGATATTTTCCGCTCGCATCGCCGGATCAACGCCCAGCTCTGTCAGTACTTCAACGCTAAATAGGTTGCCGAGACTGTTACGTACCGTTTTACGCCGCTGATTAAACGCTTCGGTGGTAATACGGCTCAGCACACGAACATCTTTAACCGGGTACGGCATCGTCGCGTGAGGGACCAGACGCACAACAGCTGAATCAACTTTAGGCGCTGGCGTAAATGCGGAAGGCGGTACTTCAAGTACCGGGATCACATTGCAGTAATACTGCGCCATGACGCTTAATCGACCATACGCTTTACTGTTTGGCCCTGCAACCAGACGATTGACCACCTCTTTTTGCAACATGAAATGCATGTCGGCAATGGCATCAGTATAGGAAAAAAGATGGAACATGAGTGGCGTGGAGATGTTGTACGGCAGGTTGCCGAATACGCGCAGCGGCTGACCCATCGTTTGTGCCAGTTCGCCGAAGTTCATGGTCATGGCATCTTGCTGATAAATCGTCAGCTTAGGCCCTAAAAACGGGTGTGTCTGTAAGCGTGCTGCCAGATCGCGGTCCAGTTCAATGACCGTGAGCTTGTCCAGACGTTCGCCTACTGGTTCGGTCAATGCCGCCAGGCCTGGGCCGATTTCGACCATAGCCTGACCTTTCTGCGGGTTGATAGCAGAGACAATACTTTCGATCACAAACTGATCGTTGAGGAAGTTCTGCCCGAAACGTTTTCGGGCTAAATGGCCCTGATGGACTCGATTATTCATTGGTATTAACAATCATTTTGATGGCGAGATTAAGCGCCGTAATAAAACTGCCGACATCTGCTTGTCCACGGCCCGCGAGTTCAAGTGCGGTGCCGTGATCGACGGATGTGCGAATAAAGGGCAGGCCCAGCGTGATATTCACACCGCGACCAAATCCCTGGTATTTTAGCACGGGTAGACCCTGATCGTGGTACATTGCCAGCACGGCATCCGCGTGGTCGAGATATTTGGGCTGAAAAAGCGTATCTGCGGGCAGCGGGCCGTTTAATTTCATCCCCTGCGCACGCAGTTCATCGAGTACCGGAATGAGGGTGTCTATCTCTTCCGTTCCCATATGGCCGCCTTCACCAGCATGCGGGTTAAGACCGCACACCAGAATATGTGGATCGGCAATGCCGAACTTAGTGCGTAAATCATGATGCAAAATGCCGATCACTTCCTGAAGCAGGGCGGGCGTAATGGCGTCGGCAACGGCTCTGAGCGGCAAATGCGTGGTTGCCAGGGCAACGCGCAGCTCTTCGGTCGCCAGCATCATAACAACTTTCTTTGCCTGTGAGCGCTCTTCAAAAAACTCGGTATGCCCGGTAAACGGAACGCCTGCGTCATTGATTACGCCCTTGTGAACCGGACCGGTGATCAACGCCGCAAACTCACCTTGCAGACAACCATCGCAGGCGCGAGCCAGCGTATCCACTACATATTGCCCGTTTTCTACCGCCAACTGACCCGCGACAGCAGGTGCCCGCAGCGCAATCGGTAACAGCGTCAATGTGCCTGCTGATTGCGGTCTGGCTGGGGTATCTGGAGAGTAGGGGAGGAGTGAAAGCGGTAAACCGAGCATTGCTGCCCGGTCACTGAGAAGTCCTGCATCCGCACAGACAACGAGTTCTACAGGCCAATCGCGCTGGGCGAGCTGAACCACCAGGTCCGGGCCAATCCCGGCGGGTTCGCCGGGAGTGATAACAACGCGTTGAGTACGAGCCATTAGTTGCTCAGAACTTTAACGTAAGCGCTGGCGCGCTGTTCCTGCATCCAGGTTGCTGCTTCTTCCGAGAATTTACGGTTCATCAGCATACGGTAAGCTCTGTCTTTCTGCGCCGCGTCAGTTTTATCAACGTTACGCGTGTCCAGCAGTTCGATCAGATGCCAACCGAAAGAGGAGTGCACCGGGGCGCTCATCTGGCCTTTATGAAGTTTGGTCAGCGCATCGCGGAAAGCTGGGTCGAAAATATCCGCTGCAGCCCAACCCAGATCGCCGCCCTGGTTGGCAGAGCCTGGATCCTGAGAAAACTCTTTAGCGGCTGCTGCGAAGGTAGTTTTACCGCTCTTAATATCTGCCGCGATTTGTTCCAGCTTCAGACGCGCCTGCTGATCGGTCATGATCGGCGACGGCTTAAGCAGAATATGGCGGGCGTGAACTTCAGTCACGGAGATGCTCTGGCTTTGGCCACGCATATCATTGACTTTCAGGATGTGGAAGCCGACACCTGAACGAATTGGGCCGATGATATCGCCTTTTTTCGCAGTGCTTAACGCCTGGGCGAAGATACCCGGCAGCTCCTGAATACGTCCCCAACCCATCTGGCCGCCTTTCAGCGCCTGCTGGTCAGCGGAATAAGTAATAGCCAGTTTGCCGAAATCACTACCGTTACGCGCTTCATCAACAACAGAGCGCGCCTGGCTTTCAGCCGCGTTAACCTGGTCGGAAGTTGGGTTTTCCGGTAATGGGATCAGAATGTGGCTCAGGTTCAGTTCGGTGCTGGCATCGTTTTGGTTGCCTACCTGTTGCGCCAGGGCATCCACTTCCTGAGGCAGGATAGTGACGCGACGGCGAACTTCGTTGTTACGCACTTCAGAGATGGTCATCTCTTTACGGATCTGGCTACGATAGGTCGAATAGCTTAAACCATCCTGTGCCAGACGACTGCGCATCTGATCCAACGTCATGTTGTTCTGCTTGGCGATGTTGGCAATAGCCTGATCCAACTGCTCGTCAGAGATTTTAACACCCATCTTCTGACCCATTTGCAGGAGGATTTGATCCATGATCAAACGTTCCAGGATCTGATGACGCAGCGTGGCGTCGTCCGGTAACTGCTGACCAGCCTGACCCGCATTAAGTTTTACTGACTGCATTAAGCCATCGACGTCGCTTTCGAGAACGACGCCGTTATTGACGACGGCTGCGACTTTATCGACTACCTGTGGGGCAGCGAAACTGGTATTCGCGATCATGGCGATACCGAGAAGCAGCGTTTTCCAGTTCTTCATACTTTTTCCATTTCAATTAACCGCGATGCGGATTACGTTGTAAATCAATCAGATCATAAAGAGCTTTGATACGGCAAAATGTTTGAACGCAACATTTGGTTGGTGCCGAGACCGTAGTTGGAGCTCAGGCCGCGCAGTTCGATATTAAAGCCGATCGTGTTGTCATAAATCGCGTGTTTCTGGGTGTTATCCCAGCCGTTCAGCTTACGTTCGTAACCGAAGCGAATGGCGTAACAGCAGGAGTTGTACTGCAAGCCCAGCATTGAATCCGCTGCTTTGTTCACATTGGTATCGAAGTAGTAAGCGCCGACAATCGACCAACGGTCGGCGATTGGGAAGCTTGCCACTGCACCGACCTGTGAAATCCCGTTTTTATACTGATCTGCCGTAGAGTATGTTGGCAGTGTCGCCTGGATATACTCCGGGCTGGCATAACGGTAGTTCAACTGCAGCATACGGTTTTCATCGCGGCGGTATTCGATACTGCTGCTACTGGTTGCAACGCTGTCCAGACGGGTATCGTACTGGATCCCACTGCGTAAACCCCAGCGATCGGAGATGCGCCAGTAGGTGTCACCCGCCCATACCAGTGAGCCCGTTTTGTCGTCATTCTCCCATTTAATGTTGTCATCGCCGGTGCGAGACTCGGTGAAATAGTAGATTTGACCCACAGAAATATTAAAACGTTCAACGGCTGCGTCATCATAAACGCGAGATGTGACTCCGGTCGTGACCTGGTTGGCGGAGGCAATGCGGTCCAGACCGCCATAGGTACGGTCACGGAACAGGCCGCTATAGTCAGATTGCAGCAGGGACGAGTCATAGTTATAGATATGACTTTGGTCGCGATACGGTACGTACAGGTACTGCGCGCGCGGCTCCAGCGTCTGGGTATAACCCGGCGCCAGCATTTGCATGTCACGCTCAAACACCATCTTGCCGTCAACTTTAAACTGCGGCATGACGCGGTTGGCTGAATCATCGAGCTTGTTAACGTTACTCGGGTTGTTGTTATACCAGTCCAGATTGGTCTGCTGATAGTGCGTTGCCAGCAGTTTCGCTTCGGTATTGATACTTCCCCAGTTATTCGATAACGGCAGGTTGATCGTCGGTTCAAGGTGAACGCGCGTCGCTTCCGGCATGTTGTCGTTGGTGTTAACGAAGTGCACCGCCTGACCATAAATACGGGTATCAAACGGACCAACGTCATTCTGGTAGTAGTTGACGTCTAACTGCGGCTGCGCAGAGTAGCTGTTACTGTTTTGCGCGTCGAAGACCTGGAACTGCTTGGTCGAAACCGTGGCATCAAAGTTCTGTACTGCGTAGCCGACGCTGAATTTTTGCGTGGCGTAGCCGTCGGTACTGGAACCGTATTTGTTATCGAAATCATTAAAATAGCTGGTGTCGCTGACCTTGGTATAGTCGACGTTGAAACGCCACACCTGGTCCAGTACACCGGCGTGCTGCCAGTAGAACAACCAGCGACGTGAATTGTCATCCTTCGGATGTTCGTCCTCATACACTTTATCTGAGTTCAGATAGTCGAACTCCATCAGGCCCGCACCCGCCTGGGTGAGGTAGCGGAATTCGTTCTCCCACATGATCCCGCCACGACGGTGCATATAATGTGGCGTGATGGTGGCGTCCATGTTGGGCGCAATGTTCCAGTAATACGGCAGGTAGAACTCAAAATAGTTATTGGTGGAATATTTTGCGTTCGGGATCAGGAAACCGGAACGGCGCTTATCGCCGACGGGTAACTGTAAATAAGGACTGTAAAAGACCGGAACCGGACCCAGTTTAAAACGGGCGTTCCAGATCTCTGCGACCTGTTCTTCACGGTCGTGGATCACTTCGCTACCGACGACGCTCCAGGTATCGGAACCCGGCAGACAAGAGGTAAAGCTACCGTTTTCCAGAATGGTATAACGGTTTTCCCCACGCTGTTTCATCAGGTCGGCTTTCCCGCGCCCCTGACGACCTACCATCTGGTAATCACCTTCCCAGATGTTGGTATCTTTGGTATTCAGATTAGACCAGCCCTTCGGTCCCTTCAGAATAACCTGATTGTCATCATAATGGACGTTGCCCAGCGCATCGACGGTACGTATTGGCTCCGGCTGGCCTTCAGCCTGCTTCTGATGAAGCTGTACTTCGTCGGCCTGCAGGCGGCTGTTACCCTGTGCGATGTCCACGTTGCCGGTAAACACCGCGTCATCGGGATAATTCCCTTTAGCGTTGTCGGCATTGATGGTGACGGGTAATTCATTAGTCTCGCCCTGTACCAGAGGACGGTCATAGCTCGGCACGCCCAGCATACACTGTGAGGCGAGATCGGCTGCCAGGCCCTGATGGCTATAGAGGGCACTGGCAATCATGGTGGCCAGAAGAGTGGGAATACGTTTTTTCATACGTTGTATTTATTGTTCCATCATCAGTAGCGTCGCGCGTGACAAACGGTCACAGCCTAACTTATCTCATCTTCACTGCGCTAGTGTTAATCCTGCCCATTTAGGCATCCGTGGTGTTAGGCACGGCATTGAATGACAGGTATGATAATGCAAATTATAGGCGATGTCCCACAATTGACCGCAGCCGTAAATCGGTAAAAGCACCTTATATTGTGGGACATAGCCTGGCTGAGAGCATAAAGATTTGGGGAGTCTATGCAGTATTGGGGAAAGATAATTGGTGTAGCCGTGGCCTTAATGATGGGTGGCGGCTTCTGGGGTGTGGTTCTGGGGCTGTTAGTTGGCCACATGTTCGACAAAGCCCGCATGCGCAAAATGGCGTGGTTTGCCAACCAACGTGAACGCCAGGCGCTGTTTTTTGCCACCACTTTTGAGGTGATGGGACATCTGACCAAATCCAAAGGTCGCGTCACGGAAGCCGATATTCATATCGCCAGCCAGTTGATGGATCGGATGAATTTGCACGGTGATTCGCGAACGGCTGCACAACACGCCTTCCGGGTAGGAAAATCGGATAATTATCCATTACGTGAAAAGATGCGTCAGTTTCGCAGCGTCTGTTTTGGTCGATTCGATCTGATCCGCATGTTTCTGGAAATTCAAATCCAGGCTGCATTTGCCGATGGGTCGTTACATCCTAATGAGCGTGAAGTGCTGTATGTGATTGCTGAAGAGTTGGGGATCTCACGTACCCAATTTGATCAGTTCCTGCGCATGATGCAGGGCGGCGCACAGTTTGGCGGCGGTTATCAACAGCAGTCTGGCGGCGGTGGCTGGCAGCAGGCGCAACGCGGCCCGACGCTGGAAGACGCCTGTAATGTGCTGGGTGTGAAAACGACCGATGATGCGACTACCATAAAGCGCGCTTACCGTAAGCTGATGAGCGAGCACCATCCGGACAAACTGGTCGCGAAAGGTCTGCCGCCAGAGATGATGGAAATGGCGAAGCAAAAAGCGCAGGAAATCCAGAAGGCTTACGAGTTAATCAAAGAACAAAAAGGCTTTAAATAATAATTATGCCGGATGCGGCTAGCGCCTTATCCGGCCTACGGTAATGAATGTAGGCCGGGCAAGCGAAGCGCCCCCGGCATAAATTGGCTCAGAATTTAAAAATCCGCCGGGACTTTAAACGTCATACTGTTGCCGTATTCGGGATGCGTGATGGTTAACATCTCTGCATGCAGCAACAGGCGCGGTGCTAACGCCAGCGCTTCCGGCGGAGCATAGAAGCGATCGCCGAGGATTGGATGCCCTAACGCCAGCATATGCACACGCAGCTGGTGGGAGCGTCCGGTAATCGGTTTAAGCACAACCCGGGCGGTGTTATCCGCCGTGAACTCCACCACCTCATACTCTGTCTGCGCTGATTTCCCGGTCTCATAACACACTTTTTGCTTTGGCCTGTTCGGCCAGTCGCAAATCAGCGGTAAATCAACCAGACCCTCGGCCGGAGCGGGATGCCCCCAGACGCGTGCAACATACTGTTTTTTCGGTTCGCGCTCGCGAAACTGGCGTTTTAGCTCGCGCTCTGCCGCTTTGGTTAGCGCGACTACAATCACGCCGCTGGTGGCCATATCCAGACGATGGACGGATTCAGCCTGCGGATAATCGCGCTGAATACGCGTCATCACGCTGTCTTTATGCTCATCCAGACGACCCGGCACAGACAACAAACCGCTCGGCTTGTTGACCACCATAATGTGCTCATCCTGATACAGGATGACCAACCAGGGTTCCTGCGGCGGATTGTAGTTTTCCATCCCCATGTATGGCTCCGTTACTGATGCGTCACGACGATCAGGCGCAGGGCATCCAGACGCCAGCCCGCCTGATCCAGGCTTTCCATCACCTGCTGACGGTTGCTTTCAATTGCGCTGAGTTCGTCATCACGGATGTTCGGGTTAACGGCACGCAGCGCTTCCAGACGGGAGAGTTCCGCAGTCAGTTTTTCGTCCGCTTCTTTACGCGCCGCGTCGATCAGCGCGCGGGCTGATTTTTCAACCTGCGCTTCACCGAGTTGCAGAATGGCATGAACATCCTGCTGCACGGCGTTAACCAGTTTGCTGCCGGTGTGGCGGTTAACGGCGCTGAGCTGACGGTTAAAGGTTTCGAACTCAACCTGTGCAGCGAGGTTATTGCCGTTTTTATCCAGCAGCATGCGTACTGGCGTTGGTGGCAGGAAGCGGTTCAGCTGCAGCTGTTTCGGCGCTTGCGCTTCAACCACATACACCAGCTCAACCAACAGAGTTCCGACCGGTAATGCTTTGTTTTTCAACAATGAAATGGTGCTGCTTCCGGTATCGCCGGAGAGGATCAGATCCAGACCATTACGGATTAACGGATGCTCCCAGGTAATAAACTGTGCGTCTTCACGCGACAGGGCGACATCGCGCTCGAACGTAATGGTGCAGCCATCTTCCGGCAATCCCGGGAAATCTGGCACCAGCATATGATCGGACGGTGTCAGCACGATCAAATTGTCACCACGGTCATCCTGATTAATACCAACGATATCAAACAGGTTCATGGCGAAGGCGATCAGGCTGGTATCATCGTCCTGTTCTTCAATACTCTCAGCCAGTGCCAGCGCTTTTTCACCGCCGTTAGAGTGGATCTCCAGCAGACGATCGCGACCTTGCTCCAGCTGAGCTTTCAGCGCGTCATGTTGTTCGCGACAGGTTTTGATCAGATCGTCAAAGCCATCGGTATTTTCTGGTTCAGCCAGGTAGCCGATCAGATTGTTATAGACCGTGTCGTAGATGGTACGGCCGGTCGGGCAGGTATGTTCAAACGCATCCAGACCTTCATGGTACCAGCGCACCAGCACGGATTGTGCGGTTTTTTCCAGGTACGGAACGTGGATCTGAATATCATGTGCCTGACCAATACGATCCAGACGGCCAATACGCTGTTCCAGCAGGTCCGGGTTGAACGGCAGGTCAAACATCACCAGATTGCTGGCGAACTGGAAGTTACGCCCTTCGGAGCCGATTTCAGAACACAGCATTACCTGGGCGCCGCTATCTTCTTCGCTAAACCAGGCTGCGGCGCGGTCACGCTCAATGATCGACATCCCTTCATGGAACACGGCAGCGCGGATACCTTCGCGCTCGCGCAGAACCTGCTCCAGCTGAAGCGCGGTGGTGGCTTTTGCACAGATAACTAATACTTTTTGCGAGCGGTGGCTGGTCAGATAGCCCATCAGCCATTCCACGCGCGGGTCAAAGTTCCACCAGGTGCCGGTATCGCCTTCGAATTCCTGATAAATCTGTTCCGGGTAGAGCATATCGCGCGCCCGGTCTTCCGCGCTTTTACGCGCACCCATAATGCCGGAGACTTTAATCGCCGTCTGGTATTGGGTCGGCAGCGGCAGCTTGATGGTGTGCAGCTCGCGTTTTGGGAAGCCTTTCACACCATTACGGGTGTTACGGAACAGCACGCGGCTGGTGCCATGGCGGTCCATCAGCATCGAAACCAGCTCCTGACGCGCGCTCTGGGCATCTTCGCTGTCGCTGTTTGCCGCCTGCAATAGCGGCTCAATGTCCTGCTCGCCAATCATGTCGCCTAACATGTTCAGCTCATTGTTACTCAGCTTGTTGCCTGCCAGTAACATAGCGACGGCGTCGGCGACCGGACGGTAATTTTTCTGTTCTTCAACAAACTGGGCGAAATCGTGGAAACGGCTAGGGTCCAGCAGGCGCAGGCGCGCAAAGTGACTTTCCATGCCCAGCTGCTCAGGTGTAGCGGTTAGCAGCAGGATACCCGGCACACGTTCTGCCAGTTGTTCAATGGCCATATATTCGCGGCTGGGCGCGTCTTCGCTCCACACCAGGTGGTGGGCTTCATCGACGATCAGCAGATCCCATTCGGCGTCACACAGATGCTCCAGGCGCTGTTTACTGCGACGGGCAAAGTCAAGCGAGCAGATGACCAGTTGTTCGGTTTCAAATGGGTTGTAGGCATCGTGCTGCGCTTCTGCATAACGCTCATCATCAAACAGTGCAAAACGCAGGTTGAAGCGACGCAGCATTTCGACCAGCCACTGGTGCTGTAATGTCTCCGGGACGATGATCAGCACGCGCTCTGCGGCGCCGGACAGCAGTTGTTGATGCAGGATCATCCCGGCTTCAATGGTTTTACCTAAACCCACTTCGTCTGCCAGTAAAACGCGAGGGGCATGACGACGGCCAACATCATGGGCAATGTTCAGTTGGTGAGGGATCAGGCTGGTACGTTGACCACGCAACCCACTCCACGGCATACGGTATTGTTCGCTCTGAAATTTACGCGCGCGATAGCGCAGAGCAAAGCGATCCATGCGGTCAATCTGGCCGGCAAACAGGCGATCTTGTGGTTTGCTGAATACCAGTTTGCTGTCGAGTAGTACTTCACGCAGCATGACACCGGTTTCTTCGGTATCCAGGCGGGTTCCGATATAGGCAAGCAGGCCGTTTTCTTCTTTTACTTCATCGACATGCAGTTGCCAGCCTTCATGGCTTGTTATCGTATCGCCAGGATTGAACATCACGCGGGTCACGGGGGAATCACTGCGCGCATACAGACGGTTTTCGCCCGTCGATGAGAAAAGTAATGTGACGGTTCGCGCATCCATGGCGACAACGGTACCAAGTCCCAATTCGCTTTCTGTATCGCTGATCCAGCGTTGACCAAGTGTAAAAGGCATATATGTTCGGCTCTATATCTTTAGTTGCAGGCAATACTCACCCTCTGCCAGAGTAAAGTGGCAGCAAGTGTATTGGGGTCCAGGAATGGAAAGGGCGCTATGGTACTGGATGGCGACGGTTTCGTCACGCGTCAAAATAACCCCAGTTGCCCTGTGAGTAGTGTAGCAAAATTATCGTCAATAAAGGGAAGAATTCCCTCGGCAACGGGTTGGATCTGGCGTGTCAGATAATGCTCGTAATCGAGCGCAGATAGCTGATAATCAACAGGTTCTGGGCCATTGACCGTCCAGACATATTTTATGGTACCGCGATTTTGATACTGCGGTGGACGCCCCAGCTTTACATTCTGCTCATCGGCGAGTCGCGCGGCACGCACGTGTGGTGGAACATTTCGCTGGTATTCGCTTAACGGGCGGCGCAGGCGCTTGCGGTACACCAGTTGTTCATCCATTTCACCGGTCATCAGACGGTCAATAGTCTCGCGAACAAACTCCTGATAAGGTTCGTTACGAAAAATTCGCAGGTATAGCTCCTGCTGAAACTGTTGGGCTAGCGGCGTCCAGTCGGTTCGTACCGTTTCCAGTCCCTTAAACACCATACGTTGTTCAGCGCCGTCCTGAATCATCCCTGCATAGCGTTTTTTACTGCCGGTATCTGCACCGCGAATGGTCGGCATCAGAAAGCGACAAAAATGGGTTTCAAATTCCAGCTCCAGCGCACTGGTCAGGTTTTGTTGTTTCAGCGACTGCGCCCACCAGTCGTTGACGTAGCTCACCAGCTCACGGCCAATCCGGGCGGCATCATCTTCTGAGTGCGCCTTTTTCAGCCAGACAAAGGTCGAGTCGGTATCGCCATAGATAACGTCGTAACCCTGAGCTTCAATCAGCGCTTTTGTCTGGCGCATGATCGCATGGCCGCGCATGGTAATGGACGAGGCCAGTCTCGGGTCGAAAAAGCGACAGGCGGTGGTTCCCAGCACGCCGTAAAATGCGTTCATGATGATTTTCAGCGCCTGCGAGAGCGGCTTATTGCCGCGGCGTTTTGCTTCATCGCGACCATGCCAGATCCGGGTCACGATTTCCGGCAGGCAGTGCTTTTCACGTGAGAACCAGGCGTCAAGGAACCCTTCGGTGCTGTGCTCCGGATCCGGCTGCGCCATTCCTTCGATAAGCCCCACCGGATCGATTAAAAAAGTACGTATTATTGAGGGGTACAGGCTTTTGTAATCCAGCACCAGTACCGAGTCGTATAAGCCGGGGCGCGAGTCCATCACGTAGCCACCGGGGCTGGCGTGAGCGGGGACTTCACCCAGGTTCGGTGCCACATAACCCGCCCGATGCATTCGTGGCAGGTAGAGATGTCCGAAGGCGGCAACTGAACCACCGTGCCGGTCGACCGGCAGACCGTTGACCGTTGACCGTTCCAGCAGAAATGGCATGATCTCGGTTTTATGAAAAATACGCGTGACCAACTCACAGTCTTTGAGATTGTAGGTGGCGAGCGCGGGCTTATCTTGGGCAAACCGGCGATCGATTTCGTCCATCCTGTCCCAGGGATTATCAATTGACTTCCCTTCGCCCAGTAGCTCCTGCGACACCGTCTCCAGCGAAAATGACGAGAAATTCCAGAATGCGGATTTGAGCGCCTCAATGCCGTCGATAATCAGGCGACCTTTAGCCTGCGCGAAGAACACGCCGTTTTTGAAGCCATGCTCGCGCCACTCCAGCTCGCTATTGTGACGACCAAAACGCAGGGGAATGCGGTAACGTTCGGCGTGCTTTTGCAGGACGCGTAAATCGAATTGCACGACGTTCCAGCCGATTATCACATCAGGATCGTGACGGGCAATCCAATCATTGAGCTTTTCCAACAACTGCGGGCGGCTTGCAACGTACTCAAGTTCAAAATCCAGCGCAGAGGCATCACCGTTTGCCGGGCCGAGCATATAGACAATACGCTGCCCACAGCCCTCAAGACCGATGCAGTAGAGTTCGCTGTGGCGCGTGGTTTCGATATCCAGCGATACCCATTTTAGCGGTGGTCGATAGTCAGGGTTCGGCTTCAGGCGGGCATTAACCAGCATGTCGTCATGTCTGTCGCCTTCGACCCAAACAGGGGAGGTGATAAAGCGCTCCATCAGATACCGCTCCGGCGGCCGTACGTCGGCTTCGTAGACGGTGACTGCGTTTTCGCGCAGCAGTTTTTCCAGCCGCATAAGCTGGCGATGTGAGCGGCAATACAGGCCGGAAACGGGCTGGCGGTGGAAGTCTTGCAACTGAAGAGGCGTCAGGCGATAGCCGTTTTCAGTACGTAATAATGACGTGACGCGAGGAACCTGACTGGTGGGAATAAACGCGACTGACTCCTGAGGCGCAAGCGTGACCTGCAGCGGCCCATCGTCTGTAGCCAGCCAGAATGAGACCTCAGTTCCCTGCGGAGTGTCCCGCCAGTGTCGGGTTAGAATAAAGCCTGCCTGCGCCACGCTGTGTATCCATTAAAAAACCAGGCATTATTATAGCCTGGTTCTGATAGATTGGCTGTGATTTTATACAGGTGTTATGTGTCAGCAGGGACTATTGCCCGTAGTAGGCTTTAGCACCGTGTTTACGCAGGTAATGCTTATCTAACAATGTTTGTTGCATATCTGGCAATTGCGGCGCGAGCTGGCGACAGAAGATCCCCATGTAGGCGACTTCTTCCAGCACGATGGCGTTATGCACTGCATCTTCGGCATTTTTTCCCCAGGCAAACGGACCGTGAGAGTGCACTAGCACGCCAGGCATCTGCGCGGCGTCAATACCTTGTTTCTCAAAGGTTTCAACGATCACATTGCCGGTTTCCCATTCATATTCGCCGTTGATTTCTTCGTCGGTCATTTTCCGTGTGCAGGGAATCGAACCGTAGAAATAGTCCGCATGGGTGGTACCCGTGGCCGGAATCGACTGACCCGCCTGCGCCCAGATGGTTGCATGACGCGAATGGGTGTGAACAATGCCGCCAATGGTCGGGAATGCCTGATACAGCAGTCGGTGCGTTGGGGTATCGGAAGAGGGCTTCTTCTGGCCTTCGACTACTTCACCCGTGGCGATACTGACTACCACCATATCGTCTGCGGTCATTACGCTGTAATCGACCCCGGAAGGTTTAATCACAAACACGCCGCGCTCGCGATCGACGGCGCTGACGTTCCCCCAGGTCAGGGTGACCAGATTGTGCTTAGGCAACGCCAGATTGGCTTCCAGTACCTGACGTTTAAGATCTTCTAGCATGTTAACTCCTGAATGCCGGATGGCGCTTCGCTTATCCGGCCTACGGTGATTTGTAGGCCCGGTAAATGAAATGCCACCGGGCAATCCGTTTCGACAATTAACGTTTGAACCCGTAATACACTTCGTTCCAGCGCAGCGCGTCCTTAAAGGCCGGCAGGCGGGTATCGTTATCGATCACCGCGATCTCGATATCGTGCATTTCAGCGAACTGGCGCATATCGTTCAGATCCAGCGCGTGGCTGAACACGGTGTGGTGCGCGCCACCGGCCAGGATCCAGGCTTCAGATGCAGTTGGAAGATCCGGGTGAGCTTTCCACAGCGCGTTAGCTACAGGCAGTTTCGGCAGGGAGTGCGGTGTTTGTACCGTGTCGATGCAGTTAACCAGCAGGCGAAAACGATCGCCGAGATCGATCAGGCTGGCAACCACGGCCGGGCCGGTTTTGGTGTTGAAGATCAGACGGGCGGGATCGTCTTTACCACCAATACCGAGGTGCTGTACGTCGAGGATCGGTTTCTCTTCCATCGCGATGGACGGGCAAACTTCCAGCATGTGCGAACCGAGTACCAGATCGTTGCCTTTCTCGAAGTGGTAGGTGTAATCCTCCATAAATGAGGTGCCGCCCTGCAGACCGGTTGACATCACCTTCATGATGCGAAGCAGAGCGGCGGTTTTCCAGTCGCCTTCGCCAGCAAAGCCATAGCCTTGCTGCATCAGACGCTGTACGGCCAGACCTGGGAGCTGTTTCAGGCCGTGTAAATCTTCAAATGTGGTGGTGAAGGCGTGGAATCCACCCTGTTCCAGGAAGCGCTTCATCCCCAGTTCAATACGGGCCGCTTCCAGGACGTTCTGACGTTTTTCACCATGGACTTGCGTCGCCGCCGTCATGGTGTAGGTGCTTTCGTACTCATCGATTAGCGCGTTGATTTCGCCGTCGCTAATTGCGTTCACTACCTGCACCAGATCGCCCACGGCCCAGGTGTTTACCGAGAAGCCGAACTTGATCTGCGCAGCGACTTTATCGCCATCGGTGACCGCAACTTCACGCATGTTGTCGCCAAAGCGACAGACTTTCAGGTGGCGAGTATCCTGTTTGGACACGGCCTGGCGCATCCAGGAGCCAATGCGTTCATGCGCTTGTTTATCCTGCCAGTGGCCGGTGACCACGGCATGCTGCTGACGCATACGTGCGCCGATGAAGCCGAACTCACGACCGCCGTGCGCAGTCTGGTTCAGGTTCATAAAGTCCATATCAATGCTGTCCCACGGCAGGGCGGCGTTGAACTGGGTGTGGAACTGCATCAGCGGTTTGTTGAGGATAGTCAGGCCGTTAATCCACATTTTGGCCGGGGAGAAGGTATGCAGCCAGACCACCATCCCTGCACAGCGATCGTCGTAGTTAGCGTCACGACAGATAGCGGTAATCTCGTCAGGGGAAGTGCCCAGCGGCTTTAATACCAGCTTACAGGGCAGTTTGGCTTCAGTATTCAGTGCGTTAACGACGTGCTCCGCATGTTGGGTTACCTGACGCAGGGTTTCAGGGCCATACAGATGCTGGCTACCAATCACAAACCACACTTCATAGTTATCAAAAATCGTCATTGTCGTGTCCTTAATGTGTCAGGGTTGCCAGGTCTACCGGGGCTTGTTGCGCCGGAGCGGCAGTCGGAAGGTATTGTTGTTCAGCGCTTACCGCCCACTGCTGATAGCGGCGGTAGAGTTGTTCAAAACGTTGAGCCTGCTCTGGGCGAGGTTGCAGCGTGTTTTCCACGGCGCTTGCCATTTGCTGCTGAGCGGCTGGGATATCCGCGTGTACTTTCGCGGCAACGGCAGCGAAGATAGCCGCACCGAGTGCGCAGCACTGGTCTGAAGCGACAATCTGTAGCGGGCGGTTCAGCACGTCACAGCAGGCCTGCATGATGACCGGGTTTTTGCGCGCGATACCGCCAAGCGCCATTACGTTGTTAACCGCAATGCCTTGTTCGGTGAAGCATTCCATAATGGCGCGTGCGCCAAAGGCCGTGGCGGCAATCAGCCCACCGAACAGCGCTGGCGCGTCAGTTGCCAGGTTCAGATCGGTAATTACCCCTTTCAAACGCTGGTTGGCATTGGGCGTACGGCGACCGTTGAACCAGTCGAGCACCACCGGGAGATGCTCCAGTGATGGATTTTTCGCCCAGGCTTCAGTGAGTGCAGGCAGCAGCTGTTTTTGACTGGCTTTAATCTGGGGCTGCAGTTCCGGATGCTGTGCGGCAAGCTGTTCCAGAGGCCAGCTCAGCACGCGGCTAAACCAGGCATAGATATCGCCGAATGCGGACTGGCCAGCTTCGAGGCCAATAAAATCAGGCACTACGCTGCCATCAACCTGGCCGCAAATGCCTTTCACCGCGCGTTCGCCAACGCTGTGTTTGTCGGCAATCAGAATGTCGCAGGTCGACGTGCCGATGACTTTCACCAGCGTGTTAGGCTGTGCGCCTGCGCCAACCGCGCCCATATGGCAGTCAAAAGCACCGCCTGCAATCACCACGCTTTCCGGTAGCCCCAGGCGCTGTGCCCACTCGGCGCATAGGGTGCCAACCGGCAGATCCGCGGTGAAGGTATCGGTAAACATTGGGTATTGCAGATGGCGGTTGAGGATGGGGTCGAGTTCGTCAAAGAAACTGGCTGGCGGCAGACCACCCCAGCTTTCATGCCACAGTGATTTATGTCCGGCGCTGCAGCGACCGCGACGAATATCCTGTGGGCGTACGGTATTGGAGAGCAGGGCCGGAACCCAATCGCATAGCTCAATCCACGAGACCGCAGCTTCGGTTACCGCATGGTCCTGGCGGGTTACATGCAGGATTTTGGCCCAGAACCATTCGCTGGAATAAATGCCGCCGATATAGCGGGAGTAATCAATCTTGCCCGGCGTGTGGCACAGGCGGGTGATTTCTTCCGCTTCTTCTACTGAGGTGTGATCTTTCCACAGGACAAACATTGCATTCGGGTTTTCCGCGAACTCCGGACGCAGTGCCAGTACGTTACCGTCTGCATCGATGGGGGCCGGGGTTGAGCCGGTACTGTCAACGCCTATCCCGACCACTTCCGCGCGCTGTTCAGCGCTCAGTTCGGCCAATACGGTTTTCAGCGCCGCTTCCATGGATTCAATGTAGTCGCGCGGATGATGGCGAAACTGGTTGTTTGGGCCATCGCAATACTGCCCTTCTTGCCAACGTGGATACCACTCAACGCTGGTGGCGATCTCTTCGCCGGTGGCACATTCCACCGCCAAAGCGCGTACTGAATCACTACCAAAATCGAGGCCAATTGCAATCGCCATCGTCTTACTCCATCCAAAAATACGGGTATGGATAAACAGTAGTGAGTAGCGATAAAAACCGTCAGGCAGGATCCGCTAATCTTATGGATTAAAATGCTGTGGCATCACAAAGTGTGACGCTGTGCAAATAATCAATGTGGACATTCCTGCCGTAGTTATAGACACTTTTGTTAGCCGATTTTGACGTTGGCGTAGTACATGTTTTTTACAAAGAGCTTTTCACAAGCGGGATTGGTGGTCCATTACCGCAAATACAGCGGCCCGCAGGGGCGACAGCGATGATGTCTGGCGTAATATGGACAAATTGTTTCTTGGCAGGACATAGGGAGTATTGAAATTATGGCTGAAACGCAAAACGATCCCCTGTTGCCAGGTTATTCGTTTAACGCGCATTTGGTGGCCGGATTAACCCCCATTGAGGCGAACGGATACCTGGATTTTTTTATCGACAGGCCGCTGGGTATGAAGGGTTATATCCTCAATCTCACCATCCGTGGCGAAGGGGTTATCAATAATCAGGGCAAGCAGTTTGTCTGCCGGCCTGGCGATATTCTGTTGTTTCCACCTGGAGAAATTCACCACTACGGACGCCACCCTGACGCCAGCGAGTGGTATCACCAGTGGGTTTACTTTCGCCCGCGCGCCTACTGGCAGGAGTGGCTGACCTGGCCAGCCATTTTTGCCCAGACCGGTTTTTTCCGCCCGGATGAAGCGCATCAGCCGCATTTTAACGAGCTGTTTGGGCAGATAATTAACGCCGGGCAGGGAGAAGGTCGTTATTCCGAACTGCTGGCGATTAATTTACTGGAACAGTTGTTGCTCCGACGTATGGAAGCCATCAATGAATCGCTACACCCGCCCATGGACAACCGCGTCCGCGATGCCTGCCAGTACATCAGCGATCACCTGGCGGACAGCAATTTTGATATCGCCAGCGTCGCGCAGCACGTCTGCCTGTCGCCTTCCCGTTTGTCGCATCTGTTCCGTCAGCAGTTAGGTATCAGCGTATTAAGCTGGCGTGAGGACCAGCGCATCAGCCAGGCGAAGCTATTACTGAGTACCACACGTATGCCCATTGCCACCGTAGGTCGCAATGTTGGCTTTGACGACCAGCTCTATTTCTCTCGTGTTTTCAAAAAATGTACCGGCGCCAGTCCGAGCGAGTTTCGTGCTGGATGTGAATAAAAAGTGAATGATGTATCCTGAAAGTTGTCATAACTCGCAATCTATTCAGACAATTGATGGCTTGACGAAGTTGAGAGGGGTTATCAAAATCCCTGCTTCGTAAATTTGACGGACACATTATGCAAGCATTGCTGGAACACTTTATTCTCCAGTCCGCCCTGTACTCTCTGATCGCCGTACTTCTGGTGGCTTTTTTGGAGTCGCTGGCGCTGGTTGGCCTGATTCTACCCGGGACCGTGATGATGGCGGGGCTGGGTGCGCTGATTGGCAGCGGCGAACTGAACTTCTGGCATGCCTGGCTTGCGGGCATTATAGGTTGCTTATTGGGGGACTGGATCTCTTTTTGGCTGGGCTGGCGCTTTAAAAAGCCATTGCACCGTTGGTCGTTCATGAAAAAGAACAAGGCGTTGCTGGATAAAACCGAGCACGCCCTGCATCAGCACAGCATGTTTACTATTCTGGTGGGGCGTTTTGTCGGACCGACGCGTCCGCTGGTGCCGATGGTAGCAGGCATGCTGGATCTGCCTGTCGCTAAATTTATCGTCCCGAATATTATCGGCTGCGTGCTGTGGCCACCGTTCTACTTCCTGCCAGGGATCCTGGCGGGAGCGGCAATTGATATTCCTTCTGATATGCAGAGCGGGGATTTCAAATGGTTGCTGCTGGCGACGGCGGTGTTGCTCTGGGTGGGCGGCTGGTTTTGCTGGCGGCTATGGCGCAGTGGCAAAGCGGCTGTCGATCGCTTAACGGCGTATTTCCCCCGCAGCCGTTTGCTGTATCTGGCGCCGTTGACGCTTGGGATCGGCGTGGTCGCTCTGGTGGCGTTACTGCGCCATCCGCTGATGCCGGTGTATATCGATATTCTGCGCAAAGTGGTGGGTTACTGACGATTCCTTTGCCGGATAAGGCGTTCACGCCGTCATCCGGCAACGCATTATGCTTTAATGCCCAATAGCGCCGAGGCGCTAGCGTTGCCGCTTAACAGATCGTCCGTATCGCCCTGCCAGGCGATGCGCCCGTCGGCGACCACAATCGAGCGGGGCGCAATTCGCGCCGCATCTTCTACGCTGTGGGAAACCATCAGTAACGTCAGCTTTTTCTCGCGACAGACTTCGGCCACCAGCGTTAGCATCTCCTGGCGCAGCGCGGGATCAAGTGCAGAGAACGGTTCATCAAGCAGTAAAATAGGTTGTTCCCGCACCAGACAACGCGCCAGCGCCACGCGCTGCCGCTGCCCGCCGGAAAGCTCACTGGGGAGGCGTTCCAGCAGAGAGTCGATCCCCATTTGCTGGGCGATGTGGAGTATTTTCTCCCGCTGCGATGCGTTAAGCTTCAATCCAGGATTCAGGCCCAGGCCGATGTTTTGCTGTACGCTCAGATGGCTGAACAGGTTGTTTTCCTGAAACAGCATAGAAACAGGACGGCGCGAGGGTGGTGTCGTGGTGTGATCTTCACCGTCAATCACCATGTTACCGCTGGCAGGCGTGAGAAAGCCGGCAATCAGATTCAGCAGCGTACTTTTCCCGGCGCCGCTGGGCCCGAGTATCGCTATCTGCTCACCGTGCGCGACCGACAGCGTAAAGCGCATGGGCAGATGGTGATAAAGCCATGTGATATCAATCAGTTTTAACATTTCGACCCGGCAATTTCTCAATAACGGTAAACAGCGTAAAGCACAGGATCAGCAGTAATAACGCCGTAACTGCGCCATCCTGACTGCGATAAGAGCCAATCTGCTGATATAAATAAAACGGCAGGGTGCGGAAATCTTCATTACCAAATAACGCCACTACGCCAAAATCGCCAATCGACAGCACGCAGGCAAACGCCATCGCCTGTGCCAGCGGGCGCTTCAGGGCGCGCAGTTCAACCACTTTCAGGCGCGACCATCCCTCAATGCCCAACGACTGGCACAACATACTATAGCGCGCAGTGACGTCACGCATTGGGTTTTCCAGCACCTTCAATGCATAAGGGATCGCCATCAGCGCATTGGTAAAAATGACAATGCCGTCGGCAGATTCGGGAAGCCCAATAGTGTTATTGAGTAGCAGAAAGAAGCCGGTTGCCAGCACGATACCCGGCATGGCGAGGATCATCATGCCGCTCAGTTCCAGCATCTGACCTGCCAGCACCTGCTGTCGTGCACGAAGTTCACGACTGCTCCATAACAGCATCATGGTGAGTATGACGCATAACGCTCCTGCTGCTAATGCGATGCGCAGCGAGGTTCCCAGCGCCTGCCATAGCACTGGCTGCATCAGTACATCCAGAATATGGCGGTTTAAGCCATCGACAATCACCGCCAGCAGCGGCGGCAGCAACAGCAACAGGGCCAGAATAATCAGGATTGCGTCAGTTAGTCGGCTGTGCAGGCGATCGTCAGGATCGCGCCAGCCTTGTACCAGGGTAGCACCGGGAGCAATTGCGCGGCTCAGACGTTGACTGAGGAGCACCAGCGCCAAACAACAAACCATCTGGATCAACGCCAGCATGGCTGCGCGGGCAGGATCGTAATCAAAATTCAGCGCCTGATAGATAGCCAGCTCGATAGTCGTGGCCTGTGGCCCGCCGCCTAGCGACAGAACGGTGGCGAAGCTGGCGAAGCACAGCATAAAGATGAGTGCTGCGACGGGCAGGATCTGACGACGCAGCCACGGCCATTCAACAAAACGGAAGAAATGCCAGCCACGCATACCCAACTGAGCGGCTAACTGCCGCTGTTCGCCGGGAATACTCTCCAGCGATTGTAACAGCAGGCGGCTGGCCATCGGCAGATTGAAAAAGACATGCGCCAGCAGAATGCCCTGTAAACCGTATGGCGAAAACGTCCACTCCAGCCCGAATGTATGCCAGAGTGAGGCCAGCCATCCCTGGCGACCGTAGACGCTAAGAATACCGAATACCGCGACCAGCACCGGCAGGATTAACGTCATTGCGCACAGACGCAGCAGCGCCAGACGTCCTGGAAAACGGCGACGATAGAGCGCTCTGGCAAGGAAAATTGCCGGGACAACCGACAGCACAGCGGATAGAAAAGCCTGCCAGAAAGAAAAGCGCACCACGTGCCACAGGTAGTCATCTTGCCACAGCGAGAACCACTCTCCCTGCGGGGCGTTAAACCACAGTGCCAGAAACGCGGCCAGGGCAACGGCCACCATCAGCGTGGCGGCGGTAAGCCCTGGAACCAGCCAGCCGGGGATTAACGGCTGACGGCGCGTTGCCATTCGCTAATCCATGCCTGACGTTGAGCCGCAACCTGCTGCGGCGTAAATTCCAGCGCGGTGGTCGGTTTATTCAGTTGCTCGAATCCTGACGGCAGGGCGACTTGCGTCACGGGATACATCCAGTTGCCGGTCGGAATCGCATTCTGGAATGCCGGAGACACCATGAACTTCAGGAATTTCTCGGCCAGTTCCGGCTGCTTGCTGGCCGCGGTGCGGGCGGCGACTTCCACCTGCAAATAGTGGCCTTCACTAAAATTAGCGGCGGCGTAGTTGTCTTTTTTCTCGGCGATGATGTGATAGGCCGGAGAGGTGGTGTAGCTGAGCACCAGATCGCTTTCACCTTTCAGGAACAGGCCGTAGGCTTCGCTCCAGCCCTTGGTGACGGTGACGGTTTTGGCTGCCAGTTTCTGCCACGCCTCTGGCGCTTTATCACCATAGACTTTCTGCATCCATAGCAGCAGACCCAGACCTGGCGTGCTGGTGCGCGGATCCTGATAAATGACGCGCCATTTTTGGTCGCTCTCTACCAGTTCTTTCAGGCTTTTGGGCGGATTCTTCAGCTTATTCTTATCATAAACGAAGGCGAAATAACCGTAGTCAAACGGCACGAAGGTATCGTTTTTCCAGCCGCCGGGTACGTTAACGGTGTCGTTGGCTACCCCACTTTTGGCAAACAGTTTGGTTTGTGTGGCGGCTTCCAGAAGGTTGTTATCCAGACCCAGCACGACGTCGGCTTTGCTGTTTTTTCCTTCCATGCGCAGGCGGTTAAGCAGCGAGACGCCATCTTCCAGCGCGACCAGTTTCAGCTCGCAATTGCAGTCAGCTTCAAAAGCTTTTTTGATTGTTGGGCCCGGGCCCCAGTCAGCTGCGAACGAGTCGTAGGTATAGACGGTCAGTACAGGTTTGGCGAAGACAGGCGCTGCGCACAGCAGTAAAAGCGGAAGACATTTTTTAAACACTTTGCACCTCAAGAGTTGGGTGGCAAAGGACTTGAGATAAGCCTCAAATCCCTTCGCCGGCATTATCCGGATCAGGTTCGACGGGTATCTCTCAGCCCATACGCAGATCGAATGATTCTGTGTATGTTTTTATTTAGCACCCCGTTGAGAACGGCGTTAGTGTAATGATTTTGTTGCTTAGCAGCAATTAAGGATCCGGCGGAGCAAACCACGCCGATTTAAAATCAAACCAGCCAAGGGTATTCATGCGCAGCCCGCGCATACTGCGCTGTCCCTGAATGATCAGCCAGTGGTGGATTAATGGCACAATGGCCTTTGTGGCGAGCAGCTGTTGGCACCATGCTGCCAGGCTCATTTCGCCCGTTCGCCAGCGAGCCGCATCGTTTTCCCAGTCCCGCGAGATACAGTTTTGCAGCAACGGGACTTCGCACAAATGGGCGAACAGTGAGAAGTCGAGCGGTAGGGTAAAGTTGGCGCTGTTGAGCCAGATATCGCTGACGATTTCACCTGCATGCCATTGATCGTAGTCGATCTCCTGAATATTCAACTGCACCTGATGCGCAGCCAGCAATGTCTTCATGATCTGCGCGATAATCCGGTGTTCGATGTGATCGCGATAGTAAGTGATAGTCAGCGTTTCCAGCCCGGCGGGTTTTTCACCATGGCCGGGTTTTGCGTGATGCCAGCGGGGGAGTAAACCATACGCGGGAAACCACAGTCGCTGGTACTGTTCGTCAGCGTGGCAGATTAAATTCGTTGGCGAGAGAATGCGGCTTACCCATTCGCGGACCTCCTGGTTAGTGCCACGGTGGCTACGCGCATCAAACAGCAGGTAGTAGCAACCTTCTTCGAGGCGGCTTTCGATCGCCTTTTCATCCTCTGTGGGACCTTTTAGCGTTAACCCGCCGCCAGGCTCTTCTCCGATGTCGGGTAATACCCAAACGTTAACTTCGTCGATCAGGGCCCGGTAGCCAAAGTAATCATCAAATGCATGAATTTTCAGTTGGTTATTGGTGTTTCGTATTACCGCATACGGACCGGTACCAATCGGGTGACTGGAGAAGTTGTTTAGCGTTTCCCATTCTCGCGGCAGGATCATGGCGGGGACCTGCCCCAATAGCCAGGGAAGCCAGCGGTCTGGCTGGGCCAGATGGATATCCAGCGTCCAGGCCGTGGGAGAGACGATCTGCGTGATGTGTGAGTACAGCGGCAGACTGTTAATGCGCATCAGTGAGGCGATAACATCTGCCATTTCCAGTTCGCGGCCATGATGAAAATGGATCCCTGGACGCAGGAAGAATCGCCAGTGTAAAGGTGAAATTTGCTGCCAGTGATGGGCAATGTCCGCTTCCAGTTCCCCATTTTCCTCATTTACCCGAATTAAGGCGCTGAAGATTTGCCGGGCGATATGGGTTTCGGAGCGGCGTAATGCCGTGCCGGGGAGCAGGTTGTGCATGGGGCGATAATAGAGAACGCGCATGATATGCCGACCCTGGCGAAAGCTGCGACCCAGATGGGAGACCAGCATTTGCCGTACGGCCGTTTTATCACCGACCAGTTGCACCAGTTGATCGATGCGATCCTGTTCCAGTAGGTCTTCCGCGCGCTGCTGCTGGAGCGCCAGCCCGGTATAGAGGAATGTCAGTCGCGAACGTTTACCTCGTCCAACTTCAGCTTCCCACGTTAACCAGCCGCGATCTTGCATGGTATTAAGCAGCGTACGCATATGGCGGCGCGAGCAGCTCAGCAGATCCGCCAGCTCGTTGAGCGTCGTGTCTTGCGTTTTGCCGTCACAGCATTGCCACAGACGGATGAACTGTTGTTGCAAACGACCAGAAGACATAAAAGGGGAACTCCTGCGGAAAACTCAGCAATTTTATAATCCCTATATTAAGCCAATAATAGATTCCGATGAAGCGATGAGACAACGAAGGGGTCATCTATGCGTCAGTTCTGGTTGAAGTACTTTACCACGACGGAAAAATCGTCCTGGTTGGCTTGCCTGAGCGCACCGCAGCGCTTAAAGATGCTCGAAGAGCTGATGCAGTGGGAGATGACATCTGACTCCTGAATTGGAAATTGCAGACATCATGTGTGACTGAGTATTGGTGCAGGCTGTATCCTGCCATTATATCTGAGCATCGCTGGTGGCTATTTTTTCACACGGCAAGGCGCGAACAGTGAAATTTGGTGAACCAAATAAGGTGTGAGCAACACAGCTATGTGAAAAAATGGCCCCGTCCCTCCGGGACGCGTGTAAAAAACGCATACTCTGCGTTGTCAGGCTTGGGAATAGATTTCTATACCCAGCGCCCTCCGCCTGGATTATGCGTTTTTTACCCAGCGTCGATGCCAGATATAATGGCAGGATACAGCCTCGTTCACCCGCCAGCAGGTATTATCTGCTGGCTTTTTTCGTTTCAGCTGCGCTTAAAAGGAAAGATATGCTCTGGATTATGACCATGGGACGGCGCCTCAACGGCGTTTACGCGGCATTTATGCTGGTCGCTTTTATGATGGGCGTGGCGGGGGCATTGCAGGCACCCACTCTGAGTCTGTTCCTGAGCCGTGAAGTCGGGGCGCAGCCATTTTGGGTCGGGCTGTTTTACACCGTCAATGCGATTGTCGGGATCGTCGTCAGCCTTGGCCTGGCGAAACGATCCGACAGCCAGGGCGATCGGCGTAAGTTGATCATGTTCTGCTGTCTGATGGCAATTGGCAATGCGCTGCTGTTTGCCTTTAATCGCCACTATCTCACGCTGATCACCTGCGGTGTGCTGCTGGCCTCGCTGGCGAACACCGCCATGCCGCAGCTGTTTGCGCTGGCGCGAGAATATGCTGATAACTCCGCGCGTGAAGTGGTGATGTTTAGCTCGGTGATGCGTGCGCAGCTTTCGCTGGCCTGGGTGATAGGACCGCCACTGGCATTCATGCTGGCGCTGAATTACGGCTTTACGGCGATGTTTTCCATTGCCGCAGGGATTTTTGCCATTAGCCTGGTGCTGATTGCGCTGATACTGCCGTCTGTCGCGCGGGTGGAGCAGCCTGTAGACGTGCCGCTGGAACAGACCGGCGGTTGGCAGGACAAAAATGTGCGTATGTTGTTTATTGCCTCCACGCTGATGTGGACCTGCAACACCATGTACATCATTGATATGCCACTGTGGATAAGTCTTGAACTGGGCTTGCCGGACAAGCTGGCCGGGATCCTGATGGGGACGGCGGCTGGGCTGGAAATTCCGGCGATGATTCTGGCAGGTTATTACGTGAAGCGCTTTGGTAAACGGCGAATGATGATCGCGGCCGTAGCGGCAGGCGTGCTGTTTTATATTGGTTTGATCTTCTTTCACAGCCGTACGGCGCTGCTGGTGCTGCAACTGTTTAACGCGGTATTTATCGGTATTATCGCCGGGATAGGCATGCTGTGGTTTCAGGATCTGATGCCCGGACGTGCGGGGTCAGCGACCACATTATTTACCAACAGTATTTCAACGGGAGTCATTCTGGCAGGGGTGATTCAGGGGGCAGTTGCGCAAAGCTACGGTCACTATGCCGTCTATTGGGTGATTGCGGTGATTTCGGTGGTTACGCTGTGGATGACCGGGCGGGTGAAGGACGTTTAGTCCGGCGCAGTCCAGGCGTCGCAGTGCCCGGACTGGCGATATTTTGCATTAGTTTTTGTCGTTTTTGTAGGCCGGATAAGGCGTTTACGCCGCCATCAGGCAACCTGTCCCTACGGCCTGAACGCGTTACGCTTATCAGGCCTATCCCTCTTTTTTTATCTTGCACGTAAATGTAACGTTGATCACATAACGATCATTTTCCTCTTCCTGGATCTTCTTTTTTCTACTGTTACGCGTATACAGTTACGCGTAACAGTTATCAAAAAAGGAGTTTTTATGAAAAACCTATTCGATCTTAGCGGCAAACGTGCGCTGATTACCGGCTCCGCGCAGGGGATCGGTAACCTGCTGGCCAGCGGTCTGGCGGCGCACGGTGCTGAGATTGTTATTAACGACATTACCCAGCAGCGGGCGCAGGCGGCGGCGGACAAACTGGTGGCCGAAGGCTATCGCGCGGTTGGCTATGGATTTGATGTTACCAACGGGGAAGAGGTGGCGTGCGCCATCGCGCAAATTGAAAAGGACGTTGGGGCCATTGATATTTTAATTAACAACGCCGGAATCCAGCGTCGTTATCCCTTCACCGAATTCCCGGAGGCTGAATGGGACAAAGTGATTGATGTAAACCAGAAATCGGTCTTTCTGGTATCGCAGCAGGTTTCCCGCTACATGGTGCAACGCCGCTGCGGGAAGATTATTAATATCTGCTCAATGCAAAGCGAATTAGGCCGTAAAACCATTACCCCCTACGCGGCGTCAAAAGGCGCGGTCAAAATGTTAACCCGTGGCATGTGCGTGGAACTGGCGGAATACAATATTCAGGTCAACGGCATTGCTCCCGGCTATTTCGCTACCGACATGACTACCGCGCTGGTCAACGATGAAGCATTCTCCGCCTGGCTGTTCCAGCGCACGCCCGCCGCTCGCTGGGGTAACCCGGAAGAGTTGATCGGCGCGGCGGTTTATCTTGCTGCACCGGCCTCTGACTTTGTGAATGGGCATCTTCTGTTTGTCGACGGCGGCATGCTGGCCGCGGTTTGATCGCTAACGAGGCCGCGGGAAGCGACCTCATCCTTTAATGATAATCCGAGGAGTGAGTATGAATATGCTCGCAAAACTGCCGGCGCGCCGCTGGTGGTATTTAATGCCGATTATTTTTATTACCTACAGCTTAGCCTACCTTGATCGCGCGAATTACGGCTTTGCCGCTGCCGCTGGTATCGAACACGATTTAGGGATTACTCAGGGAACTGCATCGTTAATTGGCGCGTTGTTCTTCCTGGGCTACTTCTTCTTCCAGGTGCCGGGCGCGATGTACGCCGTCAAGCATAGCGTGCGCAAAATGATTTTCTACAGCCTGATCCTCTGGGGGCTTTGTGCCGCGGCGACCGGCTTTGTCAGCAATATCCCGATGCTGATGGCGATCCGCTTTATTCTCGGCATCGTCGAAGCGGCGGTGATGCCCGCGATGCTGATTTATATCAGCAACTGGTTTACCAAAACTGAACGCTCGCGCGCCAACACCTTTTTAATTCTCGGTAACCCGGTCACAGTGCTGTGGATGTCGATCGTCTCTGGCTACCTGATTGAAGCCTGGGGCTGGCGCGAAATGTTTATTTTCGAAGGCATCCCAGCGGTGATCTGGGCTTTCTGCTGGGTGATTCTGGTGCGCGACAAACCGGCGGATGCGGGTTGGCTGAGCGAGCAGGAGAAGCAGGCGTTACAGCAGGCGATGGACCGCGAGCAGCGGGACATCAAACCGATGCGCAACTACGGTGAAGCGATGCGTTCACGCAGCGTCATTATGCTGTGCGCGGTGCATGCGCTGTGGAGCATCGGGGTGTATGGCTTCATGATGTGGATGCCGTCGATTCTGAAAAACGCGGCGCAGATGGATATTGTGGCGGTGGGCTGGCTGGCGGCAGTGCCGTATCTGGCGGCGATCTGCCTGATGCTGACGGTTTCCTGGCTATCCGATAAATACCAGAACCGTAAGCTGTTTATCTGGCCGCTGCTGCTGATTGCCGCCATCGCTTTCTTTGCCTCGTGGCTGTTGGGCAACCAGTCCTTCTGGCTCTCCTATGCGCTGCTGGTCGTGGCCGCCGCCTGTATGTATGCGCCTTACGGACCGTTCTTTGCGCTGATCCCCGAACTGCTGCCGCGCAACGTCTCCGGCGTGTCGATGGGAATGATCAACAGTTTTGGCGCGTTAGGGGCATTCCTCGGCGCGTGGCTGGTGGGTTACCTCAACGGCGTGACCGGCGGGCCGGGCGTCTCCTACACCTTCATGGCGATTGCTCTGCTGTCATCGGTGGTGCTGATGTACTGCGTTCGTGCGCAAAATGAAACCACGTCGCCGTCGGCTGAGGTGGTAACGCGTTAAGGTTGAGCGAGGAGTGCAGTCGCTAACCGGCTGTGATAAGGTTCTCTGCGAGCATAATGGGATGTTGGTCGTAGAGAACCTCATGAAAAACAATCGGATGACATTACAGGATATCGCTAATCTGGCCGGTCTGAATAAGATGACGGTCAGCCGTTATCTGCGTGACCCGAATCAGGTGTCGCAACGCAGCCGTGAATTGATTTCGAAAGTGATGGAAGAGAACAACTACATTCCTAACCGCGCGCCGGAAATATTGCTCAATGCGCGCAGTAAAACCATCGGCGTGTTGATCCCTTCTTTTCGTAACCAGATTTTTGCCGACGTGCTGGCGGGAATTGAATCCGTCACCTCGGCTTGCCAGTACCAGACGTTGATCGCCAACTACGAATATGACGCCGAGCGTGAAGAACGCGAGGTGCTGAATCTGCTCTCTTACAATATCGACGGCCTGATCCTCACGGGAAAGCTGCATACCGAGCGGATGATCCAGTACGTGCGCGCCAGCGGCGTACCGGTGGCGGAACTGATGGATATTAGCGGCCAGTATCTTGATATTCAGGTTGGGTTTGATAACGAAAAAGCCGCGTTTGAAATGACGCAGGCTTTTATCGACAGCGGCAAACGCAGCATTGCTTTCTTTGGCTCGATGGACGACCCCCGCGACCTTAGCCGTTTTCGCGGTACCGGGAAAGCGCTGGCAGCGCAGGGGCTGGAAGCGTACCACCTTGCGCCAAAAACGATTTCGTCGGTGGCGCTGGGCCGCAAGATGTTTCAGCAGGCGATGGCGGAAAAGCCGGATATTGACGCTATTTTCTGTACCAACGATGACCTGGCGGTTGGCGTGCTGCTGGAGTGTCAGGCACAGCGGTACGACGTGCCGGGAAAAATGGCGATTGCCGGTTTCCACGGGCTGGAAATTGGCCGTGCGCGGCTGCAAAAAATCGCCAGCGTGATTACACCACGCTTTGAGATTGGCAAAACGGCGGCGGACATTCTGATTAAGCGTTTGAACGGGAAAGATGCGCCGGGCAGCGTTAATCTTGGCTACCAAATCTATTACGGCGATACGTTGTAGGCGAAGAGTAGAGGCTGGCCACCGTGCGGTGACCAGCGGGAGAGATTACTGCATAAACGCTGGCTGCTTGTCTTCGTACTCGGTGATGGCCGCTTCATGCTGCAGCGTCAGCCCGATGCTGTCCAGACCGTTCAGCATGCAGTGGCGGCGGAAGGCGTCGATTTTAAAGCTGTAGGACTTATCGCCTGCTTTCACCACCTGCGCTTCCAGATCAACTTCAAATTTAATGCCCGGATTGGCTTTCACCAGGGTAAACATTTCATCTACTTGCGCGTCGCTCAGAGTCACCGGCAGCAGTTGGTTATTGAAACTGTTACCGTAGAAGATGTCGGCGAAGCTTGGGGCAATCACCACTTTAAAACCGTAATCGGTCAACGCCCACGGCGCATGTTCGCGTGACGAACCGCAGCCGAAGTTTTCGCGCGCCAGCAGAATTGATGCCCCTTTATATTCCGGGAAGTTCAAAACGAACTCAGGATTTGGCTGTTGCCCTTTTTCGTCCAGAAAACGCCAGTCGTTGAACAGATGAGCGCCAAAACCGGTGCGCGTAACCTTCTGCAAAAACTGTTTGGGAATGATTGCGTCGGTATCAACGTTGGCGGCATCCAGTGGGACAACCAGGCCGGTATGCTGGGTAAATTTCTCTGCCATGGTAGTTTCCTTATTTGATGCTGCGAATGTCGGCAAAATGACCGTTAACGGCGGCAGCGGCGGCCATGGCCGGGCTGACTAAATGCGTGCGGCCACCGCGGCCCTGACGGCCTTCAAAATTACGGTTGCTGGTGGAGGCGCAGCGCTCGCCCGGATTCAGGCGGTCATTGTTCATGGCCAGACACATGGAACAGCCTGGTAAACGCCATTCGAATCCTGCTTCGATAAAGATCTTGTCCAGACCTTCTGCTTCCGCCTGCGCTTTCACCGGACCAGAGCCCGGCACCACCAGTGCCTGTACGCCTGGCGCAACTTTACGTCCTTTGGCGATTTCTGCCGCAGCGCGTAAATCTTCAATACGCGAGTTGGTGCAGGAACCGATAAATACCTTATCGATAGCGACTTCTGTTAACGGAATACCCGGTTTTAATCCCATGTAAGCCAACGCTTTCTCAGCCGATGCGCGTTCTACCGGATCGGCAAATGACGCCGGGTCGGGAATAATATCGTTCACCGAAATGACCTGACCCGGATTCGTTCCCCAGGTGACCTGTGGCGCGATCTCTTCTGCCTGAAGGGTGACGACGGTATCAAAGGTGGCGTTGTCGTCGGTTTTCAGCGTTTTCCAGTACTCAACTGCGTGGGTAAAATCTTCGCCCTTCGGTGCGTGTAAACGCCCTTGCACATAGTTAAAGGTGGTTTCATCCGGTGCGACCAGGCCCGCTTTGGCACCCATTTCAATGGCCATATTGCACAGGGTCATGCGGCCTTCCATGCTCAGCGCGCGGATGGCTTCACCACAAAACTCAACTACGTGTCCGGTACCGCCTGCACTACCGGTTTTACCGATAATCGCCAGCACAATATCTTTGGCGGTAATGCCAGGGGCTGCTTTACCGTTGACTTCAATCTTCATGGTTTTGGCGCGCCCCTGTTTCAGGGTCTGCGTCGCCAGAACGTGTTCAACTTCAGAGGTGCCAATACCAAACGCCAGCGCGCCGAACGCGCCGTGTGTAGCGGTGTGGGAATCGCCGCAGACGATGGTCATACCCGGCAACGTCACGCCTTGTTCTGGCCCCATCACGTGAACGATACCCTGATACGGATGGTTCAGGTCATACAGCTCGACACCAAATTCGTTACAGTTCTTAATCAGCTCCTGCATCTGGATGCGTGCCATCTCACCCGACGCGTTGATGTCTTTGGTCTGGGTAGAGACGTTGTGATCCATGGTGGCAAAGGTTTTACCCGGCTGGCGTACCTGACGGCCATGCGCGCGCAGGCCGTCAAACGCTTGCGGAGAGGTCACTTCATGCACCAGATGTCTGTCGATGTACAACAGCGGGGTTTCGTTTTGCGCTTCAAAGACGACGTGCGCATCAAACAATTTTTCGTATAACGTTTTGGCCATGATTACACCCCTTCTGCGACGTAACGGGCAATGATGTCGCCCATTTCATCGGTACCGACTGCGGCAGCGCCACGGGCTAAGTCACCGGTGCGGATGCCTTCTTCTAATGCGCGGTTGATGGCGCTCTCAATTGCGGTTGCCGCATCATTGGCATCCAGGCTGTAGCGCAGCAGCAGCGCCAGCGACAGGATCTGGGCGATAGGGTTGGCAATGTTTTTCCCGGCGATGTCCGGAGCGGAGCCGCCAGCAGGCTCGTACAAACCGAAGCCCTGATCATTCAGGCTGGCGGACGGTAACATGCCCATAGAACCGGTGATCATGGCGCACTCGTCAGACAGAATGTCGCCAAACAGGTTAGAGCACAGCAACACGTCGAACTGGGAAGGATCTTTGATCAATTGCATCGTCGCGTTGTCGATGTACATATGCGCCAGTTCAACATCCGGATATTCATTCGCAATTTCATTGACGATTTCGCGCCACAGAATCGATGTTTGCAGCACGTTGGCTTTATCTATCGACGTGACTTTACGGCGACGCTGGCGAGCGGATTCAAACGCGATACGCGCAATACGCTCGATCTCGAAACGGTGATAAACCTCGGTATCAAAGGCTTTTTCATGTTGTCCGCTGCCTTCGCGGCCTTTTGGTTGACCGAAGTAAATTCCGCCAGTCAGTTCGCGTACGCACAGGATGTCAAAACCGTTCGCGGCAATATCTGCGCGCAGAGGGCAAAACGCTTCCAGACCCTGATAGAGTTTAGCCGGGCGCAGATTGCTGAATAACTTGAAGTGCTTACGCAATGGCAGCAGTGCGCCACGCTCTGGCTGCTGGTTTGGCGGCAGGTTTTCCCATTTCGGACCGCCAACGGAGCCAAACAGAATGGCGTCAGCTTGTTCACAGCCTTCAACCGTTGCAGGCGGCAGCGGCTGACCGTGGTTATCGATAGCGGCACCACCCACGTCGTAGTGGCTGGTGGTAATGCGCATGTTAAAGCGGTTACGGATTGCGTCCAGTACCTTCAGGGCTTGCGCCATCACTTCCGGGCCAATACCGTCACCCGGCAAAACAGCAATATGATAATTCTTCGACATCACACGGTTTCCTTGTTGTTCTCGTTGTTCTGAGCTTTGCGTTGCAATTCTTTTTCGACTTCTTCGGCGCGCCAGATGTTGTTCAGCACATGAACCATCGCTTTAGCGGAAGATTCGACGATATCTGTCGCCAGACCGACGCCGTGGAAACGACGACCATTATAGTTGGCAACGATATCCACCTGACCCAGCGCATCTTTACCGTGCCCTTTGGCGGTCAGGCTGTATTTCACCAGTTCGACGTTGTACTCAGTTACACGGTTGATTGCCTGATAAATGGCATCGACCGGACCGTTACCGTTCGCCGCTTCGGCTTTGACTTCTTCACCACAGCCCAGCTTGACGGAGGCGGTGGCGATGTCGTTTGAGCCGGACTGCACGCTGAAGTAATCCAGACGGAAATGCTCCGGTTCTTCCTGCTGTTTATTAATGAAGGCCAGCGCTTCCAGGTCGTAATCAAATACCTGACCTTTTTTGTCCGCCAGTTTCAGGAATGCGTCGTACAGGTTGTCCAGGTTGTATTCATTTTCTTTATATCCCATCTCGTCCATACGGTGTTTCACCGCGGCACGTCCGGAACGGGAGGTCAGGTTCAGCTGTACCTGGTTCAGGCCGATGGATTCAGGCGTCATGATTTCGTAGTTTTCACGATTTTTCAGTACACCGTCCTGATGGATGCCGGAAGAGTGGGCAAAGGCGCCGCTACCGACAATGGCTTTGTTAGCCGGAATAGGCATGTTGCAGATTTGGCTGACTAATTGACTGGTGCGCCAGATCTCCTGGTGATTGATACGGGTCTGTACATTCAGGATATCTTTACGCACCTTGATCGCCATGATCACTTCTTCCAGTGAGCAGTTACCGGCGCGTTCGCCGATACCGTTCATCGCGCCTTCCACCTGACGCGCTCCGGCGTGAACGGCTGCCAGTGCGTTGCCTACGCCCAAACCTAAATCATCATGGGTGTGTACGGAGATGATGGCTTTATCGATATTTGGTACGCGTTCATACAGGCCAGAAATGATTGCCCCAAATTCGAAAGGCATGGTGTAACCGACGGTATCGGGGATGTTAATGGTTTTGGCTCCCGCGTTAATGGCAGCTTCAACCACGCGAGCCAAATCGGCGATAGGGGTACGGCCTGCATCTTCGCAGGAGAACTCCACGTCATCGGTATAATTACGCGCACGCTTAACCATGTAGACCGCGCGCTCAATGACCTCATCCAGCGTACTGCGTAATTTCGTCGCGATGTGCATCGGCGAGGTGGCGATAAACGTATGAATACGGAAAGCCTCAGCGACTTTCAGAGATTCTGCGGCAACGTCGATATCTTTTTCTACGCAGCGAGCTAAGGCACAAACGCGGCTGTTTTTAACCTGACGAGCGATAGTCTGAACTGACTCAAAGTCGCCCGGTGAAGAAACGGGGAAACCCACTTCCATCACGTCAACGCCCATACGCTCAAGGGCCAGCGCAATCTGCAGTTTTTCTTTCACACTCAGGCTTGCCTGTAACGCCTGTTCACCATCGCGTAAGGTGGTATCGAAAATAATGACTTGCTGGCTCATGGTTTAGGTCCTTGGTTTCTTAGGGCGCCTTGCTTCGAGCATAAAAAAACCCGCGCAACGGCGCGGGTTTTTTGTCTTAACTGGAGCTGACTTAATGCTGAATGTCGTCCACCAGTCTACCGCGCAACGAAGATGCGTTTAGTAGTAGTAGACCGTTGAAACGAGCAATGTAAGTCATCAATTAAGCTCCAGGCGAATGCGATATGCTTTTAGTGGTACTGGATATGAAGACTGATGTCAACCCTCACCCCAGCAAATGCCTCGTGAGAGGGGGAAAGTTTCTGCAAAACTTAAGCGAATTGTGCTGAATTTTTCGGGGTACATAAAATTAATCAGTTGATGGTTGTACATAATTTTCATGGTTTGACATATTTGAGCATAGTTATTTGCATTTATTGTAACGGCGAACTGAAGGAAGAGTCGCTCTTGGGATTTCATATCTTAATGATTTATCTGTTTTTATAGTAATTATGAATGGCTATGGGGGGTGTGACACCACAAAATTGATAAATTAATGTTAACTTTTAATGTATTAATAATATAAACATTTAATTAAAACTTAAATACACATTCACGATGCGTATGATTGTATATTCGCCATGCTTATGGTTATATTGTTTTTGAAATTTAAACATATGAATCACCGTGCAGTGACACCAGCCACACTGCGATCGCATTGGTCTTTGTTCATTTAGGTTTGTGCCTTTATGTTTTCCTAATTTTAATGTTTTTTCTTTTTCTCATCTTATATGTATGGTAAATCATATTAACGGAGATTATTTCTTCACTCCGTCTGGGAAAAGGGAGTTTAGAGTGACAGTGGAGTTAAATATGCCAGAAGTAAAAATAACAGATAAAACAAATATTATAGATATTGGGAAACCACAGCTTCGCATGGTTGATCTTAATTTATTAACCGTTTTTGATGCGGTGATGCAAGAACAAAACATTACCCGTGCCGCGCATACTTTGGGGATGTCGCAACCTGCTGTCAGTAATGCGGTCGCGCGCCTGAAAATTATGTTTAATGATGAGCTTTTTGTTCGTTATGGACGCGGTATCCAGCCGACAGCAAGAGCCTTCCAGCTATTTGGTTCTGTTCGCCAGGCATTGCAATTAGTGCAGAATGAACTGCCTGGATCGGGTTTTGAGCCAGCCAGCAGCGAGCGCGTATTCAATCTTTGCGTATGCAGCCCATTGGATAATATTCTGACCTCGTTGATTTATAATAGAGTTGAGCAAGTTGCACCAAACATTCATGTCGTATTTAAATCTTCACTCAATCAAAATACAGAGCATCAATTACGTTACCAGGAAACTGAATTCGTTATTAGTTATGAAGAGTTCCGACGTCCTGAATTTACCAGTATTCCGTTATTCAATGACGAAATGGTGTTAGTGGCAAGTAAAAAGCATCCGCGCATTAGTGGTCCTTTACTGGAAAGCAATGTCTATAATGAACAGCATGCGGTGGTGTCACTTGATCGCTTCGCATCATTCAGTCAACCGTGGTATGACACACCGGATAAACAATCCTGCGTGGCTTATCAGGGCATGGCATTAATTAGTGTTCTAAATATTGTGTCGCAAACGCATTTGGTCTCTATTGCGCCGCGTTGGTTAGTAGAAGAATTTGCCGATTCTTTAGAACTACAGATCTTGCCTTTACCGTTAAAATTGAACAGCCGCACATGCTATCTTTCATGGCATGAAGCCGCAGGCCGGGATAAAGGACATCAATGGATGGAAGAGTTGTTAGTCTCCGTTTGTAAGCAGTAGCATTTAGCAGAGTAAACCGGACGGTGCATCCTGTTTATTCTGCTTTTAACTTTATAACTGAAATTTTATGCTGAACTCTATTTTTTACGTCTGTCCAAAAGTGTCAAAAAATAGAGTAATCGCTGTAAGTCCCCATTTTTAAGCGATTATTTATCATACTGATTGCTTATGCTGGTTTAATTCTCCGTTTATTCGCGTCTTTCCTCCTTTTTATTCTTATTTACTCCAGTGCCACCCCTTCGGAGTCAATTGCCATGCGTCATCGTCAGCGGTTAATGTGTTGTTAAACCGCAATTCATTATAAGAGTGAGGCAAGCCATGGAGATGTTGTCTGGAGCCGAGATGGTCGTCCGATCGCTCATCGATCAGGGTGTGAAGCAGGTATTCGGTTATCCCGGGGGGGCCGTCCTCGATATTTATGATGCCCTGCATACGGTCGGCGGTATTGATCATGTGCTGGTCCGCCATGAACAAGCGGCGGTACATATGGCTGATGGCCTTGCGCGTGCCACGGGAGAAGTGGGGGTCGTATTGGTCACCTCAGGGCCGGGGGCGACCAACGCGATTACCGGGATCGCAACGGCTTACATGGATTCCATTCCGCTGGTGATCCTCTCCGGACAGGTCGCAACGTCGCTGATTGGCTACGATGCCTTCCAGGAGTGCGACATGGTAGGTATATCCCGCCCGGTGGTGAAACATAGCTTCCTGGTCAAACAAACGGAAGATATCCCGCAGGTGCTGAAAAAAGCCTTCTGGCTGGCAGCAAGCGGTCGTCCGGGGCCAGTGGTGGTGGATTTGCCGAAGGATATTCTGAATCCGGCGAAGAAACTGCCTTATAGCTGGCCGGACTCGGTGAGTATGCGCTCGTATAATCCGACGACGACGGGACATAAAGGACAGATAAAACGGGCGTTGCAGACGCTGGTCGCGGCGAAGAAACCGGTTGTTTATGTGGGCGGTGGCGCGGTCAATGCCGCTTGCCATGAGCAGTTAGCTCAGATTGCTGAAGCGCTGAATCTGCCGGTTGTCTCCTCGCTCATGGGGTTGGGCGCGTTTCCGGCCACGCATCGTCAGGCGCTGGGCATGTTGGGCATGCACGGTACCTACGAAGCCAATATGACCATGCATCATTCCGATGTGATCTTTGCCGTTGGCGTTCGCTTTGACGATCGAACGACGAATAACCTGGCAAAATATTGTCCGAATGCGACCGTGCTGCATATCGATATCGATCCGACCTCTATTTCCAAAACCGTTACTGCGGATATTCCGATTGTGGGGGATGCCCGCCTGGTGCTGGATCAGATGCTCGAACTACTGGAGCAGGAGAAATCTCAGCAGCCGCTGGATGATAATCGTGACTGGTGGCAACAGATTGAGCACTGGCGTGCCCGTCAGTGTCTGAAATACGACACGCAAAGCGAAAGTATTAAGCCACAGGCGGTGATTGAAACCATCTGGCGTCTGACGAAAGGGGAGGCGTATGTGACCTCTGACGTTGGCCAACACCAGATGTTTGCCGCACATTACTATCCGTTCGATAAACCGCGTCGCTGGATTAACTCAGGCGGCCTCGGGACTATGGGATTCGGTTTACCTGCGGCGTTAGGGGTGAAAATGGCTTTGCCGGATGAAACGGTAGTGTGCGTCACCGGGGATGGCAGCATTCAGATGAATATCCAGGAGCTGTCGACGGCGCTGCAATATGAACTGCCGGTGCTGGTACTCAACCTTAACAACCGTTATCTCGGCATGGTCAAACAGTGGCAGGACATGATCTACTCCGGGCGTCACTCACAGTCTTACATGCAGTCGCTGCCCGATTTCGTGCGCCTTGCTGAGGCTTATGGACATATCGGTATCCAGATTAATCGGCCTGAAGAACTTGAGAGCAAGTTGGGCGAAGCGCTGGAACATGTGCGTAACCATCGTCTGGTGTTTGTCGATGTCACCGTCGACGGTAGTGAACATGTCTACCCGATGCAGATTCGTGGGGGTGGGATGGATGAAATGTGGTTAAGCAAAACGGAGAGGACCTGATTATGCGCCGGATATTATCAGTATTGCTTGAAAACGAGTCAGGTGCATTATCGCGTGTGATTGGCCTCTTCGCCCAGCGTGGTTACAACATTGAAAGCCTGACCGTCGCGCCGACCGACGATCCGACCTTATCGCGGATGACGATTCAGACGGTAGGGGATGAGAAAGTCCTTGAGCAGATCGAAAAGCAGCTCCACAAACTGGTGGATGTTCTGCGCGTTAGCGAGCTGGGGCAGGGCGCCCACGTTGAACGAGAAATCATGCTGGTGAAAATCCAGGCCAGCGGTTATGGCCGGGAAGAAGTGAAACGCAACACGGAGATTTTCCGCGGGCAAATCATCGATGTCACGCCGTCTATCTACACCGTACAACTGGCGGGCACCAGCGATAAGCTGGATGCGTTTCTGGCAACGCTGCGTGAAGTCGCTAAAATTGTGGAAGTTGCTCGCTCCGGCGTGGTGGGGCTTTCCCGCGGCGATAAAATCATGCGTTAATCATGATCGGGTTCTTAATTCGCAAGCCCAACGACTCAGGTTGGGCTTTTTTTGCGAAATCAGCGGTAACCAGAGACAAAAGCGGTTGCCGGAGTCATTATTCTGCGCTTAGATGTTAATAAATTTAACCCATGCCATCACAAAGGTTATGGTTTGTACATTTTACGCAAGGGGCAATTGTGAAACTGGATGAAATCGCTCGGTTGGCCGGCGTTTCGCGAACGACTGCAAGCTACGTTATTAATGGCAAAGCAAAGCAATATCGCGTAAGCGACAAAACGGTTGAAAAAGTCATGGCGGTGGTGCGCGAGCATAATTACCACCCGAATGCCGTGGCGGCCGGGCTGCGTGCTGGACGCACACGTTCTATCGGGCTGGTGATCCCGGATCTTGAGAACACGAGCTATACCCGGATCGCAAACTATCTGGAGCGCCAGGCGCGTCAACGTGGGTATCAGCTGTTGATTGCCTGCTCTGAAGATCAGCCAGATAACGAAATGCGCTGTATTGAGCATCTTTTACAGCGCCAGGTCGATGCCATTATTGTGTCGACTTCCTTGCCGCCTGAACATCCGTTCTACCAACGCTGGGCAAACAGTTCATTCCCGATTGTGGCGCTGGATCGTGCACTGGATCGCGAACATTTTACCAGTGTTGTGGGTGCAGATCAGGATGATGCGGAAATGCTGGCGGAAGAGTTACGCAAATTCCCTGCTGAAACCGTCCTCTATCTGGGCGCGCTTCCTGAATTATCCGTCAGTTTCCTGCGCGAACAGGGTTTTCGTACCGCGTGGAAGGACGATCCGCGTGAAGTCCATTTCCTGTACGCCAACAGCTATGAGCGGGAAGCTGCAGCGCAGCTGTTTGATAAATGGCTGGAAACGCACCCAATGCCTCAGGCGTTGTTTACCACGTCGTTTGCCCTGTTGCAGGGGGTGATGGATGTGACCCTGCGTCGTGATGGGCAGTTGCCGTCTGATTTAGCGATTGCGACTTTTGGCGATCACGAACTGCTCGACTTCCTGCAGTGCCCTGTACTGGCAGTGGCACAGCGCCATCGTGATGTCGCGGAACGCGTGCTGGAGATTGTACTGGCAAGTCTGGACGAACCGCGTAAACCAAAACCAGGTTTAACGCGTATACGGCGTAATCTGTACCGTCGCGGTATTCTCAGCCGTAACTAAGTTCCCTCAATTGATGACGTCGGCGGGATAAGCCTCTGACGTCTTCAGTTTTTCTATTCTCAGAAATAACCGCATTATATTTAAGAATATTCTTTAGAATTATCTGAAATGTATTCTTGAAATACCCCGAATTAAAAATGCAACTATCCATTTTTGGGTTATTGATACGTAACGACGCGTTACGGTTGTATTATTTTGTTACATGCATGTGTGGATTTGCCGAATTAACAAACACTTTGCTCTCGTATTGCGGCCATCTGGTGCTTACCTTGGTCCTGCGCGGCGTACAGACCGATTAACTGGTACTGTTAACTCGCTGCATATTGTCCTAAAATGCCGCTCGCGTCGCAAACTGACACTTTATATTTTCTTCTGATGATATTCAGTTGTTTTAAACAATGATGAGTTGTTGGATTTTTTTCTTACAAATATTCATGACGTTAATTTGCTTCGTTTGCTGTACGGATTTTGTTCAACGCTGATATTAGCCGTAAACAATGGGTTTTTTGCTCCGCTAAGCGCCGCGACTTGCTTGACAAGGTTTTCCTCCGCTCCGTAAACTCCTTTAAGTGGGAATTTGTGGGATAAAGTGGTAATCGGGGGTGAGACTGGCATGTTCCGGGGAGCAACGTTAGTTAATCTCGACAGTAAAGGGCGCTTATCCGTGCCTACCCGTTATCGGGATCAACTGCTTGAGAGCGCTACCGGTCAAATGGTTTGCACCATTGACATCCATCACCCGTGCCTGCTGCTGTACCCCCTGCCTGAATGGGAAATAATCGAGCAGAAGCTATCGCGTCTGTCGAGCATGAATCCAGTTGAGCGTCGCGTACAGCGCTTATTGTTGGGTCATGCCAGCGAATGTCAGATGGATAACGCTGGTCGATTACTGATAGCGCCCATTCTGCGGCAACACGCAGGGCTAACGAAAGAAGTGATGCTGGTTGGGCAGTTCAATAAGTTTGAGCTGTGGGATGAAACGACCTGGTATCAACAGGTCAAGGAAGATATCGACGCTGAGCAGTCTGTTACTGGCGCGTTGTCGGAACGATTGCAGGATTTGTCTCTATAAAATGACGGAAAATTATAAACATACAACGGTGTTGCTGGATGAAGCCGTAAACGGCCTGAATATTCGTCCAGACGGCATCTACATTGACGGGACATTTGGTCGCGGTGGTCACTCACGTCTGATCCTCTCCCAGCTTGGCGAAGAGGGGCGTTTACTGGCAATCGATCGCGATCCGCAGGCTATTGCCGTTGCTAAAACGATTACCGATCCTCGCTTCTCCATCGTACATGGACCTTTCTCTGCGCTGGCTGACTATGTCGCTGAGCGTGGACTGACCGGTAAGATCGACGGGATTCTTCTCGATCTGGGCGTTTCTTCACCGCAGCTCGATGACGCAGAGCGCGGTTTTTCGTTTATGCGTGACGGTCCGTTAGATATGCGTATGGACCCAACACGCGGTCAGTCAGCGGCCGAATGGCTGCAAACCGCCGATGAAGCAGACATTGCCTGGGTGATTAAAACCTTTGGCGAAGAGCGCTTCGGCAAACGCATTGCGCGCGCCATCGTGGAGCGTAACCGCATCGAACCGATGACCCGCACCAAAGAACTGGCGGAAGTTATTGCGGCGGCAATGCCGGTGAAGGACAAATTCAAACATCCCGCGACCCGTACCTTCCAAGCGGTGCGCATTTGGGTGAACAGTGAACTGGAGGAGATAGAGCAGGCGCTAAAAAGCTCGCTCAGCGTGCTGGCTCCAGGTGGTCGCCTTTCGATCATCAGTTTCCATTCGCTTGAAGACCGCATTGTGAAACGCTTTATGCGTGAACAAAGCCGTGGCCCTCAGGTACCGGCTGGAATACCGATGACCGAAGCGCAGATCAAAAAACTGGGCGGCCGTGAGTTAAGAGCACTAGGCAAGATGATGCCGGGTGAAGAAGAGGTCGCTGAGAATCCTCGTGCCCGTAGTTCAGTTCTGCGTATTGCAGAGAGGACGAACGCATGATCAGCAGAGTGACAGAAGCCCTCAGCAAAGTTAAAGGATCGATAGGAAGCAACGAGCGCCATGCATTGCCTGGCGTGATCGGTGACGATCTTTTGCGGTTTGGGAAGCTGCCACTCTGCCTGTTCATTTGCATTATTTTGACGGCGGTTACCGTCGTGACAACAGCGCACCATACGCGGTTACTGACTGCGCAGCGTGAGCAGCTGGTCCTGGAGCGAGATGCGCTGGATATCGAATGGCGTAACTTGATCCTTGAGGAGAACGCGCTCGGCGACCATAGCCGTGTTGAACGGATCGCAACGGAAAAGCTGCAAATGCAGCATGTCGATCCCTCACAAGAAAATATCGTAGTACAAAAATAAGGATAAACGCGACGCATGAAAGCAGCGGCAAAAACGCACAAACCAAAACGCCAGGAAGAACAAGCCAACTTTATCAGTTGGCGTTTTGCGTTACTGTGCGGCTGTATTTTGCTGGCACTGGGTTTTCTGCTGGGTCGCGTTGCCTGGCTGCAAATCATCGCGCCGGACATGCTGGTGCGTCAGGGTGATATGCGCTCTCTACGCGTCCAGGAAGTGTCTACATCGCGCGGAATGATTACCGACCGCTCTGGTCGTCCGCTGGCGGTGAGTGTTCCGGTTAAAGCTATATGGGCCGACCCGAAAGAAGTACATGATGCCGGCGGAGTGAGCGTTGGCGAACGCTGGAGAGCGCTGTCAACCGCGCTGAATCTCCCGCTCGATCAACTGGCTTCCCGCATTAACGCGAATCCGAAAGGGCGCTTTATCTATCTGGCGCGTCAGGTAAACCCTGACATGGCTGATTACATCAAAAAACTGAAGCTGCCAGGTATCCATCTGCGCGAAGAATCCCGCCGTTACTACCCTTCCGGGGAAGTGACTGCTCACCTCATCGGATTTACGAACGTCGACAGCCAGGGCATTGAAGGCGTTGAGAAGAGCTTCGACAAGTGGCTCACCGGACAACCGGGCGAGCGTATTGTACGTAAAGACCGGTATGGCCGCGTCATTGAAGATATCTCCTCTACCGACAGCCAGGCGGCGCATAACCTCGCGTTGAGCATTGATGAGCGTTTACAGGCACTGGTCTACCGTGAACTGAATAACGCCGTGGCGTTCAACAAGGCGGAGTCAGGCAGTGCGGTACTGGTGGATGTGAACACTGGTGAAGTGCTGGCAATGGCCAACAGTCCGTCCTACAACCCGAACAATCTCACTGGTACGCCAAAAGACGCGATGCGTAACCGCACCATTACCGACGTGTTTGAACCGGGTTCTACCGTTAAACCGATGGTGGTGATGACCGCGCTGCAGCGCGGTGTGGTACGCGAAAATACGGTCCTCAACACTATCCCTTACCGAATTAATGGTCACGAAATCAAAGACGTGGCACGTTATAGCGAATTAACCCTCACCGGGGTTTTGCAGAAGTCGAGTAACGTCGGTGTTTCCAAGCTGGCGTTAGCGATGCCGTCCTCAGCGTTAGTAGATACTTACTCACGTTTTGGGCTGGGAAAAGCGACCAATTTGGGGTTGGTCGGAGAACGCAGTGGCTTATATCCTCAAAAACAACGGTGGTCTGACATAGAGAGGGCCACCTTCTCTTTCGGCTACGGGCTAATGGTAACGCCGTTACAGTTAGCGCGAGTCTATGCAACGATCGGCAGTTACGGCGTTTATCGTCCACTGTCGATTACCAAAGTTGACCCTCCAGTTCCGGGCGAGCGTATCTTCCCGGAAGCGACCGTACGCACCGTGGTGCACATGATGGAAAGCGTGGCGCTGCCCGGTGGCGGCGGCGTGAAGGCGGCGATTAAAGGCTATCGCATCGCCATTAAAACCGGTACGGCGAAAAAAGTAGGGCCAGATGGCCGCTACATCAACAAATACATTGCTTATACCGCAGGTGTTGCGCCTGCGAGTCAGCCGCGCTTCGCGCTGGTTGTTGTTATCAACGATCCGCAGGCGGGTAAATACTACGGTGGCGCCGTTTCCGCGCCGGTCTTTGGTGCCATCATGGGCGGCGTATTGCGTACCATGAACATCGAGCCGGATGCGCTGACAACGGGCGATAAAAATGAATTTGTGAATAACCAAGGCGAGGCAACAGGTGGCAGATCGTAATTTGCGCGACCTTCTTGCTCCATGGGTGCCGGGTGCACCGGAGCGAGCACTGCGGGAGATGACGCTTGACAGCCGTGTGGCTGCATCGGGCGATCTCTTTGTCGCAGTATTAGGTCATCAGGCGGACGGGCGTCGGTATATCCCGCAGGCGATAGCGCAAGGTGTGGCTGCCATTATTGCAGAAGCAAAAGATGAAGCTACTGATGGTGAAATCCGTGAAATGCACGGCGTTCCGGTCATCTATCTTAGTCAGCTTAACGAACGTTTATCTGCACTGGCAGGCCGTTTTTACCACGAGCCTTCTGAGAAAATGCGCCTGGTCGGCGTGACCGGGACCAACGGTAAAACCACCACCACCCAATTGCTGGCACAGTGGAGCCAACTGCTTGGCGAAACCAGCGCGGTGATGGGAACAGTAGGCAATGGCCTGCTGGGCAAAGTGATCCCGACGGAAAATACCACCGGTTCAGCCGTTGATGTCCAGCATGTGCTGGCGGGGCTGGTTGCGCAGGGCGCAACGGTTGGTGCGATGGAAGTCTCTTCACACGGTCTGGTTCAGCATCGCGTGGCGGCGCTGAAGTTTGCCGCATCAGTATTTACTAACTTAAGCCGTGACCATCTCGACTACCACGGCGACATGGAACATTACGAAGCCGCGAAATGGCTGCTGTATTCCACGCACCATTGCGGTCAGGCCATCGTCAATGCGGATGATGAAGTCGGTCGTCGCTGGTTGGCGAAACTCCCGGATGCGGTTGCCGTTTCGATGGAAGACCACATCAACCCGAACTGTCACGGTCGTTGGTTAAAAGCGGTTGACGTGAAGTATCACGACAGCGGGGCAACGATTCGTTTTACCTCCTCATGGGGCGACGGCGAAATTGAAAGCCGCCTGATGGGGGCGTTTAACGTCAGCAATCTGCTGCTGGCGCTGGCAACGCTGCTGGCACTTGGCTATCCGTTAGCTGATTTACTGAAAACGGCGACACAATTGCAGCCGGTTTGCGGGCGTATGGAAGTGTTCAGCGCGCCGGGTAAAACCACCGTGGTGGTTGATTACGCCCATACGCCAGATGCGCTGGAAAAAGCGCTACAGGCGGCACGTCTGCACTGTACTGGCAAACTGTGGTGCGTCTTTGGCTGCGGCGGCGATCGCGATAAAGGCAAGCGTCCGTTGATGGGCGCAATTGCCGAGCAGTTTGCCGATGTTGTTGTGGTGACCGATGACAACCCGCGTACCGAAGAGCCGCGTGCCATTATTAACGACATTCTGGCGGGGATGCTGGATGCCGGACAGGCGAAGGTGATGGAAGGTCGCGCAGAAGCGGTGACAAACGCCATTATGCAGGCGAAAGAAAATGATGTGGTGCTGGTGGCCGGTAAAGGTCATGAAGACTACCAGATCGTTGGTTCACAGCGCCTCGATTATTCTGACCGCGTCACGGCAGCGCGTCTGCTGGGGGTTATCGCATGATTAGCGTAACGCTCAGCCAACTGGCGGAGATCCTCCGTGGCGAATTGAAAGGGGCCGATCTGACCCTTGATGCCGTAACAACCGATACGCGTAAAGTGACGCCGGGCTGCCTGTTTGTGGCACTGAAAGGCGAACGCTTTGATGCCCATGATTTTGCAGACAAAGCGCAAGAGGGCGGGGCCGGTGCGCTGTTGGTCAGCCGCCCGTTGGATACCAACCTGCCGCAACTGATTGTTAACGATACGCGTCTGGCGTTTGGTGAACTGGCTGCGTGGGTTCGCGCCCAGGTTCCGGCGCGCGTTGTCGCGCTGACCGGCTCATCCGGTAAAACGTCCGTCAAAGAGATGACGGCTGCCATTCTGAGCCAGTGTGGTAACACCCTATATACCGCGGGCAACCTGAATAACGACATCGGTGTACCGATGACGCTGCTGCGCTTAAACAACGATTACGACTATGCCGTGATTGAGCTCGGTGCCAACCATCAGGGCGAAATCGCCTGGACCGTCGGCCTGACGCGTCCGGAAGCGGCGCTGGTGAACAACCTGGCCGCCGCGCACCTGGAAGGCTTCGGCTCTCTGGCGGGCGTTGCGAAGGCAAAAGGTGAGATTTTTACCGGCCTGTCAGCGAACGGTATCGCCATTATGAATGCCGACAACAACGACTGGCTGAACTGGCAAAGCATCATCGGCGATCGCAAAGTCTGGCGTTTCTCCCCGAATGCAGCCAATAGCGACTTTTCGGCGACCAACGTTCATGTGACCTCGCATGGCACGGAATTTTCTCTGCAAACGCCGACCGGAAGCATTGATGTCCTGCTGCCGTTACCGGGTCGCCATAATATCGCTAACGCCCTTGCGGCGGCGGCGCTCTCTATGGCGGTAGGCGCGACGCACGAGGCGATCAAAGCGGGTTTGAAGGATCTGCAAGCGGTACCGGGGCGTCTGTTCCCGATTCAACTCGCGGAAAATCAGCTGCTGCTGGACGACTCCTATAACGCGAACGTCGGTTCGATGACCGCAGCGGTGCAGGTGCTGTCTGAAATGCCGGGCTATCGCGTACTGGTCGTTGGCGATATGGCAGAGCTTGGCGCAGAAAGCGAAGCATGCCATGTACAGGTGGGTGTTGCTGCGAAAGCCGCAGACATCGACCGTGTACTGAGTACGGGAAAACTGAGTCAGGCAATTAGCGACGCCAGTGGCGTTGGCGAACATTTTGCGGATAAAAGTGCGCTGGCCGCGCATCTTAAAGCATTGATTGCAGAACATCAGGTCATGACGATTTTAGTGAAGGGTTCACGTAGTGCCGCCATGGAAGAGGTAGTACGCGCATTACAGGAGAATGGGACATGTTAGTTTGGCTGGCCGAACATTTGGTCAAATATTATTCCGGCTTTAACGTCTTTTCCTATCTGACGTTTCGCGCCATCGTCAGCCTGCTGACCGCGCTGTTCATCTCTTTGTGGATGGGCCCGCGCATGATTGCCCGCTTACAAAAAATGTCCTTTGGACAGGTCGTACGAAACGACGGTCCGGAATCGCACTTCAGTAAACGCGGTACGCCAACCATGGGTGGGATCATGATCCTCACCGCGATAGTTATCTCCGTACTGCTGTGGGCATATCCGTCGAACCCGTACGTATGGTGCGTGCTGGTGGTATTGATTGGCTACGGCATTATCGGTTTTGTCGATGACTACCGCAAAGTGGTGCGCAAAGATACCAAGGGCCTGATTGCCCGCTGGAAGTACTTCTGGATGTCGGTGATTGCGCTGGGTGTTGCCTTTGCGCTGTACCTCGCAGGTAAAGATACCCCGGCTACCGAGCTGGTGGTGCCATTCTTTAAAGACGTGATGCCGCAACTGGGTCTGTTCTATGTTCTGCTAGCGTACTTCGTGATTGTGGGTACGGGCAATGCGGTAAACCTCACCGATGGCCTGGATGGCCTGGCGATTATGCCGACCGTGTTCGTAGCAGCGGGTTTTGCGCTGGTGGCATGGGCTACCGGTAACATGAACTTTGCCAACTATCTGCACATTCCCTATTTACGCCATGCAGGCGAACTGGTGATCGTCTGTACGGCGATTGTCGGCGCGGGGTTAGGTTTCCTGTGGTTTAACACCTATCCGGCGCAGGTCTTTATGGGTGACGTAGGTTCGCTGGCGCTGGGTGGCGCGCTGGGCATTATTGCCGTGCTGCTGCGTCAAGAGTTCCTGCTGGTAATCATGGGCGGCGTATTTGTTGTAGAAACGCTGTCGGTCATTCTGCAGGTTGGCTCCTTTAAGCTGCGCGGACAGCGCATCTTCCGTATGGCGCCGATTCACCACCACTATGAACTGAAGGGCTGGCCGGAACCGCGCGTCATTGTGCGCTTCTGGATTATTTCGCTGATGCTGGTGCTGATTGGCCTGGCAACGCTGAAGGTACGTTAATCATGGCTGATTACCAGGGTAAAAAAGTCGTCATTATCGGTCTGGGATTGACCGGGCTGTCCTGCGTGGATTTCTTTCTGGCGCGTGGCGTGACGCCGCGTGTGATGGATACCCGTGCGACGCCGCCTGGTCTGGATAAATTGCCGGAAGCAGTTGAGCGTCATGTTGGCAGCCTGAATGATGACTGGCTGCTGGCCGCCGATCTCATCGTCGCCAGCCCTGGTATTGCCCTGGCGCATCCTTCGCTGAGCGCCGCCGCTGATGCAGGGATCGAAATTGTCGGTGACATCGAGCTGTTCTGTCGCGAAGCACAGGCGCCGATCGTCGCGATCACCGGGTCCAACGGGAAAAGTACCGTCACTACGCTGGTCGGCGAGATGGCGAAAGCGGCCGGCGTGAACGTGGGTGTTGGCGGAAATATCGGCTTACCCGCGTTGATGCTGCTTGATGACGAACGCGAGCTGTATGTTCTCGAGCTGTCGAGCTTCCAGCTGGAGACAACCTCCAGCTTACAGGCCGTAGCCGCCACCATTTTGAACGTCACCGAAGATCATATGGACAGGTATCCGTTTGGCTTGCAGCAGTACCGTGCGGCCAAACTGCGTGTCTATGAGAATGCGAAAGTGTGTGTGGTCAATGCTGATGATGCGCTGACCATGCCGATTCGCGGGGCGGATGAGCGCTGCGTGAGCTTTGGCATCAACATGGGTGACTATCATCTCAATCGTCAGCAGGGTGAAACCTGGCTGCGGGTGAAGGGTGAAAAAGTCCTGAACGTGAAAGAGATGACGCTTACCGGCCAGCATAACTATACCAACGCCCTGGCGGCGCTGGCGCTGGCGGATGCTGCGGGTCTGCCGCGGGCGTCCAGCCTGAAAGCGCTGACTACCTTTACCGGTCTGGCGCATCGTTTCCAGTTGGTACTGAATCATAACGGTGTGCGTTGGATCAACGATTCAAAAGCCACCAACGTCGGCAGCACCGAAGCGGCACTGAATGGTCTGCACGTTGAGGGTACGCTGCACCTGCTGCTGGGCGGTGACGGGAAATCCGCCGACTTTATGCCGCTGCAACGTTACCTGACTGGCGACAACATTCGTCTGTACTGCTTTGGTCGCGATGGCGCACAGCTTGCCGCTCTGCGTCCTGAGGTTGCGGAACACACTGAAACCATGGAGCAGGCAATGCGTCTGCTCGCACCGCGTGTGAAGTCGGGTGATATGGTGCTGCTGTCGCCAGCCTGTGCCAGCCTTGACCAGTTCAAGAACTTTGAGCAACGTGGTGACGTCTTTACCCGTTTGGCGAAGGAGTTGGGTTGATGCGCTTCTCTCTCCCTCGTCTGAAAATGCCGCGCGTACCGGGACTGGGTGTCCTGGCGTGGATCTTCGCGGCACTTAAAGGCTGGGTGATGGCTTCGCGTGATAAAGACGCGGACAGCCTGATCATGTATGACCGCATGCTGCTGTGGCTGACTTTTGGTCTGGCAGCGATCGGTTTTGTGATGGTGACATCGGCATCGATGCCCGTAGGGCAACGCCTGGCAGGCGATCCCTTCCTGTTCGCTAAACGTGACGCGCTGTATATCTTCCTCGCGTTCTGTCTGGCGATGGTGACGTTACGTCTGCCGATGGAGTTCTGGCAAAAGTACAGCACGACAATGCTGATCGCCTCGATCATCATGTTGTTGATCGTTCTGGTGGTGGGGAGCTCCGTTAACGGGGCATCGCGCTGGATCGCGCTGGGTCCACTGCGTATTCAGCCTGCGGAATTCACCAAGCTGTCGCTGTTCTGTTATCTCGCCAACTACCTGGTGCGTAAAGTCGATGAAGTGCGTAACAACCTGCGCGGCTTCTTAAAACCGATGGGTGTGATTCTGGTGCTGGCAATCTTGCTGCTGGCGCAGCCTGACCTTGGTACGGTAGTGGTGCTGTTTGTCACGACGCTGGCGATGCTGTTTCTCGCTGGAGCGAAACTGTGGCAGTTCATTGCCATTATCGGTATGGGGATTTCGGCGGTAGTGCTGCTGATCCTTGCCGAACCATATCGTATTCGCCGCGTAACCTCCTTCTGGAACCCATGGGAAGATCCGTTTGGCAGCGGCTACCAGTTAACGCAATCGCTGATGGCTTTTGGTCGCGGTGAGATTTGGGGGCAGGGTTTAGGTAATTCGGTGCAAAAACTGGAGTATTTACCGGAAGCGCACACCGACTTCATCTTCGCCATCATTGGGGAAGAGCTGGGTTATATCGGTGTGGTATTGGCACTTTTAATGGTATTCTTCGTCGCTTTTCGCGCGATGTCGATTGGCCGCAAAGCGCTGGAAATTGACCACCGTTTTTCAGGCTTTTTAGCCTGCTCCATCGGGATTTGGTTTAGCTTCCAGGCGCTGGTAAACGTAGGTGCGGCAGCTGGTATGCTGCCAACCAAAGGTCTGACGTTACCGCTGATCAGTTATGGTGGTTCCAGTTTGTTGATTATGTCGACGGCCATCATGTTTTTGTTACGTATTGATTATGAAACGCGTCTGGAAAAAGCCCAGGCGTTTACACGAGGTGCACGATGAGTGGTCAACCGAAGCGGTTAATGGTGATGGCAGGCGGTACCGGCGGGCATGTGTTCCCGGGGCTGGCGGTCGCGCATCATTTAATGGCTCAGGGCTGGCAAGTTCGTTGGCTGGGCACCGCCGATCGTATGGAAGCGGACTTAGTGCCGAAGCATGGCATTGAAATTGACTTTATTCGCATCTCCGGTTTGCGTGGCAAAGGTGTCAACGCGCTGCTTGCCGCCCCCGTGCGTATTTTTAATGCCTGGCGCCAGGCGCGCGCCATCATGAAGCAGTTTAAGCCTGATGTGGTGCTGGGTATGGGCGGCTACGTGTCCGGCCCTGGCGGTCTGGCAGCCTGGTCATTAGGCATTCCGGTTGTACTGCATGAGCAGAATGGCATTGCGGGATTAACCAACAAGTGGCTGGCGAAAATTGCCACTACGGTGATGCAGGCTTTTCCTGGCGCTTTTCCGAATGCGGAAGTGGTGGGTAACCCGGTACGCACCGACGTTCTGGCGCTGCCGTCGCCCGAAGTACGTCTGGCAGGGCGTGAAGGCCCGGTTCGCGTGCTGGTCGTCGGGGGGTCTCAGGGAGCACGCGTATTGAACCAGACGATGCCGCAGGTTGCCGCAGAGCTTGGTGACGCGGTGACTATTTGGCATCAGAGCGGCAAAGGTGCGCAGCAAACCGTTGAACAGGCATATGCTGACGCGGGACAACCGCAGCACAAGGTCACTGAGTTTATTGATGATATGGCAGCCGCCTACGCGTGGGCGGATGTCGTAGTTTGTCGCTCAGGTGCGCTGACGGTAAGTGAAATTGCTGCCGCAGGTTTGCCTGCGCTGTTTGTGCCTTTCCAGCACAAAGACCGACAGCAGTACTGGAATGCGCTGCCGCTAGAGAAAGCGGGCGCCGCCAAAATTCTTGAGCAGCCGCAGTTTACTGTGGATGCCGTCGCTAACACCCTTTCCGGGTGGTCGCGAGAAACCTTATTAACCATGGCAGAACGTGCGCGCGCCGCATCCATACCGGATGCCACAGAGCGTGTTGCTAATGAAGTGAGCCGGGCTGCCCGGGCGTAATTGTGGTGATGCCTTTTGCATCGCATGAACTAAGAAGTTAATGGCTAAAGAATGAATACACAACAACTGGCAAAACTGCGTTCCATAGTGCCCGAAATGCGTCGCGTTCGGCACATTCACTTTGTCGGCATCGGTGGTGCTGGTATGGGCGGTATTGCCGAAGTTTTGGCCAACGAAGGTTATCAGATCAGCGGCTCTGACCTGGCGCCGAATCCGGTGACTCAGCAGTTGACGAATCTGGGCGCCACGATTTTCTTCAACCATCGCCCGGAAAACGTGCGTGATGCGAGCGTGGTGGTGGTATCCAGCGCCATTTCTGCGGATAACCCGGAAATTGTTGCGGCGCATGAAGCACGTATTCCGGTGATCCGTCGTGCTGAAATGTTGGCTGAATTAATGCGTTTTCGTCACGGTATCGCCATTGCCGGGACGCACGGTAAAACCACGACCACAGCGATGGTCTCCAGTATCTACGCGGAAGCGGGGCTGGATCCGACGTTTGTCAACGGCGGTCTGGTGAAGGCTGCAGGCGTCCATGCGCGTCTGGGTCATAGCCGTTATTTAATTGCGGAGGCAGATGAGAGCGATGCGTCGTTCCTACATTTGCAGCCGATGGTGGCGATTGTTACCAATATCGAAGCCGATCATATGGATACCTACCATGGCGACTTCGAAAATTTAAAGCAGACGTTTATTAATTTCCTGCATAACTTACCGTTTTATGGTCGTGCGGTGATGTGCGTTGACGATCCGGTGATCCGCGAGTTGTTGCCGCGGGTCGGTCGTCAAACCACAACCTATGGTTTCAGCGATGATGCTGATGTGCGCGTTGAAGATTACCAGCAGATTGGTCCACAAGGGCACTTCACGCTGCTGCGTCAGGGGATGGCCGATTTACGTGTGACATTGAACGCACCGGGCCGCCACAATGCGCTGAACGCGGCGGCGGCGGTGGCAGTTGCAACAGAAGAAGGCATTGAAGACGACGCAATTCTGCGCGCGCTGGAAAGTTTCCAGGGCACCGGACGCCGTTTTGACTTCCTCGGCGAATTTCCGCTTGAGCCGGTAAACGGTAAAACCGGGACGGCGATGCTGGTTGATGATTATGGTCATCACCCAACGGAAGTGGATGCCACGATTAAAGCTGCACGCGCGGGCTGGCCGGACAAAAATCTGGTAATGCTGTTCCAGCCGCACCGCTTTACGCGTACACGCGATCTGTATGACGACTTTGCCAACGTGCTGACTCAGGTCGATGCGCTGTTGATGCTGGATGTATACGCCGCGGGTGAAGCCGCGATTCCGGGGGCTGACAGCCGTTCGCTGTGCCGTACGATCCGTGGTCGCGGTAAGATCGACCCGATTCTGGTATCCGATCCGGCTCAGGTGGCAGACATGCTGGCGCCGGTATTAACCGGCAATGATCTGATTTTGGTGCAGGGCGCTGGAAATATCGGCAAAATCGCGCGTTCCTTAGCTGAAATCAAACTGAAGCCGCAAAACCCGGAGGAAGAACAACATGGCTGATAAAATCGCGGTCCTGTTAGGAGGAACCTCCGCAGAGCGTGAAGTTTCGCTGAATTCCGGTGCGGCCGTACTGGCAGGGTTACGCGAAGGTGGTGTCGATGCCCATCCGGTTGACCCTAAAGATATTGATGTCACTCTTCTGAAATCTATGGGTTTTCAGAAGGTGTTTATTGCGCTGCACGGTCGTGGCGGGGAAGATGGCACGTTGCAGGGCATGCTGGAGCAAATTGGCCTGCCATATACCGGCAGCGGCGTCATGGCGTCCGCAATTTCGATGGACAAACTGCGCAGCAAGCTGCTGTGGCAGGGCGCAGGTTTACCCGTCGCGCCCTGGGTTGCATTGACCCGCTCTGAGTTCGAAAAAGGTCTTAGCGATGAAGCGGTTACAAAAATCTCTGCGTTAGGTTTGCCGCTGATTGTGAAGCCAAGCCGTGAAGGCTCCAGCGTAGGGATGTCAAAAGTTGAAGAAGAAAATGCTTTGCAGGGTGCATTAGCATTGGCTTTTCAGCATGATGAAGAAGTACTGATCGAAAAATGGCTCAGTGGCCCGGAATTTACAGTTGCGATACTTGGTGAAGAAATTTTACCGTCAATACGTATCCAACCCGCGGGAACCTTCTATGATTATGAGGCGAAGTATCTCTCTGATGAGACACAATATTTCTGCCCTGCAGGTCTGGAAGCTGAACAAGAGGCCCGTTTGCAGGAATTAGTCCTGAAAGCATGGACCGCATTGGGCTGTAAAGGTTGGGGGCGCATTGACGTCATGCTGGACAGCGATGGCCAGTTTTATCTGCTGGAAGCGAATACCTCTCCGGGTATGACCAGCCACAGCCTGGTGCCGATGGCGGCACGTCAGGCTGGCCTGAGCTTCTCGCAGTTGGTGGTAAGAATTCTGGAGTTGGCGGACTGATATGTCGCAGGCTGCGCTGAACACGCGAAACGGTGATGAAGAAGAAGTAAACTCCTCACGCCGCAATAATGGAACGCGTCTTGCAGGAATACTGTTCCTGCTGACAGTGCTGTGCACCGTGTTTGTCAGCGGCTGGGTAGTGTTGGGGTGGATGGAAGATGCGCAGCGGTTGCCATTGTCAAAGCTGGTGTTAACCGGCGAACGGCATTACACGCGCAATGACGATATTCGTCAGTCCATTCTGGCTCTGGGCGCTCCGGGAACCTTTATGACTCAGGATGTGAACATCATTCAGAGTCAAATTGAACGTCTCCCCTGGATTAAACAGGCGAGCGTCAGAAAGCAATGGCCCGATGAATTGAAGATTCATCTGGTTGAATATGTGCCCATTGCGCGTTGGAATGACCAGCATATGGTGGATGCCGAAGGCAATACGTTCAGCGTCCCAACCGGTCGGGCCAATAAGCAGGTATTACCTATGTTGTACGGACCGGAAGGCAGCGCAAGTGAAGTGTTGCAAGGGTTCCGTGATATGGGGCAGGTGCTGGCTAAGGATAGATTCACCCTGAAGGAAGCGGCGATGACCGCTCGTCGTTCCTGGCAGTTGACGCTGAATAACGATATTAAGCTCAATCTGGGCAGGGGCGATACGATAAAACGTTTGGCTCGCTTTGTGGAACTCTACCCGGTTTTACAGCAGCAGGCGCAAACCGATGGCAAACGGATTAGCTACGTTGATTTGCGTTATGACTCAGGAGCGGCAGTAGGCTGGGTTCCCTTGCCTCCTGAGGAATCTAATCAGCAACAGAATCAGGCACAGGCAGAACAACAATGATCAAGGCGACGGACAGAAAACTGGTAGTTGGACTGGAGATTGGCACCGCGAAGGTAGCCGCTTTAGTAGGGGAAGTTCTGCCCGACGGTATGGTCAATATCATTGGCGTGGGCAGTTGCCCATCGCGAGGTATGGATAAAGGCGGGGTGAATGACCTTGAGTCAGTGGTGAAGTGCGTACAGCGCGCCATTGACCAGGCTGAACTGATGGCAGATTGCCAGATTTCCTCGGTGTATCTGGCACTTTCCGGTAAACATATTAGCTGTCAAAATGAAATTGGTATGGTGCCCATTTCCGAAGAGGAAGTGACGCAGGAAGATGTGGAAAACGTGGTACATACGGCAAAATCCGTACGCGTTCGCGACGAACATCGTGTTCTGCACGTTATTCCGCAGGAATACGCCATTGACTACCAGGAAGGCATTAAAAATCCGGTAGGTCTTTCCGGCGTACGTATGCAGGCAAAAGTCCACCTTATTACCTGCCACAACGACATGGCGAAGAACATTGTCAAAGCTGTTGAACGTTGTGGTCTGAAAGTTGACCAACTGATTTTTGCCGGGTTGGCAGCCAGTTATTCCGTGTTGACGGAAGATGAACGTGAGCTGGGTGTCTGCGTGGTGGATATTGGTGGTGGTACAATGGACATCGCCGTTTATACTGGCGGGGCGTTGCGCCACACTAAAGTTATCCCTTATGCAGGGAATGTAGTGACCAGTGATATCGCGTATGCCTTTGGTACGCCGCCGAGCGATGCTGAAGCCATTAAAGTGCGCCATGGCTGTGCGCTGGGGTCCATCGTGGGTAAAGACGAAAGCGTTGAAGTGCCAAGCGTAGGTGGTCGTCCACCGCGCAGCCTGCAACGTCAGACCCTGGCAGAAGTCATTGAGCCGCGTTATACCGAGCTGCTCAACCTGGTCAACGAAGAAATTTTGCAATTACAAGAACAGCTTCGCCAGCAGGGTGTGAAACATCATCTGGCGGCGGGGATTGTGTTAACCGGTGGTGCTGCGCAAATTGAAGGTCTGGCGGCCTGCGCACAGCGCGTGTTCCATACGCAAGTACGTATTGGCGCGCCGCTGAATATCACTGGTCTGACGGATTATGCTCAGGAGCCGTATTATTCAACGGCAGTGGGGCTGCTTCACTACGGAAAAGAATCCCATTTGAGTGGTGAGGCTGAAGTAGAAAAACGCGTAACGGCATCAGTTGGCTCGTGGATCAAACGACTCAATAGCTGGCTGCGAAAAGAGTTTTAATTTTTAAAGAGACCATCGCACATTAACGGTCTCAGGCGACAGGCACAACGGAGAGAGAAACTATGTTTGAACCTATGGAACTTACCAATGACGCGGTGATTAAAGTCATCGGCGTCGGCGGCGGTGGCGGTAATGCCGTTGAACACATGGTGCGTGAGCGCATCGAAGGTGTTGAATTCTTCGCGGTGAATACCGACGCTCAGGCGTTGCGTAAAACGGCGGTTGGACAGACCATTCAGATTGGTAGCGGCATCACCAAAGGTCTGGGCGCGGGTGCGAACCCGGAAGTCGGCCGTAATGCGGCAGACGAAGATCGTGAAGCTCTGCGTGCAGCGCTTGACGGGGCAGACATGGTGTTTATCGCAGCAGGCATGGGCGGCGGTACCGGTACCGGTGCAGCGCCAGTGGTTGCTGAAGTAGCAAAAGATTTAGGTATTCTGACCGTTGCTGTCGTGACTAAGCCTTTCAACTTTGAAGGCAAGAAGCGTATGGCATTCGCGGAGCAGGGTATCACCGAGCTGTCCAAACATGTGGACTCTCTAATTACTATTCCGAATGACAAACTGCTGAAAGTACTGGGTCGCGGTATCTCCCTGCTGGATGCGTTTGGCGCAGCGAACGACGTACTGAAAGGCGCAGTTCAGGGTATTGCTGAACTGATTACTCGTCCGGGCCTGATGAACGTCGACTTTGCAGACGTGCGCACCGTGATGTCCGAAATGGGCTACGCGATGATGGGTTCTGGCGTGGCGAGCGGTGAAGACCGTGCAGAAGAAGCGGCTGAAATGGCTATCTCTTCTCCGCTGCTGGAAGACATCGATCTGTCCGGCGCACGCGGCGTGCTGGTCAACATTACTGCGGGCTTCGACCTGCGTCTGGATGAGTTCGAAACCGTGGGTAACACCATCCGTGCCTTTGCATCGGATAACGCGACCGTGGTAATCGGTACCTCTCTGGACCCGGATATGAACGACGAACTGCGTGTGACCGTTGTTGCGACTGGAATTGGTATGGACAAGCGTCCTGAAATCACTCTGGTAACCAACAAGCAGGTACAGCAGCCGGTAATGGATCGTTACCAGCAACACGGCATGGCGCCGTTGACGCAAGAACAGAAGCCGGTAGCGAAAGTGGTTAACGACAATACGCCGCAAACCACTAAAGAGCCGGATTATCTGGATATCCCTGCATTCCTGCGTAAGCAAGCTGATTAAGAATTAGCTGGAATTTGGGAATCTGCGCTCTTTGTGCTAAACTGGCCCGCCGAATGTATAGTACACTTCGGTTGGATAGTTAATTTGGCGAGATTATACGATGATCAAACAAAGGACACTTAAACGTATCGTTCAGGCGACTGGCGTCGGTTTACATACCGGCAAAAAAGTCACGCTGACGCTACGCCCTGCGCCGGCCAACACCGGGGTCATCTATCGTCGCACCGACTTGAATCCTCCGGTAGATTTCCCGGCCGATGCCAAATCTGTGCGTGATACCATGCTCTGTACGTGTCTGGTCAATGAGCATGATGTGCGGATTTCAACCGTAGAGCACCTGAATGCTGCTCTGGCGGGCTTAGGTATCGATAACATTGTTATTGAAGTTAACGCCCCGGAAATCCCGATCATGGATGGTAGTGCTGCTCCGTTCGTATACCTGCTGCTTGATGCGGGTATTGAAGAACTGAACAGCGCTAAGAAATTTGTTCGCATCAAAGAGACCGTTCGTGTCGAAGATGGCGATAAGTGGGCTGAATTCAAACCGTTTAATGGTTTCTCGTTGGATTTTACCATCGACTTTAACCATCCAGCGATTGATGCCAGCACGCAGCGCTACGCGATGAACTTCTCTGCAGATGCGTTCATGCGCCAGATCAGCCGTGCGCGTACTTTCGGCTTCATGCGTGATATCGAATATCTGCAGTCCCGTGGCCTGGCCTTGGGCGGCAGCTTCGATTGTGCCATCGTTGTTGACGATTATCGCGTATTGAACGAAGACGGTCTGCGTTTTGAAGACGAATTCGTTCGTCACAAAATGCTCGACGCGATTGGTGACTTGTTCATGTGTGGTCACAACATTATTGGTGCATTCACCGCGTATAAATCCGGTCATGCATTGAATAACAAACTGTTGCAGGCGGTCCTGGCAAAACAGGAAGCCTGGGAATATGTGACCTTCCAGGACGATGCAGAACTGCCTCTGGCGTTCAAAGCACCTTCGACCGTACTGGCATAACGACATACGCTGTCGTATAAATTCGACTGGTAAATCTGGCACTCTCTCCGGCCAGGTGAACCAGTCGTTTTTTTATGTACTCATTAACGCAGCCTTTTCCAACGCAAATATTTCCCTGCCACTAGGTTAAAATAGTGTGCGATCGCTGCTTTCTTGAGCATATTTACCCATGGCCGGTTGTCATTACTGCTGTGGAGCGTACGCTTTAATGATAAGATTCGTGCGCAAAAAAAATGTTTTGCATTCGTAACCCCAAACGCAGGGTATATCAGGTGGCAAAAACGTGAGTGGAATACTGACGCGTTGGCGACAGTTAGGCAGACGGTACTTCTGGCCGCATCTCCTGTTGGGGATGGTCGCGGCGAGTTTTGGCCTGCCCGCGCTCGGTAATGCTGCTGAACCCAATCCCCCCGCGAAGGCGACTGCCAGCAATCACGATCAATCCGCTAAAGTTAACTTTAGCCAGCTTGCTTTGCTGGAAGCGACTAATCGCCGCCCAAATTTTACCGTCGATTACTGGCATCAACATGCCATTCGTACGGTTATCCGCCATCTTTCTTTTGCCATGGCGCCTCAGGCGTTGCCTGTTGCCGAAGAGCCGTTGCCAATCCAGGCGCACCATCTTGCGTTACTGAATACGCTCAGCGCGATGCTGACGCAAGAAGGCACTCCGCCCGCGACAGTAAGTCGCGTGACATACGCCCACTTTACTTCTCAGGCCGCGTTTAGCGTTCCGGTCTGGATCAGCCAGCTGCAGGGTATCCGCGCTGGTCCTCAACGCCTCAGCTAAAAAAGAACCTTCCAACTTATAATTTTTGACTCCGCATCGCGGGGCGTTTGAGATTTTATTATGCTAATCAAATTATTAACCAAAGTATTCGGTAGCCGGAATGAGCGTACGCTGCGTCGTATGCGTAAAGTGGTCAATGTCATCAACGCAATGGAACCGGAGATGGAAAAACTCTCCGATGATGAACTGAAAGCGAAGACCGCTGAATTCCGCGCCCGTCTGGAAAAAGGTGCCAGCGTTGAGAGCCTGATCCCGGAAGCGTTCGCAGTGGTGCGTGAAGCGAGTAAACGCGTGTTCGGTATGCGCCACTTCGATGTTCAGCTGTTGGGTGGTATGGTGCTTAACGATCGCTGCATCGCGGAAATGCGTACTGGTGAAGGTAAAACCCTGACCGCGACGCTGCCAGCCTACCTGAACGCATTAAGCGGGAAGGGCGTGCACGTGGTTACCGTGAACGACTACCTGGCTCAGCGTGATGCCGAAAATAACCGCCCGCTGTTTGAATTCCTCGGCATGACCGTTGGTATCAACATGTCTGGCCTGCCAGCGCCAGCCAAGCGTGAAGCCTACAACGCCGATATTACTTACGGTACCAACAACGAATACGGCTTTGACTACCTGCGCGACAACATGGCGTTTAGTCCGGAAGAGCGTGTTCAACGTAAACTGCACTATGCGCTGGTCGATGAAGTTGACTCCATCCTGATCGATGAAGCGCGTACGCCGCTGATCATTTCCGGCCCGGCTGAAGACAGCTCGGAAATGTATAAAAAAGTGAACAAAATCATCCCACACCTGATCCGTCAGGAGAAGGAAGATTCCGACACGTTCCAGGGGGAAGGCCACTTCTCTGTTGATGAGAAAGCGCGCCAGGTTAACCTGACCGAACGTGGTCTGGTACTGATTGAAGAGTTGTTGGTTAACGAAGGCATTATGGATGAGGGCGAGTCTCTGTACTCTCCAGGCAACATTATGCTGATGCACCACGTGACTGCCGCACTGCGTGCGCACGTGCTGTTTACCCGCGATGTTGACTACATCGTGAAAGACGGCGAAGTTATCATCGTTGATGAACACACCGGCCGTACCATGCAGGGGCGTCGCTGGTCTGATGGTCTGCACCAGGCTGTTGAAGCTAAAGAAGGCGTAGAGATCCAGAACGAGAACCAGACGCTGGCATCTATTACCTTCCAGAACTACTTCCGTTTGTACGAAAAACTGGCCGGTATGACCGGTACAGCAGATACCGAAGCCTTTGAATTTAGCTCCATCTACAAGCTGGATACCGTAGTTGTACCAACTAACCGTCCGATGATCCGTAAGGATTTACCGGATCTGGTGTACATGACCGAAGCGGAAAAAATTCAGGCGATCATTGAAGATATTAAAGAGCGTACTGCAAATGGCCAGCCGGTGCTGGTGGGTACTATCTCCATTGAAAAATCTGAAGTAGTCTCTAACGAGCTGACCAAGGCAGGCATCAAACATAACGTTCTGAACGCCAAGTTCCATGCCAGCGAAGCGGATATCGTCGCACAGGCGGGTTACCCGTCTGCCGTGACAATCGCTACTAACATGGCGGGTCGTGGTACCGATATCGTGCTGGGCGGTAGCTGGCAGGCAGAAGTTGCCGAGCTGGAAAACCCAACTCCGGAACAAATCGCGCAGATCAAAGCCGAGTGGCAGGTTCGCCACGACGCGGTGTTAGCTGCTGGTGGTTTGCATATTATCGGTACTGAGCGTCACGAATCTCGTCGTATCGATAACCAGCTGCGTGGTCGTTCGGGTCGTCAGGGGGATGCGGGTTCTTCTCGTTTCTATTTGTCGATGGAAGATGCGCTGATGCGTATTTTTGCCTCTGACCGCGTGTCCGGCATGATGCGTAAACTGGGTATGAAGCCTGGTGAAGCCATTGAACACCCATGGGTGACCAAAGCAATTGCTAACGCGCAGCGTAAAGTGGAAAGCCGCAACTTCGATATTCGTAAGCAGTTGCTGGAATATGATGATGTTGCCAACGACCAGCGTCGTGCTATCTACACCCAGCGTAACGAACTGCTGGACGTAACTGATGTTAGCGAAACCATTAACAGCATTCGCGAAGACGTCTTCAAAGCGACGATTGATGCCTATATTCCACCGCAGTCTCTGGAAGAAATGTGGGATATTCCGGGTCTGCAGGAGCGCCTGAAAAACGACTTCGAGCTGGATATGCCGATTTCAGAGTGGCTGGATAAAGAACCTGAGCTGCACGAAGAAACGCTGCGCGAACGTATTCTGGCAAACGCAGTAGAAGTTTATCAGCGCAAAGAAGAAGTTGTGGGCGCGGAGATGATGCGTCACTTCGAAAAAGGCGTGATGCTGCAAACGCTCGACTCTTTGTGGAAAGAGCACCTGGCGGCGATGGATTACCTGCGTCAGGGTATCCACCTGCGTGGTTACGCGCAAAAAGATCCGAAGCAGGAATACAAGCGTGAATCCTTCTCTATGTTTGCATCAATGCTGGAATCACTGAAGTACGAAGTGATCAGCACTCTGAGCAAAGTTCAGGTGCGTATGCCTGAAGAAGTAGAAGCGATGGAGCAGCAGCGTCGCGAAGAAGCTGAGCGTTTAGCGCAGATGCAGCAGTTGAGCCATAAAGGTGATGATTCTGCTGCGGCAGAAGAGCTGGCGGCACAAACCGGCGATCGTAAAGTGGGTCGTAACGATCCGTGTCCTTGCGGTTCCGGCAAGAAATACAAACAGTGTCATGGCCGTCTGAGCTAAGAAAATAACTTATTGAAAAGGCGCAGACTTCTGCGCCTTTTTTATGGACGATGAAAATGAAAATATTGCAGATCGCCGTCGGGATTATTCGTAATCAGCACAATGAAATTTTTATCACCCAGCGTGCGGCTGATGCCCACATGGCCAATAAGCTGGAGTTCCCCGGCGGGAAAATTGAAGCGGGCGAAACGCCGGAGCAGGCGCTGATTCGCGAACTACAGGAAGAAGTAGGGATCACGCCGACTAAAAGTTCATTGTTCGAAAAGTTGGAGTATCAGTTTCCGGACAGGCATATCACTCTGTGGTTCTGGCTGGTTGAAAGTTGGGAAGGCGAGCCGTGGGGAAAAGAGGGGCAACCGGCGCAGTGGATTGCGCAATATGCTCTGAATGCGGAAGATTTCCCGCCGGCGAATGCACCGGTCATTGAAAAGCTGATTACTGGATAATGGTGTTCGTAGGCCGGATAAGGCAACACCGCCATCCGGCAAATTATGGCGGGGGTGCTACGCTTGCCCGCCCTACGTATTAGCACAATTACTTCTGCTCCTCACTCCAGTCGTCGCTTTCCGACAGATCGCCTGAGCTTGGGATGCGTTTCTCTTCTGCAGCCCACTCTCCCAGATCGATTAACTGGCAGCGCTTGCTGCAGAATGGGCGAAACGGACTGACTTCAGCCCATACTACAGGTTTGCCACAGGTTGGGCAGTTGACGATGGTTTGTTCAGACATGTTGACTCCTTAACAGCACGCCAGTTCAAAATCGAGGCGCTCAGGCACCTGACCATTCTCGCTATCCAGCGGCATAAAGCGGATGGCAAAACGGCTCTTATGACCAGAAATTTGCGGATAAAGCTGCGAATCTAGCGGCAGCTGCAAGCGCAGCAGATCTGCATCTTCGCCGTTGTCCTGATAAAAACCATTCAGGCTGGTTTGCTTACGAAACGGCGCTGAGTTGCGAATTAAATCCAGCACCAGCGACAGCGCTTGATTGAGCGGATTCAGGCTGGCAAGCCAGGTTTCAACCTGCGCGTCACGATACGATTGCGCCAGGTGTAACCAGATATGCAGAGTCGGCAGATCGAAACTGCAGCACCCGCCAGGAATACTTAAACGTTGACGTACGAGACCAATCAGACGATCTTCGCGCAGCGTCTGTCCAATACGCGGGGCAGAAATCAGAATGCTGCCTGCACTTTTTAACTGCTGGCGCAAAGAGTCGATTCTGCTTTGATCGACGCCGGGAACTTCGACCCAGGCCTGGAGTTTACGCTGCTGTCGCTCCAGTTCTTTGAGGAGTTCGGTACGGACTTCGCCGCGTTCAAATACATCCAGTAAATCTCCGATATTGCGGAAAAAATGCAGAGCGCCGGCATGGTCAGCAATGGGTAAATTAACGGAGAGCTGTTGGATTAAAAACTCAATGCGCAGCCATGTACGCATCTTCTCATTGAGAGGGTGTTCAAAAAGGACCTGGGTGTGCATTACGGTTTTTCCTGTGAGACAAACTGCGACGCGCATTGCAAATAGAGCGCGTGCAGGCGGGCGACATCCGAGGCGATGGCTTCCGGTGCGCCATTATTATCAATAACATCGTCTGCCACGGCCAGCCGCGCTTCACGCGTTGCCTGGGCAGCAAGAATTTGTTCAACATGCTCACGTGTGACGTCATCACGCTGCATGGTGCGTCTGAGCTGGGTTTCGGGCGTGACATCCACCACGAGTACGCGGTCGGCTTTTTTATACAGCGAATTTTCCACCAGCAAAGGGACAACCCATAACAGGTAAGGTGAGGTCGCTTGCTGAAACTGGCGCTGCGTTTCCTGCTGAATAAGCGGATGGAGCAGGGCATTCAGCCAGCTTTTCTCCTCTGGGGCGGAAAAAATGCGTTCGCGTAAAATGCGCCGCTGCAACGATCCGTCTGCGGCGATAACCTCGGAACCAAAATGTTCTTCGATCGCCTTAAGAGCAAGTGTGCCGGGTTCAACCACCTGGCGCGCAATAATATCTGCATCAATGATGTTTATTCCGAGGTCAGCGAACGCATTTGCAACGGTGCTTTTACCACTGCCAATGCCGCCGGTTAAGGCTACCGTATACCTCATAGATGCCGATCCTGGAGTTTAAGTTTGATTATCAAACAGTTAAAAGTTAAGCGTGCGAAGGCGAGGCTGTTGCAGGATTAACCTACTATTCGCCAGGTAAATTTATGGGATTGTAGCGTAAAAAAAGAGAATTTCGCAGTCTTGCGCGGCATTGATTAGTGCGTATGATAGCGTCACTGGAGTTGTGAGTTTCGATTTTTCGCCATTAACCCCAGGAATCCGCACATGCGTATCGAAGAAGATCTGAAGTTAGGTTTCAAAGACGTTCTTATCCGCCCTAAGCGTTCTACTCTTAAAAGCCGTTCCGATGTTGAGCTGGAACGTCAATTTACCTTTAAGCATTCAGGTCAGACCTGGTCCGGTGTACCTATTATTGCCGCGAACATGGACACTGTCGGGACGTTTGCCATGGCAACGGCGCTGGCATCCTTCGACATCCTGACCGCTGTGCACAAACACTATTCTGTTGAAGACTGGGCCGCCTTCATCGCAGAGACTTCTGCCGATGTACTCAAACACGTAATGGTTTCAACCGGCACGTCTGACGCAGACTTCGAAAAAACCAAACAGATTCTGGCGCTCAACCCAGCGCTGAATTTTATCTGCATTGATGTGGCAAATGGCTACTCAGAGCATTTTGTTCAGTTTGTGTCGAAAGCGCGTGAAGCATGGCCGACAAAAACGATTTGTGCGGGCAATGTGGTCACCGGTGAAATGTGTGAAGAGCTGGTGCTCTCCGGTGCTGATATTGTCAAAGTAGGTATTGGCCCGGGTTCTGTATGTACCACGCGTGTAAAAACCGGCGTTGGCTATCCACAGCTTTCTGCGGTTATTGAATGTGCCGATGCAGCCCACGGTCTGGGCGGCATGATTGTCAGCGACGGCGGTTGCACAATGCCGGGTGACGTTGCAAAAGCGTTTGGCGGCGGCGCAGACTTCGTTATGCTCGGCGGTATGTTGGCCGGTCACGAAGAAAGCGGCGGCAAAATTGTTGAAGAAAACGGTGAGAAATTCATGCTGTTCTACGGTATGAGCTCAGAATCAGCCATGACGCGTCACGTTGGTGGTGTTGCACAGTACCGCGCTGCAGAAGGTAAAACCGTCAAGCTGCCACTGCGCGGCCCGGTTGATAATACCGCTCGCGATATTCTCGGCGGTTTGCGTTCTGCTTGCACCTATGTAGGCGCATCCCGTCTGAAAGAGCTGACCAAACGTACAACGTTTATTCGTGTACAGGAACAAGAGAACCGCGTATTCAATAGCCTGTAAAACAGGTCGTTCTGTGAAATGCCGGATGGCGTTACGTCGCCATCCGGCATTTGAATTTATCCCACTCCGCTCATCGCATCTCCCAAATGGAAAATCGGTAAATACATCGCGACAACCAGCGTACCGATGATAAGCCCCGTAATGACCAGCAACGCAGGCTCAAGTAATGCAGCCAAATTCTCAGCTTGAGCCAGGGTTTTCTCGCCATGGTGATGCGCGAGATTGCGCAGCATTGCATCCAGCGAGCCGGAAGCTTCACCTGTTCGGACCAGCTGTATGCACAATGGGCTGAATTCACCGCTATTTTTAAGCGCTAACCAGACCGGCTTTCCGGCGCTAATGTCGTGCTGAACCAGCGCTAAACGCTGCGACCAGAAAGGGTTAGCCAGCGTTTCGGTAACGCTCTCAAGACCCTGCAAAAAGGGAATGCCCGCATTTTGCGTTAACGCCAGAACGGTGAAGATCTGCGTGAGCTTTTGCCCTCTCACCATCGGCCCTATGACCGGGAGGCTGAGCAGCAATTTCTGGCGCAGAACGAGCCAGTACGGTTTCTGATTTATCAAATGATGTGCCGCAACCGCTACCAGGCCAAGTGCTACCGCCAGCCATCCCCATTGGCTGCTATAGTGTGCGATGGTAATAATCCACTGAGTGAGGGCCGGTAGCGGGGTGTTGAATGTCTGGTAGATGGCGGCAAATTCAGGGAGTACAAACTGCAACATCGCAAATACGACCAACACCGCCATTGTGATGATGATAAGCGGATAACGCAGGGCTTTTTTAACTTTATCAGCAAGTTGCTGTTGTTTCTTTTGCTGGTAGGCGAGTTCAAAACAGCAGTCGTCCAGCTTACCCGTAAGCTCTCCGGTGCGGATCATTGCCTGGTAAAGGGGCGGAAAAACGTGTTGCCATTGTGATAGTGAGGTGGAGAGGGTAATGCCCTGTTCCATATCGTAAGCCAGCGTACGCAGTAGCGCCTGCCATTGACTGCTGGGATGCTGTTCAGCAAGCAGAGCTAGCCCTGTTGAGAGCGTTAACCCTGCTTTTAGCAATGTCGCCAACTGGTGTATGGTTTCGGCACTTCTTGTACGGCTCCAGTGCGAGGTTTTGACACGCATACGCTTAATGCGTAGCGGCGTAATCTGTTGTTTCTCAAGAGCCAGCATTAATGACGGTCGGGTATCGGCCCATAGTGTACCTTCCAGCGATTTACCTTTGTTGTTAATGCCTTGCCAGCGCCAAAGCTGTTTAGCGGACATGAGGCATGCCCAGTACACGAATCAGCTCTTCAAATGTCGTTAATCCTTGCTCGACGGCCTGACAGCCATTCTCGAAAAGCGTTCTCCCTGATAGCTGAGCATCAGGTTCCACTCCGTCTACGGGGGGGCCACTGGCAATACTCTGACGTAATGCCGGAGTAACAGGGAGTACTTCAAACAATGCCGCACGGCCATAAAATCCGTGATAACAATGTTTGCAGCCAGGGGCCTGCCAATTCGGTAGTGGTGTAGGCCAGACAGCTTTCGGGAGTGTGATAGGCGTACTCTGACGTTGTCGGCAATGGGGGCACAACTTTCTGACCAACCGCTGTGCAATGACGAGCGTCAGCGCGGAGGCGATCATCCAGCGTGCGACCCCCATTTGTTGCAGACGCACCAGCGTTTCACTGGTGGAATTGGTATGCAGCGTAGAAAGAACCAGATGACCGGTTTGTGCGGCTTTAAGGGCTATTTCTGCTGTTTCTCCATCGCGGATTTCACCCACCATGATAATGTCGGGATCCTGGCGCAACAGAGCACGTAAGACTCCCTGAAAAGTCAAACCGGCGCGTGGGTGAATTTGCGTCTGGTTGAGGCCTGCGATCGGGATCTCTACCGGATCTTCCACGCTACAGAGATTTACATCTGGGGTGTTTCGGGTTTGCAGCGCACTGTACAGTGTGATCGTTTTACCGCTTCCGGTAGGCCCGGTAACCAGAATCAGCCCCTGAGGCTGCTGCAAGGCTTGCGAAAATGCGGCCAGTTGCGCGTCCTGCATTCCCAGTTCGGCGATCTCCAGTGACTGATCGACCTGATGAAGTAGCCGCAACACGACTTTTTCGCCGTAGCGACAGGGCAGGGTGGCGATGCGAAACGAGATAGGTTCTCCTGAAATCTCAACGGTAAATTGTCCGTCTTGTGGAAGCCTATGCTCGGCAATATCCAGACTGCCTAATACTTTTAACCTCGCGGTGATGGCAATGCCCATCTCGGTCGTGACTTCCGGTAAAGCGTGGAGTACTCCATCCACACGTAATCTGATCCGATAGTGATTTTCCGCTGGCTCAAAATGAATATCAGAAGCCCGTTTCTCCAGAGCGGAATGAAACGTCTGATTCAGCAAGTCTGCTGCGCTGGCGCTGCTTTTTGTGACTACTGCAGGGAGCATTTTCTGCGGTGTATGCGTGTGGCCTTCCATTTGCTGACGTGTCCAGCAGACAATGTCGATGCGCCGGGTGGTGGCAAAATGCAGTGCATCCAGCAGTTCGTGTGATGGGGCGTCTACGACGGCGATATGCACCACTTCATTGTCTGCATCCAGTAATATTCCCTGATAACGTTGGCATAGCGCTGTAAGCTGGGTGGTATTCATCTCTGTTCCTTAGTGGGTATCGAAGCGGAAAACATCTTCACAGGCCTGCTGCAATGCGCTGTCGTTCTGGATGATGCAGTTACGGTTCCAACCGGTAATGCCGTTGGCATTGTCCCAAGCCGGCGTCATGGTGATGCTTAACCCGTTCAGGCTTTCCTGCCCACTAAGGCTGACAACGCCTTTTTCAATGCTCATGGCTGAGACGTAACGGGTAGTTGTTGGCGTGGGAATACCATTCGTTCCGGCATCGCAGGTATCTGTTCCTCCATGCTCCAGTGCACAGAGCTCAACCGCTGTGCGATAGGGGACAAAGGTTTGCAGCATGTCTGTCAGCGCGGCCTTGCGCAGATAGTTTTGATATGCCGGAATACCGATGGCGCTAAGAATGGCAATAATGCCAATCACCACCATGAGTTCGATAAGCGTAAAGCCTCGTTGCTTGTTCATTGTTCACTCCTTGAGTTTGCTGGCGCTACTTTGGCAAACCGACGGGAGGACGGCGAGAGACAAAAAACAGAATGGGAAGGCGGATTCCGAGGACTTTTACGAAATTACAGAATCAGACAATGTATTTGCTAAGAGGCTCGAAGAAACTGCCGGATGGTGGCGTAGATGCCGTATCCGGCTTACAGAATAAACCTGTGTAGGATGCCCGATAAGCGAAGCACCATCGGGCAATACAATCAGCAATTAGCGAAAACGCATGGAGAGATCGAGTGCGCGAACATGTTTGGTCAGCGCGCCAACAGAGATGAAATCCACGCCGGTTTCGGCAAATTCGCGCAGCGTTTCATGGGTGACATTGCCCGAGACTTCCAGACGCGCCTGGCCGTTGGTGCGTTTTACCGCTTCGCGCATTTGGTCGGTTTCGAAGTTATCGAGCATGATGATGTCGGCCCCGACTTTCAGCGCGTCGTCCAGCTCATCCAGGCTTTCTACTTCGACTTCAACCGGCACATCCGGGTGCAACCAGAATGCTTTTTCTACGGCCTGACGTACCGAGCCGGAAGCAATAATGTGGTTTTCTTTAATCAGGAAAGCGTCGGACAGCCCCAAACGATGATTCGCCCCGCCGCCGCACAATACGGCGTATTTTAGCGCGGTACGCAGTCCTGGCAGGGTTTTACGCGTATCCAGCAGTTGGGTCTTGGTCCCAGCTAACAGGTCGACGTATTTACGCACCTCGCTTGCTACACCTGAAAGCGTCTGCACAAAATTAAGCGCGGTACGTTCACCGGTCAGTAACACGCGGGAAGGGCCGTCCAGTTCAAACAGTGGCTGATTAGCCTTAATGCTGTCGCCATCTTCGACATGCCAGGTGATGTTTACATCATCGCCAGCCAGTTGAATAAAGACCTCTTCCACCCAACGTTTCCCACAAAAAACGCCATCTTCGCGGGTAATTACGGTAGCGTGGGAGCGCATGTCTTCGGGTAAAAGCTGTGCGGTGATATCGTTATTGGCATCAACTTCTCCGCCTAAATCTTCACGCAGCGCCTGAGCGACAGCGGCAGGGATATCGAGATTTATGCGTTCCAACAGCGCGTCACGTCGGTAGTCAGGGTTATAGCGGCGAGGCGGCATGATAAAACTCCAAATTGCTAACGAATCATAAGGTGGAAACATGCTACCCTGAACCTGATATGAGCACCACCAATAAGGAGATTCTGCATGTTGTTAGACGAGGGCTGGCTGGCAGAGGCGCGACGCGTTCCCTCTCCGCATTACGATTGCCGCCCGGATGACGAAAACCCTTCTCTGCTGGTGGTGCATAATATCAGCCTGCCGCCCGGCGAGTTTGGCGGCCCGTGGATAGACGCGCTGTTTACCGGCACGATTGATCCCAACGCCCATCCTTATTTTGCCGGAATCGCCCATTTGCGCGTTTCGGCCCATTGTTTAATTCGCCGTGATGGTGAAATCGTGCAGTATGTCCCCTTTGATAAACGCGCCTGGCATGCCGGCGTCTCGAGCTATCAGGGCCGTGAACGCTGTAATGATTTCTCAATTGGTATTGAGCTGGAAGGGACGGATACGCTGGCCTATACCGACGCGCAGTACCAGCAACTAGCAGCCGTGACCAATGCCCTGATTACGCGTTATCCGGCTATTGCTAACAATATGACAGGACATTGCAATATTGCGCCCGAGCGTAAGACCGATCCCGGGCCCTCATTTGACTGGGCAAGGTTTCGCGCCCTGGTCACCCCCTCGTCGCACAAGGAGATGACATGACGCTGTTTACAACATTACTGGTGTTGATTGTTGAACGCCTGTTTAAGCTGGGTGAGCACTGGCAGCTTGATCACCGGGTTGAAGCTTTTTTCCGCCGGATTAAGCATTTCTCGATGATGCGTACGGTAGGCATGACTCTTATTGCGATGGGAGTGACGTTTCTGCTACTGCGCGCACTTCATGGGCTGCTGTTTAACGTTCCGTTGCTGGTGGCGTGGATCTTAATTGGCTTGCTGTGCATCGGCGCAGGCAAGGCACGCCTTCACTATCACGCTTACCTGAACGCGGCTGCTCGCGATGATGCTCACGCTCGTGAGGCGATGGCCAGCGAGCTGACGCTTATCCATGGTGTTCCGCCGGACTGTGACGAGCGTGAGTTCCTGCGTGAACTGCAGAACGCGCTGTTATGGAACAACTTTCGCTTTTACCTGGCGCCGTTATTCTGGCTGATTGTCGGTGGCCCGTGGGGACCTGTGACGCTGGTTGGTTATGCCTTTTTACGTGCCTGGCAGTCCTGGCTGGCGCGCTATCAGACACCGCACCAGCGTCTGCAATCGGGTATTGATGCGATCCTGCATGTGCTGGACTGGATCCCGGTGCGTCTGGCGGGCGTGGTCTATGCGCTGTTAGGACACGGCGAGAAGGCGTTGCCAGCCTGGTTTGCGTCGCTTGCTGATCTGCATACTTCGCAATATCAGGTGCTTACGCGTCTGGCGCAGTTCTCGCTGGCGCGCGAACCTCATACCGATAAAGTCGAAACGCCAAAAGCGGCTGTTTCGATGGCGAAGAAGACCTCGTTTGTGGTGGTGGTGATTATTGCATTGCTGACCATTTATGGGGCATTAGTATAGCGTTGTGCCGGATGGCGCTAACGCTTATCCGGCCTACAATGGAAAAACGTGTAGGCCCGGTAAGCGTTAGCGCCACCGGGCAGTGCAACAGTTTAGTTCGTATCAGCAGGCGGGATGCCAAAATCTGGCATGCCGTTTTCGTCCCAACGCACGAGCTTCAGACGAGTGTGGCGGTTTGGGTCGTACAGCGGATCGCCCTCGATTTCGGTGTAATTTCTCGCGTGATACACCAGCACATCTTCACCTTCTGGCGTTTGCGTAAAGCTGTTGTGTCCTGGCCCATACTGGCGGTTTTCATAGCTGGTGGTAAAGACCGGGCGCGGTGATTTGTGCCAGTTCTGCGGGGTGAGCGGATCTGCGTCTAAGTCAATCCACAATAATCCCATACAGTAGTTCTCATCGGTAGCGCTGGCGGAATAGCTGATAAACAACTTGTCGCCGTGAACCATGACGGCAGGACCTTCGTTGACCCAAAAACCCCGGCATTCCCAGTCATATTCAGGATGGCTTAGCATGACCGGCTCGCCTTTAATCGTCCATGGATTTTCCAGTTCTGCGAGATAGATATTGGAGTTTCCGGCGATATCGGGCGATTTCTGCGCCCATAGATACCACTGTTTTCCCTGATGGTTAAAGGTGGTGGCATCGAGCGCAAAGGTATCAAACTGCGTTTTAATCTGACCTTTCTCCGTCCACTTTCCGGTCAGCGGATCGGTGTCGGCACATTCGAGCGCAAACATGCGATGCTGGAACATCCCCAGCTTGTCGAGCGACTGTGTGTGGGTGGCGGCAAAATAGATGTACCACTTGCCTGCCAGATGATGGATTTCGGGCGCCCAGATGAGTTGGCTCATGGGGCCGCTTTCTGGCTTGCGCCAGATGATAACCGGGGCGGCAGTGCGCAACCCTTCCAGCGAGTCGGCCCGGCGTATCTCCAGCCGGTCATATTCAGGTACTGAAGCAATGAAATAGTAGTGGCTACCGTCACGTAAGATAAACGGATCGGCACGCTGTTCAATAAAGGGATTTGGCCACTGATTCATTAGGCTTTCCTTACGGTTTCAGTCGTTTTTATATCGTGGTATTCATTCAGTTCACGGTAGTTGGCGCGGCGCTTTTCTAAATCTGTCTGGATTTGCTGCATAAACTCGCGGTCAACTTTCAGCAGACGAACCACGCCTGCAGTAATCAGGTAGCCTGCGCCCGGTATGATGGTAAACAGCAGCATAATACCGTTAATGGCGGAGTCGCTTTGCGTTTTCGCCCCAGCGTCGTAGCCGTACCAGGAGAGCAGGAAGCCGACCATCGCTCCGGCAATCGCCAGACCCAGTTTCAGGAAGAACAGGTTGCCGGAGAAGCTGATCCCGGTGATGCGTTTACCGGTTTTCCACTCGCCGTAGTCATCGACATCCGCCATCAGCGACCAGTGCAGCGGGGATGGGATCTGATGCAGGATGTTGAGCAGGAAGTAGAGCACCATAATCATCATGGTGGCTTTCGGATCGAAGAAGTAAAACGCGGCGGAGAAAATCGCCAGGATGATATTGGTCCAGAAGAACACTTTCAGTTTGCACCAGCGATCGGTTAACACCTTCGCCAACATGCTGCCGATCATCATGCCTACAACGCCAAGGCTGATAAACAACGTCGCAAATTGTGTACTCTGCTGCATAACCCAGGTCACGTAGTACATGGTGGCAGCCATGCGAATAAAGCCCGGACAGACGTTGCACAAGGTTAATAGCAGGATTTTTACCCATTGATCGTTCTTCCATACGTCTTTCAGATCGGCTTTTAAATCGTCAGTGGTCGGGACGGCAGGACGGACACGCTCACGGACGGTTGCAAAGCAGAACAGGAACATACACATGCCGATGAAGGCCAGTACCGCCATCGCCATTTGATACCCTTTGGCTTTGTCTTCCCCGCCGAACCAGTCGGCCATGGGGAGCAGGGTGAGTGACAGCAGCAGAGTTGCAATGCCTACCAATACAAAGCGATATGACTGGCAGGCGACGCGTTCTTGCGGATCGTTGGTGATGACGCTGCCGAGAGAGCAATAGGGGATATTGATCGCCGTATAGGTGATAGAGAGCAGGAAGTAAGTGACAAAAGCATAGATAACTTTGCTGTTATATGTCCATTCTGGGGTGGTAAACATCAGTACGCTGAATAATGCGTACGGGAAAGCCATCCACAAAAGCCATGGACGAAATCGACCATATTTGCTGCGCGTACGGTCGGCCATTGCGCCCATAATGGGATCAGTAACGGCATCAATAACGCGTACTGAGAGCAGTAATACGCCGACCAGAGCAGGCGCCAGACCAAAAATGTCTGTGTAAAAATAGTTAACAAACAACATGATGGCGCCAAAGATGATGTTGCATCCGGCGTCGCCCATTCCATAGCCAATCTTTTCTTTCACCGTGAGCTTACTGGTTTCCATCAACTGCACTCCATGAATGAAATATGGAGAGAATTATTGTCTGGTACCGGTGTTTTTGCGTTGCAGGATAACGCCGCTGATATGGACTAAACAGTCGTGAGTGGGAAAGTGTGAGGCAGGTAACAACCCCCACCTGGCGCAGGTGGGGGAGGAAAAATTAATGTGCTTTAACCGTGCCGGCCGTTTTCTGTTTGAACAGGTAACCAATGCCAAGAATAGCAATCCATACCGGGATTAAGTACACCGAGATCGCCATGCCCGGCGTCATCAGCATAATCACCAGTACTGCAGCCATGAAAATCAGGCACACCCAGTTACCCAGCGGATAGAGCAGCGCCGGGAAGCGGGTGGTAACACCCTGCTGCTGTTTGGCTTTGCGGAACTTCATGTGCGCAAGGCTAATCATTGCCCAGTTGATCACCAGTGCGGAAACTACCAGCGCCATCAACAGGCCAAAGGCAGATTCTGGCGCCAGGTAGTTGATCAGCACGCACAGAGCCGTCACCAGTGCGGAAACCAGAATGGTGTTCACCGGCACGCCGCGTTTGTCGACGTTCATCAGCGCTTTCGGCGCATTGCCCTGCTGTGCCAGACCGAACAGCATACGGCTGTTGCAGTACACACAGCTGTTATAGACAGAAAGGGCAGCAGTCAGCACCACGATGTTCAGGGCATTAGCAACAAACGTGTCGCCCAGTTCGTGGAAAATAAGGACAAACGGGCTGGTATCAGCCGTAACGCGCGTCCACGGCATCAGGGAAAGCAGAACCGCCAGCGAACCCACATAGAAAATCAGGATACGGTAGATAACCTGGTTGGTTGCTTTGGGAATGCTTTGCTCCGGGTTATCCGCTTCTGCTGCGGTGATCCCAACCAGCTCCAGTCCACCGAAAGAGAACATGATAATCGCCATCATCATCACCAGACCGGTGAAGCCATGCGGCAGGAAGCCCCCCTGGTTCCACAGGTTGCTGACGCTGGCCTGCGGCCCGCCGTTGCCGCTGAACAGCAGCCAGCCGCCGAAGATGATCATCGCGACGACAGCAATGACTTTAATAATGGCGAACCAGAACTCCATCTCACCAAACACTTTCACGTTGGTCAGGTTAATGGCGTTGATAATCACGAAGAAGGCTGCAGCAGAGGCCCAGGTTGGGATCTCCGGGTACCAGAACTGGATATATTTACCGACTGCAGTCAGCTCAGCCATGGCAACCAGCACGTACAGTACCCAGTAGTTCCAGCCAGAGGCGAAACCCGCGAAACTGCCCCAGTATTTATAAGCAAAGTGGCTAAAGGAGCCTGCTACCGGCTCTTCAACCACCATTTCACCTAACTGACGCATAATCAAAAAGGCGATAAAGCCGGCAATAGCGTAACCCAGAATAATACCCGGTCCTGCAGACTGGATAACGGATGCGCTACCGAGGAATAACCCGGTACCAATCGCGCCGCCCAGCGCGATTAGCTGTATATGGCGGTTCTTAAGACCGCGCTTGAGCTGATCGCCATGCTGTTGACTTTCCATCATGAAACCTCGTGTGTGGTTTTACTCTTCATATTTCGAGTACTTATTTTTTGAACTACGCAGCAATGCGTGTGTAAGTTTGCAATTCCGTTTGTTGTATTAATTTGTTTACAGATGCTTTTGATGAAATGTTGCCTTAATGCTTTTGTCTTGATCAGAATAATGATATGTGAGCGCGAATGCACCTGCTTTATGCGGGGGAGATGACGAGTTGAATAAAAAGAAACCATTTGTAAATGCGAGTTTATCTACCACAAAATTTCTATTTTGAATTTCTATTCATTAATAGTGATTTAAGTATCGATAAATAAGCAGGTGAATCGGTTCAGATGAGATAATTTTTCGTTTCAATTCCGTTAAAACTACCTCGAGGTGGGTAAATTTAACATTTGTGCATAGTTACATGTTTGAAACGTTATTTCTGTAATGTTGTTAAAATATGCCTCCTTTACTGATTTCAATCAAAACCTGTATGGACAGAAGGTGAATACTTTGTTACTTTAGCGTCAAGAACATGAAATTGGTAAGACCAATTGACTCCGGGCAAATGGCTTAAGACAGGAAATCATGGCCTACAGCAAAATCCGCCAACCAAAACTCTCCGATGTGATTGAGCAGCAGCTGGAGTTTTTAATTCTTGAGGGGACACTTCGCCCCGGAGAAAAACTCCCACCGGAACGCGAGCTGGCAAAACAGTTCGACGTCTCCCGCCCCTCCTTACGCGAGGCGATCCAACGCCTTGAAGCGAAGGGGTTACTGCTTCGTCGTCAGGGCGGTGGCACTTTTGTTCAGAGCAGCCTGTGGCAGAGCTTTAGCGACCCACTGGTAGAGCTGCTCTCCGACCATCCTGAATCCCAGTTTGACCTGCTTGAGACGCGCCATGCGCTGGAAGGTATTGCAGCTTATTACGCTGCACTGCGCAGCACGGATGAAGACAAAACGCGTATCCGTGAACTCCACCATGCGATCGAGCTTGCTCAACAGTCCGGCGATCTTGACGGTGAATCTGATGCAGTACTCCAGTATCAAATTGCTGTCACCGAAGCGGCACATAATGTGGTGCTGCTCCATTTGCTAAGGTGTATGGAGCCGATGCTGGCCCAGAACGTTCGGCAAAACTTCGAATTGCTGTATGCGCGTCGTGAAATGCTGCCACTGGTTAGCAGTCACCGTACCCGTATTTTTGAAGCAATTATTGCCGGGAAGCCGGAAGAGGCGCGTGAAGCGTCCCACCGTCACTTGGCGTTTATCGAAGAGATTCTGCTGGACAGAAGCCGTGAGGAAAGCCGTCGTGAACGCGCCTTACGCCGTCTGGAGCAACGAAAGAATTAGTGATTTTTCTGGCAGAACGTTAACCAGAAGATGTTGTAAATCAAGCGCCATATAAAGTGCGCGGCAACTAAACGCAGAACCTGTCTTATTACGCTCTCTGGCGAGAACGTAATGGGACAGGTTCCAGATAACTCAACGTATTAGATAGATAAGGAATACCCCCATGTCAGAACGTTTCCCAAATGACGTGGATCCGATCGAAACTCGCGACTGGCTACAGGCGATCGAATCGGTCATCCGTGAAGAAGGTGTTGAGCGTGCTCAGTATCTGATCGACCAACTGCTTTCAGAAGCCCGCAAAGGCGGCGTGAAAGTAGCGGCAGGTGCAGGGGCCAGCAATTATGTAAACACTATTGCCGTTGAAGATGAACCGGAATACCCGGGCAATCTGGAGCTGGAACGTCGTATTCGTTCTGCTATCCGTTGGAACGCCATCATGACCGTACTGCGCGCGTCTAAAAAGGACCTCGAGCTGGGTGGCCACATGGCATCCTTCCAGTCCTCCGCAACGGTATATGATGTTTGCTTCAACCACTTCTTCCGTGCACGCAACGAGCAAGATGGCGGCGATCTGGTGTACTTCCAGGGCCACATCTCTCCGGGCATCTATGCACGCGCATTCCTGGAAGGTCGTCTGACTGAAGAGCAGATGAACAACTTCCGTCAGGAAGTTCATGGCAAAGGCCTGTCTTCCTACCCGCACCCGAAACTGATGCCAGAATTCTGGCAGTTCCCGACCGTATCTATGGGTCTGGGCCCAATCGGTGCTATCTACCAGGCTAAATTCCTGAAATATTTGGAACACCGTGGTCTGAAAGATACCTCTAAACAAACCGTTTACGCCTTCCTGGGCGACGGCGAGATGGATGAGCCAGAATCAAAAGGTGCGATCACCATCGCGACCCGTGAAAAACTGGACAACCTGGTCTTTGTGATCAACTGTAACCTGCAGCGTCTTGACGGCCCGGTAACCGGTAACGGCAAGATTGTTAACGAACTGGAAGGCATCTTCGCGGGCGCTGGCTGGAACGTTATCAAAGTCATGTGGGGCGGTCGTTGGGATGAGCTGCTGCGTAAAGACACCAGCGGTAAACTGATCCAGCTGATGAACGAAACCGTTGACGGCGACTACCAGACCTTCAAATCCAAAGATGGTGCATACGTACGTGAGCACTTCTTCGGTAAATACCCGGAAACCGCAGCACTGGTTGCTGACTGGACTGATGAGCAAATTTGGTCTCTGAACCGCGGTGGTCACGATCCGAAGAAAGTTTACGCTGCACTGAAAAAAGCGCAGGAAACCAAAGGCAGAGCAACTGTAATCCTCGCCCATACCATTAAAGGTTACGGCATGGGTGACACCGCTGAAGGTAAAAACATCGCTCACCAGGTTAAGAAAATGAACATGGACGGCGTGCGTTATATCCGCGACCGTTTCAACGTTCCTGTGACCGATGAGCAGGTTGAAAACCTGTCTTACATCACCTTCCCGGAAGGTTCTGAAGAGCACACTTATCTGCACGCTCAGCGTCAGAAACTGCATGGCTACCTGCCAGCTCGTCAGCCGAACTTCACTGAGAAGCTGGAACTGCCGGCTCTGGAAGACTTCGGTGCGCTGCTGGAAGAGCAGAACAAAGAAATCTCCACCACTATCGCTTTCGTTCGTGCCCTGAACGTGATGCTGAAGAACAAGTCGATCAAAGATCGTCTGGTTCCGATCATCGCTGACGAAGCACGTACTTTCGGTATGGAAGGTCTGTTCCGTCAGATCGGTATCTACAGCCCGAACGGTCAGCAGTACACCCCGCAGGACCGTGAGCAGGTTGCTTACTATAAAGAAGACGAGAAAGGCCAGATCCTGCAGGAAGGTATCAACGAACTGGGTGCTGGCGCATCCTGGCTGGCTGCTGCGACCTCTTACAGCACCAACGATCTGCCGATGATTCCGTTCTACATCTACTACTCCATGTTCGGGTTCCAGCGTATCGGTGACCTGTGCTGGCAGGCAGGCGACCAACAGGCTCGTGGCTTCCTGATTGGTGGTACTTCCGGTCGTACGACGCTGAACGGTGAAGGTCTGCAGCACGAAGATGGTCACAGCCATATTCAGTCTCTGACTATCCCGAACTGTATCTCTTACGATCCGTCTTACGCGTACGAAGTTGCGGTCATCATGCACGATGGTCTGGAGCGTATGTACGGTGAGAAACAAGAGAACGTTTACTACTACATCACCACGCTGAACGAAAACTACCACATGCCGGCAATGCCAGCAGGTGCTGAGGAAGGTATCCGTAAAGGTATCTACAAACTTGAAACCCTCGAAGGTAAGAAAGGTAAAGTTCAGCTGCTGGGATCCGGTTCTATCCTGCGTCACGTGCGTGAAGCAGCACAGATCCTGGCGAACGACTACGGTGTAGGTTCTGACGTTTACAGCGTGACCTCCTTCACTGAACTGGCGCGTGATGGCCAGGATTGTGAGCGCTGGAACATGCTGCACCCGATGGAAACTCCGCGCGTTCCGTACATCGCTCAGGTGATGAACGACGCTCCGGCAGTAGCATCTACTGACTATATGAAACTGTTTGCCGAACAGGTTCGTACTTATGTACCGGCTGATGATTATCGCGTACTGGGTACTGACGGTTTCGGTCGCTCTGACAGCCGTGAAAACCTGCGTCACCACTTCGAAGTTGATGCTTCCTACGTGGTAGTAGCGGCCCTGGGCGAACTGGCTAAACGTGGCGAAATCGATAAGAAAGTGGTTGCAGACGCAATCACCAAATTCAACATCGATGCAGATAAAGTTAACCCGCGTCTGGCGTAAGAGGTAAAAGAATAATGGCTATCGAAATCAATGTACCGGACATCGGGGCTGATGAAGTTGAAATCACCGAGATCCTGGTCAAAGTGGGCGACAAAGTTGAAGCTGAACAGTCGCTGATCACCGTAGAAGGCGACAAAGCCTCTATGGAAGTTCCGTCTCCTCAGGCTGGTATCGTTAAAGAGATCAAAGTCTCTGTTGGCGATAAAACTGAGACCGGCAAACTGATCATGATTTTCGATTCCGCCGACGGTGCAGCAGCAGCTGCACCTGCTCCGGCAGAAGAGAAGAAAGAAGCGGCTCCGGCAGCAGCACCTGCTGCTGCGGCGGCGAAAGACGTACACGTACCGGACATCGGCGGCGACGAAGTTGAAGTTACCGAGATCATGGTTAAAGTGGGCGACACCGTTGCGGCTGAACAGTCTCTGATCACCGTTGAAGGTGACAAAGCGTCAATGGAAGTTCCGGCACCGTTCGCGGGTACCGTTAAAGAGATCAAAATCAACACCGGCGACAAAGTGTCTACCGGTTCCCTGATTATGGTCTTCGAAGTGGCGGGCGCAGCGCCTGCTGCAGCACCGGCTCAGGCGGCGGCTCCAGCAGCAGCGGCGGCTCCGGCTGCTTCCGGCTCGAAAGAAGTTAACGTACCGGATATCGGCGGTGACGAAGTCGAAGTCACTGAAGTGATGGTTAAAGTGGGCGATAAAATTGCCGCTGAGCAGTCACTGATCACCGTTGAAGGCGATAAAGCGTCAATGGAAGTTCCGGCACCGTTCGCGGGCACCGTGAAAGAAATCAAAATCAGCACCGGCGACAAAGTTAAAACCGGTTCTCTGATTATGGTCTTCGAAGTCGAAGGCGCAGCACCTGCAGCCGCTCCAGCACAAGCAGCTGCTCCGGCTCCGGCCGCAGCACCAGCGCCTGCGCAAGCCGCAGCTCCGGCCGCGAAAGCGGAAGGCAAATCTGAGTTTGCTGAAAACGACGCTTACGTTCATGCAACACCGCTGATTCGTCGCCTGGCGCGCGAATTCGGTGTGAACCTGGCGAAAGTGAAAGGTTCTGGCCGTAAAGGTCGTATCCTGCGTGAAGACGTACAGGCTTACGTGAAAGACGCTATCAAGCGTGCTGAAGCGGCTCCGGCTGCAGCAGCAGGCGGCGGTATCCCGGGCATGCTGCCTTGGCCGAAAGTGGACTTCAGCAAGTTTGGTGAAATCGAAGAAGTGGAACTGGGCCGTATCCAGAAAATCTCTGGTGCTAACCTGAGCCGTAACTGGGTGATGATCCCGCACGTTACTCACTTCGATAAGACCGATATCACCGATCTGGAAGCGTTCCGTAAACAGCAGAACGCCGAAGCTGAAAAACGTAAACTGGACGTGAAATTTACCCCAGTAGTCTTCATCATGAAAGCCGTTGCCGCAGCTCTGGAACAGATGCCGCGCTTTAACAGCTCCCTGTCTGAAGACGGTCAGCGCCTGACCCTGAAGAAATACATCAACATCGGTGTAGCGGTTGATACTCCGAATGGTCTGGTTGTTCCGGTCTTCAAAGACGTGAACAAGAAGAGCATTACCGAGCTGTCTCGTGAACTGACCGTGATCTCCAAGAAAGCGCGTGATGGCAAGCTGACTGCTGGCGAAATGCAGGGCGGTTGCTTCACCATCTCCAGCATCGGTGGCCTGGGTACTACCCACTTCGCGCCGATTGTGAACGCGCCGGAAGTGGCTATCCTCGGTGTCTCCAAGTCCTCTATGGAGCCAGTGTGGAACGGTAAAGAGTTTATGCCGCGTCTGATGATGCCGATTTCGCTCTCCTTCGACCACCGTGTAATTGACGGTGCGGATGGTGCGCGCTTTATCACCATCATCAACAACATGCTGTCTGACATTCGCCGCCTGGTGATGTAAGCGAAAAAGCCGGCCCGACGGCCGGCTTTTTTCTGGTAATCTCATGAAGTCAGTGAGGTTATTGTGCGAAAGACAAATCGGTTGCCGTTTGTTGTTTCAAAATTGTTAACAATTTTGTAAAATACGGGCGGATAGAACGACCCGGTGGACGACGGGTATAAATTAAGAGGTCATGATGAGCACTGAAATCAAAACTCAGGTCGTGGTACTTGGGGCAGGCCCTGCAGGTTACTCTGCTGCCTTCCGTTGCGCAGATTTAGGTCTGGAGACCGTCATCGTAGAACGTTACAGCACCCTCGGTGGTGTTTGTCTGAACGTCGGCTGTATCCCTTCTAAAGCGCTGCTGCACGTAGCAAAAGTTATCGAAGAAGCCAAAGCGCTGGCTGAACACGGTATCGTTTTTGGCGAGCCGAAAACCGATATCGACAAGATTCGTACCTGGAAAGAAAAAGTTATCACTCAACTGACTGGCGGTCTGGCTGGTATGGCCAAAGGCCGTAAAGTGAAAGTGGTTAACGGTCTGGGTAAATTTACTGGGGCGAACACCCTGGAAGTTGAAGGCGAAAACGGCAAAACCGTAATCAACTTCGACAACGCGATCATCGCGGCGGGTTCCCGTCCGATCGAACTGCCTTTCATTCCGCACGAAGATCCGCGCGTGTGGGACTCCACTGACGCGCTGGAACTGAAAACTGTTCCTAAGCGCCTGCTGGTTATGGGCGGCGGTATTATCGGTCTGGAAATGGGTACCGTGTACCATGCGCTGGGTTCAGAGATCGACGTGGTTGAAATGTTCGACCAGGTTATCCCAGCTGCCGACAAAGACGTGGTTAAAGTCTTCACCAAGCGTATCAGCAAGAAATTCAACCTGATGCTGGAAACCAAAGTGACCGCCGTTGAAGCGAAAGAAGACGGTATCTACGTTTCCATGGAAGGCAAAAAAGCCCCTGCCGAAGCTCAGCGTTACGATGCTGTGCTGGTAGCTATCGGTCGTGTACCGAACGGTAAAAACCTCGATGCGGGCAAAGCTGGCGTTGAAGTTGATGACCGTGGCTTCATCCGCGTTGACAAACAGCTGCGCACCAACGTGCCGCACATCTTTGCTATCGGCGATATCGTCGGTCAGCCGATGCTGGCGCACAAAGGTGTTCACGAAGGTCACGTTGCCGCTGAAGTTATCGCCGGTAAGAAACACTACTTCGATCCGAAAGTTATTCCATCCATCGCGTACACTGAACCAGAAGTTGCATGGGTTGGCCTGACTGAGAAAGAAGCGAAAGAAAAAGGCATCAGCTACGAAACCGCCACCTTCCCGTGGGCTGCTTCTGGCCGTGCTATCGCTTCTGACTGCGCAGACGGTATGACCAAACTGATTTTCGACAAAGAATCTCACCGTGTGATCGGTGGTGCGATTGTCGGTACCAACGGCGGCGAGCTGCTGGGTGAAATCGGTCTGGCGATCGAAATGGGCTGTGACGCTGAAGACATCGCGCTGACTATCCACGCTCACCCGACTCTGCACGAGTCTGTTGGCCTGGCAGCTGAAGTGTTCGAAGGTAGCATCACCGACCTGCCGAACCCGAAAGCGAAGAAAAAGTAATTTTTCCAAAATGATAAAAAGCGGCTGAATGGCCGCTTTTTTTATGTGTTTGTTACACAATAGTGTCAAAATCTGGCAAAAATTAAGGTAAATCACCGAATTGCCAGAAAATATTTTTTCCCGTACTGCACGATACGCCCGAACCGCATGAAATCGCCATTCCAAATCAACGTACTGTTTCACAAGAAATAAATCACCGTATCTTGTCATTAGATGAAATTAATAACCCTCTAAACTAATAGTGTGATAACAAATTGAGAGGGGAAATGATGAAACGTTTTTTAAAAGCAGCAGTAATGACTACTGTGTTTATTTCCGGCATGGCACTGGCACAGGATGCCGTCATTCCATGGGCTACCAACAGCGGTGGCACTGAAAGCACGCATATTGCGGCAATGGGACAAAATTTGAATGCGCAGCATCAGCAGATTAGCCAGACACAGGAAGGTGTGTGGGCCACAAACTCTGGCAGCATTCGAGCTGACGAAGTAGCACTTACCAGCACGAAGCCGGCGTTTAAAGGTTATCCTGAATTAATGCCGCATCAGAATTAACTCTCCCGCTCACGTCAGACAAATCCACGCTGACGTGAGCGTCACCAATCCCAAACTACCAGTTCTGGTAGTCATCTTATTGATATCTCCACTAAAAAAAATTGCGCAACTGCCGATACTTTTTTCGCCATTGTGTGGCTACTGGCCGCGCGGTTAAGAGGCTCTGGACTCTCTATTACACGAAAAAAGGAAAATACATGTCTTTAAAAAAAATCGCGGTTGTTGGCATGATTGTCGCGACAATGACACTGACCGGTTGTGGCGCGATGACCACCGCCGTTAAAAAACGTAACCTTGAAGTGAAAACGCAGATGAGTGAAACCATCTGGCTGGAGCCTTCCAGCGAGAAGACCGTCTACATTCAGGTAAAAAATACCTCTGACAAAGACATGAGTAACCTGCAAACCCTGCTGGCAAATGACCTGTCCGCGAAAGGTTATAAAGTGACCAGCTCACCAGACAGCGCTTATTACTGGGTACAGGCGAACGTATTGAAAGCGGACAAAATGGATCTGCGTGAAGCTCAGGGCTTCCTGAAAACGGGTTATGAAGGAGCCGCGATGGGCGCAGCGTTGGGTGCGGGGATTACCGCCTATAATAGCAACTCCTCTGGTGCGGCGCTGGGTGTTGGTATCGCGGCGGGGCTGATCGGCATGGCTGCGGATGCGATGGTGGAAGACGTAAACTACACCATGGTCACTGACCTGCAGATCTCTGAACGCAGCAAAGCGAAAGTGACAACGGATAACGTTGCGGCGTTGCGTCAAGGGACATCCGGTATCAAGTTGCAAACCAGCAGCGCGCAAGGCGATCGTGCAAAATATCAGACTCGCGTCGTGTCTAATGCTAACAAAGTGAATCTGAAGTTCGAAGAAGCGAAGCCGGTTCTGGAAGCTCAGTTGGCGAAATCTGTCGCTAACATCCTGTAATTTGCTGTGGGTTGCCGGGGGGCGGCTACGCCTTACCCGGCCAACTAATCTTTCGAATTGGTATCAGGGCGCTACGGGCTGCCAGGTTTTATCCGGATGGAATGTGGTTAACGCCTGTGCTTTTTGCTGAGAATCAACGCCGAGATCGGCCTGATAGACTTTATCATCACCGTTAATCATAAAACTCATCACGCCGGTGTGATCATAGCTAACAGGCCAGGCCACCATGGCAAAACCGCTGGTTTTGTCGGGAAGGATACGAAAATGATAGCCGTGATAGCCCGTGCCAGGTTCCTGTGGACTAAAGGCCGGGCCGAGCGGGCTTGGCGCTTCGCCGGGTGAAACAGGCCAGTACAGACCATCTTTTTTCCCTTCAGAACTGACAATCTTTTGCGCGTATTTCTGGTTCATCGCAAAATAGCTCTGCTGGGCATCTACATAAGCGTGTAACGCCTCGATAGCCGCGAGTTCGTTTCGTCCAATCTCACGGGTCAGGATCTCTTCGGCCGCTTCCTTGATATCAAATTGCCAGCCTGAAGCGTTTTTGACGACCGGGATTGGCAGTTGCCAGTCGCTATCCCCGACCACCAGATGCGCGGTATTGCCGTCGACAACGGTATTATGGCGAACCTTCCAGTCGCGCAGGAAACGATCAACCGCATCAGGATCGACGCCTTCTGGCGGTAGAAAATCACGCCAGTTTTCCCCGAGCAGGTTGCTCATTGCACTTTCATTTTGCTCACTAATCGCGTTTGCCAGCGCATCGGTCGCTTGGTCTGGTGTGCTGAAGGATTGTTGTGCCATCGCGGCAGCCGAAACCATGAACAACACCATTCCACTGAGTAGTTTATTTTTCATGTCGGTTCCCTTAACGATGACGGAATTCACGGTGTTCAGCACGCCCGCCAGAAGGCTGGCGCGATGACTGATTACGGGCGACCTGCCGGCTCTGTGCCCCTCGCTGTTGCTGCGCCTGCCAGTTGGCGGAGCGACTGTCGTTCCCGCTCAGCGCATTGGCGCGTGGCTGGCTGGTCCGTTGTTGAAGATTGCGCTGTTGCACATTGCGTTGCTGCGCCGGTTGCGTGACCCGTTTCTCCTGTCGCTGGGCGGCTGCCTGACGATTCTCACCTTGCTGTGTGCTTGTCCGTTTCGCGGTTTGCGGTTTGGTATCGTAACCACGGTAGTTATTACGTTGGGAAATTTGCTTCAGCTGTTGGCTGGATGCCTGACGCTGGGCGTCTTTCGTGCCCGTACGCGCCGTCTGCGGGAATGTTTTTCCCGTTGATTTTTCCATTTGGCTCATCGCAGCCTGGCGTTGGCTATCACGGTTGACCGGTCTTTGCTGGGTTGAACTTAAACCTGTAGCCGTGTTAGTGGAGTGGAAGCGGTTATTGAGCTGGTTATTTGGGTATGGCACACCCTCACGATAGGCCGGGTTGTGCTGCCAGGTACGGTTGGCGTCTGTCAGTCGTTGTCCACTGATTTTATTAAAGTTATCAACGTTAATATTGATGTTGTTATCACCATTACGGTTATAGCCGCCATGGTTATCCCAGTCATCATTATGATGGTGATCGTCGTCGTCATCCCAGTCGATGTTGCTGAAGATGGCATAGGTTGTGGCAACACCGAGGCTGAAGCCTAAACCATTAACGAAGCTGTTACCAAACTGCTCGCCGGGCGTTGGCGGCAGATAGGTTGGCGGATAGGCGGTGTTCGGCCAGGTACCGTAAACCGTATTCGGGTTATAGGTAGGAACGTACACCACCTGCGGATCGGCGGATTCAATTTTGATTACCGTTGGGCTTGTTGAGGCGGTCGTGGCTGTTGTGGTCGCTGAACTGGTCGTCGACTCGCTGGTGACGGTTTTAGCCGGCGCCGCTTTGGTCACGGTGGTGACTGTCTGCTGCGGTGTCGATTGCAACGCACCTGTCTGTTGCGCCAGTGCACGCAGGCGTTGAACGGAATCCATAACATCTTTTGGCTGCGCAAGGAAAGCATCGCCCAGACTTTGTACCCACGGCGGATTTTCATCCATCAGCGACATCAACTGAGGAAAGGCGACCAGCGATTTCACGCTGGGATCCCAGGGCTGGCTGGCAACGGCCTGAATGGCGGCGTCGCCCTGCATTTTGGGATTGTCTTTTGACCACTGTGCGGCCTGGATGACGTTAGCCGGATAGGTTGAGGCCATCAAAATTTGCGACAGCAGCGAGTCTGGATAGAGTGCGATAGGTGCAACCCACTGATCGATTTGTGCTGCCGAGTAGGTTGGTGCCACGACGGGCGCTGTTTGGTCGGCCGGGGCAGGGGCCGCTACGGGCGCTGGAGCCGGTGCTGACGGTTGCTGTGCAACGGGGGCCGGAACTGCAGGCTCCGTAGCACGACTTTTAACGAACATCACGCCTGAGGCGGCAAACAGCCCGACACTGCACAAAAGAACAAGCAGATGTGGCTTAAGGGGCAACTTCATAAAATGACTCCAACGAGACAAGCGCTGTGCCGTGAGGCGTTCCTGTTGCCGCGAGTATTATTCACCCGTGTTAGACAGTTTTGACTTTTATTGGGGATTCACCCGGTAGGTCCGGAAAAAGAGTGTGAGGATTTATTACACAATTATATCTGATGGCTGAAAAGTCGCTGGAAAATTCAGCATCTCGCGCTTGAAAATCAACCGTTTCAGGGTGGTTTTAGGTAGCCTGAATTGCGTTCCGCCTTGCCGCTACACCATTCTTAACGATTCAGCCAATTTTTTATGTTGCTTTTTTGTAAACGGATTAACACTTAATGAAAATCCTGTTATTGTGCCTTATGCGGTACCGGGCATTTACCCTACTAACTACTGTCTCACAGGAGCGTGAAGAGAATCGCCCATCTACAAAAGCGCCGCATTATGACAATGAGAGCGAGGAGATATCGTCGTGCTAGAAGAATACCGTAAGCACGTAGCTGAGCGTGCTGCCCAGGGGATTGTGCCAAAACCTTTAGACGCAACCCAAATGGCCGCACTTGTCGAGCTGCTGAAGACCCCGCCTGTGGGCGAAGAAGAATTCCTGTTAGACCTGTTGATCAACCGTGTTCCTCCTGGCGTAGATGAAGCCGCTTATGTTAAAGCTGGTTTTCTCGCTGCCGTCGCGAAAGGCGACACCACCTCCCCGCTGGTTACTCCAGAAAAAGCCATTGAACTGCTGGGCACCATGCAGGGTGGTTACAACATTCATCCGCTGATCGACGCGCTGGATGACGCCAAACTGGCACCGATTGCCGCCAAAGCGCTCTCTTCAACGCTGCTGATGTTCGATAACTTCTACGATGTGGAAGAAAAAGCCAAAGCTGGCAACGAATATGCGAAGCAGGTAATGCAATCCTGGGCCGATGCCGAATGGTTCCTGAACCGTCCGGCTCTGGCTGAAAAAATCACCGTTACCGTCTTTAAAGTGACCGGTGAAACCAACACCGATGACCTCTCTCCGGCACCGGACGCATGGTCCCGCCCGGATATCCCGCTGCACGCGCTGGCGATGCTGAAAAACGCCCGTGAAGGTATCGAACCGGATCAGCCGGGCGTAGTTGGCCCGATCAAACAGATCGAAGAATTGCAGAAAAAAGGTTACCCGCTGGCTTATGTGGGTGATGTTGTCGGTACCGGTTCTTCGCGTAAATCCGCGACCAACTCCGTGCTGTGGTTCATGGGTGACGACATTCCTCATGTGCCGAACAAGCGCGGCGGCGGCCTGTGCCTCGGCGGCAAAATTGCACCTATCTTCTTCAACACCATGGAAGATGCGGGCGCACTGCCGATTGAAGTGGACGTGTCGAACATGAACATGGGCGACGTGATTGACGTTTACCCGTTCAAAGGCGAAGTACGCAACCACGAAACAGGCGAACTGCTGGCAAGCTTTGAGCTGAAAACCGATGTCCTGATCGACGAAGTACGTGCCGGTGGTCGTATTCCGTTGATCATCGGTCGTGGCCTGACCACCAAAGCGCGCGAAGCGTTGGGTCTGCCGCACTCAGACGTCTTCCGTCAGGCGAAAGACGTGGCGGAAAGCAGCCGTGGCTTCTCCCTGGCACAGAAAATGGTTGGCCGCGCCTGCGGCGTGAAAGGTATCCGTCCGGGCGCGTACTGCGAACCGAAGATGACCTCCGTGGGATCTCAGGATACCACCGGTCCAATGACCCGTGACGAACTGAAAGACCTGGCGTGCCTGGGCTTCTCAGCTGACCTGGTGATGCAGTCCTTCTGTCACACTGCCGCCTATCCGAAGCCGGTTGACGTGACCACGCACCACACGCTGCCAGACTTCATCATGAACCGTGGTGGTGTTTCCCTGCGTCCGGGCGATGGTGTTATCCACTCCTGGCTGAACCGTATGCTGCTGCCGGATACCGTAGGTACCGGTGGTGACTCCCATACCCGTTTCCCTATTGGGATCTCCTTCCCGGCAGGTTCTGGCCTGGTGGCGTTTGCTGCAGCGACCGGCGTGATGCCGCTGGATATGCCGGAATCGGTACTGGTGCGCTTCAAGGGTAAAATGCAGCCGGGTATCACTCTGCGTGACTTGGTTCACGCCATTCCGCTGTACGCGATCAAACAGGGTCTGCTGACCGTTGAGAAGAAAGGTAAGAAGAACATCTTCTCTGGCCGCATCCTTGAAATCGAAGGTCTGCCGGATCTCAAAGTGGAGCAGGCGTTCGAACTGACCGATGCTTCCGCAGAGCGTTCTGCTGCGGGCTGTACCATCAAGCTGAACAAAGAGCCGATCGTTGAGTATCTGAACTCTAACATCGTTCTGCTGAAGTGGATGATCGCGGAAGGTTACGGCGATCGCCGTACGCTGGAACGTCGTGTGCAGGGCATGGAAAAATGGCTGGCGGATCCGCAGTTGCTGGAAGCCGACGCTGACGCAGAATACGCGGCGGTGATCGACATTGACCTGGCTGACATCAAAGAACCAATCCTGTGTGCACCGAACGATCCGGACGACGCGCGTCTGCTGTCTGACGTACAGGGTGAGAAGATCGACGAAGTGTTCATCGGCTCCTGTATGACTAACATCGGCCACTTCCGTGCCGCTGGTAAGCTGCTGGATGCGCACAAAGGCCAACTGCCGACGCGTCTGTGGGTGGCTCCGCCAACCCGTATGGATGCGGCACAGCTGACCGAAGAAGGTTATTACAGCGTGTTCGGTAAGAGCGGTGCGCGTATCGAAATTCCAGGCTGCTCTCTGTGCATGGGTAACCAGGCGCGTGTCGCCGACGGCGCAACGGTTGTCTCGACCTCTACTCGTAACTTCCCGAACCGTTTAGGTACCGGGGCAAACGTCTACCTGGCTTCTGCGGAGCTGGCGGCGGTTGCGGCGCTGATCGGCAAACTGCCGACGGCGGAAGAGTACCAGACCTATGTGGCGCAGGTGGATAAAACTGCCGTGGATACTTACCGTTATCTGAACTTCGACCAGCTGTCTCAGTATACGGAGAAAGCCGATGGTGTGATTTTCCAGACCGCAGTGTAATGCGCTAACGCGTTTTGTGTAAAAACACATCAATGCCCGGAGAAGTCTGCTTCTCCGGGCATTTTTATTTCTATTCCTTATACCCACTACGCTTTTTTTCTGCCGCGCTGCTGCGATAATTACAACAAGGCGCGATGCGGTATTGGCGCATTGCCGGGAGTAGAGGAAGACATTATGGATTACGAATTTCTGCGCGATATTACCGGGGTGGTAAAAGTGCGTATGTCCATGGGCCACGAGGTGGTGGGGCACTGGTTTAATGAAGAAGTGAAAGAAAACCTGGCCTTACTTGATGAAGTGGAACAGGCGGCGCGTGCGGTTAAGGGCAGTGAGCGCTCCTGGCAGCGAGCAGGGCATGAATACACGCTCTGGCTGGATGGCGAAGAAGTGATGGTTCGCGCTAATCAGTTGGAGTTCTCTGGAGATGAGATGGAAGAAGGGATGAGCTATTACGACGAAGAAAGTTTTTCGCTTTGTGGTGTAGAGGACTTTCTTCAGGTTGTGGCGGCATACCGCGAATTTGTGCATCAATCCTGAGATATTTCAGATATCAATGAAGCCGGGTGAGACAATCCCGGCTTTTTTTTCGCCAGGAATGATTGTTTGATTTTTATTAATCATTCTAAAACTGTGATCTGGCGCGTTTGTGATCTTATTTTGATTAAATATAATCGTTATGATTTTATTTAATCACAACATAACAACAGGCGGGAAGACCATGAACATCAAGAAGGCAATAGAACGCGTACCCGGCGGCATGATGGTTGTGCCGTTGGTTATCGGTGCCATTATCAACACTTTTGCCCCGCAGGCGTTGCAGATCGGTGGATTCACCACTGCTTTATTTAAAAATGGCGCGGCTCCCTTGATTGGCGCGTTCCTGCTTTGCATGGGCGCGGGAATTAGTGTAAAGGCCGCGCCGCAAGCTTTGCTACAAGGCGGCACGATTACGCTGACCAAGTTACTGGTCGCGATTGCGATTGGTCTCGGGGTTGAACACCTGTTTGGCGCGGAAGGCATCTTTGGCTTAAGTGGTGTCGCCATTATTGCGGCAATGAGTAACTCCAATGGTGGGCTTTACGCGGCGTTGGTTGGCGAGTTTGGCAATGAACGCGATGTCGGCGCGATCTCCATTTTGTCTCTGAATGACGGACCTTTCTTTACCATGATAGCGCTGGGCGCGGCGGGTATGGCAAATATTCCTATCATGGCGCTGGTGGCGGTTCTTGTTCCGCTGGTGGTTGGCATGATCCTTGGTAACCTCGACGCCAACATGCGTGACTTCCTGACGAAAGGCGGCCCACTGCTCATTCCTTTCTTTGCGTTTGCCCTTGGAGCCGGTATTAACCTGGAAATGCTGCTGCAAGGCGGTTTGGCGGGCATTCTGTTGGGCGTGCTGACCACCTTTGTGGGCGGCTTCTTTAACATTCGTGCCGATCGTCTGGTTGGCGGGAGTGGTATTGCTGGTGCTGCGGCATCCAGTACGGCGGGGAACGCCGTCGCGACGCCACTGGCCATAGCACAGGCCGATCCCTCGCTGGCAGAGGTTGCCGCTGCGGCAGCGCCGCTGATCGCTGCATCAGTCATTACAACCGCCATTCTGACGCCAATTCTTACGTCGTGGGTCGCGAAAAAACAGGCGCGTCAGACCGTGCAGGAGAAGAAAGCATGAAAATGATCGTTATCGCCGATGACTTTACGGGCTCTAACGATACCGGCGTACAACTGGCGAAAAAAGGGGCGCGTACCGAAGTAATGCTGACCCCAGCGCAGAAACCGTCGCGCCGCGCCGATGTTCTGGTCATCAATACGGAAAGCCGGGCGATGCCAGCAATGCAGGCCGCTACGGCTGTACAACAAGCGTTAGCGCCATGGTGTGGGGACGTAACAACACCGCTGGTATACAAAAAAATTGACTCGACATTCCGTGGCAATGTGGGAGCTGAAGTCACTGCAGCCATGCGTATAGCTGGTCGGACGCTGGCCGTGATTGCGGCGGCGATTCCTGCTGCCGGGCGCACCACGCAGGATGGCTTGTGCCTGGTCCATGGTGTACCACTGCTGGAAACGGAATTCGCCAGCGATCCAAAAACGCCTATTCACTCTTCGCGTATTGCTGAACTGGTCGCGCTGCAAAGCGATATCCCTGTACATGAGGTGTCGCTGGTGGATGTGCGTCGGGGAAGTTTGAGTGCGCTGCTGAGCGCTTTTGCAAAAGCCGGCGAATGTATGGTGGTGGTGGATGCTGTGGAAGAGCGAGATCTCGCGCTCATTGCACAGGCAGTTTGTGAGCAAAAAAAGATGCCGCTGCTCGTAGGGGCGGCAGGGCTGGCCAATGCATTACCGGCCGGAACGTTTATGCAAGAGAAGCAGGAATTACCGGTGTTGGTTGTGGCTGGCTCAATGAGTGAGGCAACGCGACGTCAGGTGGAAAAAGCAGTGTGTCAGGGCCGGGCAAAAGTTGTTGATATCGATGCCGCGCGATTGGTTGCATCGTCATTTGCACCGGAAATGGACTCTGTTATTGAACAGGCTTGCGCGCAGTTGAGCCAGCAGCAACACACAATCCTGCGTACCAGTCGGTGTGCAGAAGACCGGGACATGATTGACACGCTGTGCTTCAACATAGGGATGAGTCGCCAGCAGTTGGGAGAACTGCTGAGTCAGCGTCTTGGGGAGACAACGCTGCGCATTATTGAACAAGCACGTATCGGCGGTTTGTTCCTGACCGGAGGCGATATTGCCACGGCGGTCGCCAGTGCGTTGGGTGCTGAAGGGTATCGCATCCACAGTGAGGTTGCCCCCTGTATTCCGTGCGGAACGTTTGTGAATAGCGAGATTGACGACTTGCCGGTAATTACCAAAGCGGGTGGATTCGGTTCTGATACGACCCTTTGCGATGCGCTGTATTTTATTGAGGAGATGTACCGTGGTAACTAAAACAATTGCGATTACGATGGGAGATCCGGCGGGGATTGGTCCGGAAATTATTGTTAAAGCGCTACGCGAAGATGAACTTAATGGTGCACCGCTGGTGGTGGTCGGGTGCCTGAAAACGCTGCAGCGATTGCAGGCTCAGGGGCTGGCTGACGGAGTAACATTTCGCGCAATCGAACAGGTTGCTGATGCCCGATTTACGCCAGATACGATTCATGTGATTGATGAGCCGTTGGCACAACCCGAAGAACTTGTTCCCGGAAAAGTACAGGCCCAGGCGGGCGATCTGGCCTATCGCTGTGTGAAACGGGCGACTGAACTGGCGATGAAGGGGGATGTGCATGCCATCGCGACCGCGCCGTTGAACAAAGAGGCGCTGCATCTCGGCGGACACAATTATCCGGGACATACCGAGCTGCTGGCAACGCTGACCGAAAGCCGTGACTACGCGATGGTGCTGTACACCGATAAGCTGAAAGTTATCCATGTTTCGACGCATATCGCACTGCGCAAATTCCTTGATACGCTCAATGGGCAACGTGTCGAAACGGTGATTGGTATCGCGAATACCTTCCTGAAGCGCGTAGGCTTTGCACATCCGCGTATTGCCGTTGCGGGGGTGAATCCACATGCCGGAGAGAATGGTTTGTTTGGCGATGAGGAAATTCGTATTGTCGGACCCGCGATTGAGAATATGAAAGCGAAAGGGATGGATGTTTACGGTCCGTGCCCGCCGGATACCGTGTTTTTACAGGCTTATGAAGGTCAGTATGACATGGTGGTGGCGATGTACCACGATCAGGGGCATATCCCGCTGAAATTGCTTGGTTTCTATGACGGTGTAAATATCACAGCAGGTTTGCCGTTTATTCGTACCTCTGCCGATCACGGTACGGCATTTGATATCGCCTGGACGGGAAAAGCAAAATCTGAGAGCATGGCCGTATCGATCAAACTGGCAATGCAACTGGCGTAATTTACTGTTATGAAAGGGCAACATCGTCTGGATAAGATTGTGGCGTATTTGAAAAATCATACGCTGGTTACCGTGGAACAGTTGGTTGACGCGGTTGACGCCTCTCCAGCAACGATCAGGCGCGATCTCATCAAGCTGGATGAACAGGGCGTGATCAGCCGCAGCCACGGCGGTGTTGCGTTACGGCGCTTTGAAGCGGCGCAGCCGACCACGAACGAAAAGCAACTGCGATCGCCTGCTGAGAAACGGGCGATTGCGCGTTTTGCCGCCTCAATGGTGCGTGCGGGCGATGCCGTGGTGCTTGATGCCGGTACCACAATGCTGGAGCTGGCAAAATGTCTGACGCATTTGCCGCTGCGAGTAATTACCGTTGATCTGCACATTGCCCTGTTTTTGTCAGAATTCCGTCAGATAGAGGTGACGATTGTCGGTGGGCGCATCGATGACAGCAGCCAGTCCTGTATTGGTGAGTTTGGCCGGAAAATGTTGCGTAGTGTCTATCCAGATATCGCTTTTATGAGTTGTAACACCTGGAGTATGGAAAAGGGTGTAACCACGCCAACGGAAGACAAAGCGGGATTAAAGCAGGAAATTATTGCGAATGCCCAACGGAAGGTATTACTGGCGGATAGCAGTAAGTACGGTGCACATTCGTTATTTAACGTCGCGCCGCTTAGTTGCTTTACCGATGTTGTTACCGATGTGAATCTACCGCCAAACGCGCAGACTGAATTAAAAGCGCAATCCGTTGCCCTGACGCTGGTACAGCCAGAGTAACGGCTCTCTCAATACTGATTGCGCCGGAGATTATTTAACGTAGGCCAACAGGCTCAGAGAATCACGCGCCAGTGCTTTGCATTTCTTTGCCGTGGGGATGCCGATACCGCTGAGATCGCGGTAGCTGTCTTCACCCAGCGCTTTCATATTGAAGGTGTCGTAATTACTCAGGTCCCACTGGTTTTGCTGGGCAAAAAAGACCAGTGCGCGACGGATCTGCCCATTAGGCAAATTCTGGTATCCACAGTCATTTTTCAGAAAAACAAAAACTGCCGTTAAATCGGCCATATCTTCGGCTTCGGACTCGCTGAGCGCGTAGCTGTTTGCGCATACGGCCATCAGGCTGCCGAACAAAACTGTTCTGAAAAACGTCTTCATTGCTTCTACCACTGCATCACGGAATTTAAACGTTAGCATACTGCGAGCGAAGCGACGACCTTTATTATTAGCCGTTCACTTGACCTTCCCGTAAGGGGAAGGCTTATGCTTAAAAGATAGCCTGCTTAAGCTGCTGAATATAAGGAAGTGATTATGCAACGTCGTGACTTTTTAAAGTACTCCGTGGCGCTGGGCGTAGCGTCAGCGTTACCTCTGTGGAGCCGGAGCGTATTTGCCGCAGACCGCCCTGTATTGCCCATTCCTGATCTGCTAACCGCGGATGCATCTAATCGCATGCAGTTGGTGGTGCAAGCCGGACAGTCGAGTTTTGCTGGTAAAACAGCGACGACCTGGGGATATAACGGCAATTTACTTGGACCTGCGGTCAAGCTGAACAAAGGGCAATCGGTGACCGTGGATATCCATAACCAGCTTGCCGAAGAGACGACGTTGCACTGGCACGGGCTGGAAATCCCTGGTGAAGTCGACGGTGGGCCGCAAGGCATAATCCCGGCGGGCGGGAAACGTTCAGTGACCTTCACGCCGGATCAGCGCGCGGCAACCTGCTGGTTCCACCCTCATCAGCATGGAAAGACCGGTCATCAGGTAGCGATGGGGCTGGCCGGACTGGTGCTGATTGAAGACGAAGAGATTCGCAAGCTGATGCTGCCTAAGCAGTGGGGAATTGATGATGTGCCGGTAATTATTCAGGACAAACAGTTCTCTGCTGATGGGCAGGTTGATTATCAACTGGACATCATGACCGCCGCAGTCGGCTGGTTTGGCGATACGCTGCTTACCAACGGGGCGATTTATCCTCAGCATGCCGCACCGCGCGGCTGGCTGCGCCTGCGTCTGTTGAATGGTTGTAACGCGCGCTCGCTGAACATTGCGGCCAGCGACAATCGTCCTTTGTACGTCATTGCCAGCGACGGTGGACTGTTGGCGGAACCGGTAAAAGTGACCGAGCTTCCTATGCTGATGGGCGAGCGCTTTGAAGTGCTGGTGGATGTCAGTGACGGCAAAGCTTTTGATCTGGTCACTCTGCCGGTCAGCCAGATGGGGATGGCAATTGCGCCATTTGATAAGCCGCACCCGGTGATGCGCGTTCAGCCGCTGCTGATTACCGCTTCCGGCACGCTGCCGGATACGCTGACATCCATGCCATCGCTGCCGTCACTGGAAGGTCTGACGGTGCGCAAGCTGCAGCTGTCGATGGATCCGATGCTCGATATGATGGGCATGCAAATGCTGATGAAGAAATTCGGCGGTCAGGCCATGGCGGGTATGGATCATGGAAAGATGATGGGCCATATGAATAATGACAATATGGACCACGGCAATATGAATCATGGCAATATGAACCACGGTGAGATGGGGAATATGCAGCATGGCAGATCGTTTGATTTCCATAATGCCAACCGGATTAATGGTCAGGCGTTTGATATGAATAAACCGATGTTTGCCGCGGCAAAAGGGCAGCATGAACGCTGGGTGATTTCCGGTCAGGGCGACATGATGCTGCATCCGTTCCACATTCATGGCACGCAGTTCCGCATTCTGTCTGAGAATGGCAAAGCGCCTGCCGCACACCGTGCGGGATGGAAGGACACGGTGCGGGTAGAAGGCGGCGTGAGCGAGGTATTGGTTAAGTTTGACCATGACGCGCCAAAGGAGCATGCCTATATGGCGCACTGCCATCTGTTAGAGCATGAAGATACCGGGATGATGCTCGGCTTCACCGTCTAAACAAATCGCGCTGTGCTTATCCGGCCTGCAGAAATCTCTCGTAAGCCGGATGAGACACAGTCTCTTTACAGTGTTTCATCGCGCGACTCCCACCTCCTGCAAATTCTGCTATTGCACATAAAGTAATCGCCTTTAGAGCCGATAATCATTGGGTACCCAATGTGAGTTCAATGGATGAAATACTATGATTAAAAATGTGCGCGTTATTACCGGCATTCTTCTGGTTCTCGCCATTTTCTGTTTGCTACAGGCCGTGACAGGAAGTTTTTTTTATTCTGCAGTAAACAATGATCGCCATAATTTCCAGAACTCAGGCACCCTGAATGCCCAACAGGAAAATCTGAGTGATAGCGTCAATACGCTGATTAAAACCCGGGTAACGGTAACCCGCGTAGCAATTCGTTTCTTAAAGAACCAACGCGATCCGGCCTCACTGGCGGCAATTGATACTTTGCTAAAAACGGCGAGTGAGTCGATGAAGAAGGCTGAGGGATACTTCGCGCATTATCAGTCATTGCCGCAGGTGTCGGGGCAGAATCCGCAAATTGCATCTGAAATGGAAAAACAGTATCGGCAGATGCACGACGTGATGGCGTTATCGATAGAGTATCTGCGCGCAAATAACTATCAGGCCTATGGCGATCTTGATGCTCAGAAGGCGCAAGATGAAATGGAAGCCAGCTATGACCAGTGGCGTAACGAAAATAACGCATTGCTTCAGCACGCGGCGGCGGAGAATCAGCACAGCTTTACCCGCATGCAATGGACATTAGGGGCGATTGTCGTCGCTGTGCTCATCGTTTTGGGCATGATCTGGAGTGGGTTGCAGCATATGCTGCTTAAACCCCTGGCGCAGATTATGGAGCATATCCGCATTATTACCCGCGGTGATTTGACCCATCAACTCGACGTCCAGGGACGTAATGAAATGGGGCGTTTGGCGACGGGGTTAGATGAAATGCGACAGTCGCTGATTTCGACAGTCACGTCGGTGCGTAACAGCTCAGAAACGATTCATAGCGGTGCAGCGGAAATCTCGTCAGGTAACAACGATCTGTCTTCGCGTACCGAGCAGCAGGCTGCTTCACTTGAAGAGACTGCCGCCAGCATGGAACAGCTTACTGCAACCGTGAAGCAAAATACGGACAATGCGAAACAGGCGACTCAACTGGCTAAGAATGCGTCTGATACTGCCGCGCGTGGTGGACGGGTTGTTGATACTGTCGTGCACACGATGAGTGAAATTGCCGGTAGTTCACAGCAAATTGCGCAGATCACCAGCGTCATCGACAGTATTGCTTTCCAGACCAATATCCTGGCGCTCAACGCGGCGGTTGAGGCAGCCAGAGCAGGAGAGCAGGGACGAGGATTTGCTGTTGTAGCGGGTGAAGTCCGTACTCTGGCAAGCCGTAGCGCTCAGGCAGCCAAAGAGATCAAAGCGTTGATTGATAACTCAACTCACAGCGTGGGGATGGGATCTCAGCAGGTGTCGGACGCGGGTAAAACGATGAAAGAGATTGTCGCTGCGGTCACCCGCGTGACGGACATCATGGGGGAAATCGCCTCAGCCTCAGAGGAACAGAGCCGGGGGATTGAGCAGGTGAGTCTCGCGGTCTCGCAGATGGACAGTGTCACACAACAAAACGCCGCGCTGGTAGAAGAGTCTGCCGCCGCCGCTGCTTCGTTGGAACAACAAGCTGAACAGTTACGCCTGGCCGTGGCAGCATTTCGCATCACACGCGATACCTCCAACAGTGAGCATCGGAAACCGCCTAAGGATGCTCCGCAAGCAACCTCTGCGGGGAGTACGACACAAGACCCGCATTGGGAAACGTTTTAGCCACATGCTGTCGTGCGAACCAGGTTTTGCTTAATAAGCATACAAAAAACGACGCAAACGGGTTCTCCTGTGAACTATCAGAGGAACCCGCTCTCTTTACTGGTATACTTCATCAACTGAATTGTTTGTATGCTGTCGCAAGTTTTGTGGTTAGAGCGGGTCGCCGTCTGTCAGTCGGTGTATCAACGTAAGCGCTTTCTTTCGATCTGCATGATGTGTCAACTGATAAAAATCAGTGAGTTATAGGGTTTATGAAACATACTGTTGAAGTGATGATCCCGGAAGCGGAGATCAAAGCGCGTATTGCTGAACTGGGGCGCCAGATTAATGAACGTTACAAAGACAGCGGCAGCGATATGGTGCTGGTTGGTCTGTTACGTGGCTCATTTATGTTTATGGCGGATCTGTGCCGTGAAGTGCATGTCTCCCACGAAGTCGATTTCATGACGGCATCCAGCTATGGCAGCGGAATGTCTACTACGCGTGATGTTAAAATCCTGAAAGACCTGGATGAAGACATTCGTGGCAAAGACGTGCTGATTGTCGAAGACATCATCGACTCCGGCAATACGCTGTCCAAGGTGCGTGAAATTCTGAGCCTGCGCGAGCCGAAATCCCTGGCTATCTGCACGCTGCTGGACAAACCTTCTCGTCGTGAAGTGAATGTTCCGGTCGAATTTATCGGATTCTCTATTCCAGATGAGTTTGTGGTCGGTTACGGCATTGACTATGCCCAGCGTTATCGCCATCTGCCGTATGTTGGCAAAGTGGTGCTGCTGGACGAGTAATTGGCGGGAGCGCCTGATGGCGCTTCGCTTATCAGACCTACGGCGTAGGTTTGTAGGCCGGGTAAGGCGTCTCCGCCTCCCGGCAATGTCACATTATTTATGGTTGCTGTGCTTCTGACTCAGGTTAGACAACCCCTGGCGATAGCGCTGCTCCAGCGTTTCGCGGCTGGTGGCGGTGACGTCGAGATCGCGTAATAGACCGTCATGAATACCGTAAGCCCAGCCGTGAATAGTAACTTTCTGACCGCGCTTCCAGGCTGAACGCATAATGGTTGAGTGGCCTAGGTTGTAGACCTGCTCCATGACATTTAGTTCGCATAGGGTGTCCATGCGACGTTCCTGCGGCATTTCGCCCAGCAGTGAGCTGTGTTTGAACCAGATATCGCGGATGTGCAGTAACCAGTTATCAATCAGCCCTTGTTCTTTATTTTCAATCGCCGCCTGGACGCCGCCGCATCCGTAGTGGCCGCATATAATAATATGTTCCACTTCCAGCACATCCACCGCATACTGAACGACTGAGAGACAGTTCAGGTCGGTGTGAATAACCAGATTGGCAACATTGCGGTGAACAAATAATTCGCCCGGTTCAAGACCGGTTAATCGTTCAGCGGGAACGCGGCTATCGGAACATCCAATCCATAGAAAACGCGGATTCTGCGCATGCGTCAGCGTTTCAAAAAATCCGGGATCCTCTTCTACCAGCATCTTTGACCATAGTGCATTGTTGCTGATGAGTGTATCTATGTCTTTCATGGAGTTGTACGACCCGAAGCCAGATAAATTCGATGGGCTAATATAGGGTAACTCCAGCATTAATTAAACTATATATAAAATGTCAGAACGTAAGGTAAGTAAAAAAACATGACCATTGCTCTGGAACTTCAACAACTTAAAAAAACCTATCCTGGTGGCGTTCAAGCGTTACGCGGGATAGATTTGCAAGTCGAAGCGGGTGATTTTTATGCGCTTTTGGGACCGAATGGCGCAGGAAAGTCCACCACCATTGGAATAATCAGCTCGCTAGTGAACAAAACCTCCGGGCGGGTGAGCGTCTTCGGATACGATCTCGAAAAAGATACGGTTAACGCGAAACGCCAGCTTGGTCTGGTACCGCAGGAATTTAACTTTAACCCGTTTGAAACCGTGCAGCAGATCGTGGTCAACCAGGCGGGTTACTACGGCGTTGAGCATAAAGAGGCGGTCAAACGCAGCGAATTATATTTAAAGCAGCTCGATTTATGGGAAAAACGTAACGAGCGTGCGCGCATGCTTTCCGGCGGGATGAAACGCCGTCTGATGATTGCTCGTGCTCTGATGCACGAACCAAAATTACTCATCCTGGATGAACCAACGGCGGGTGTCGACATTGAACTGCGTCGTTCAATGTGGGGCTTTTTAAAGGATTTAAACGACAAAGGCACCACCATTATTCTGACCACTCACTACCTCGAAGAAGCAGAAATGCTGTGTCGCAATATCGGCATTATTCAGCACGGCGAGTTGGTGGAAAACACCTCGATGAAGGGGCTGCTCTCCAAGCTGAAATCCGAGACCTTTATCCTCGATCTGGCGCCGAAAAGCCCGCTGCCGAAACTGGACGGTTATCAGTACCGGCTGGTCGACACTTCCACGCTGGAAGTGGAGGTGCTGCGTGAACAGGGGGTTAACAGCGTCTTCTCTCAGCTGAGCGCGCAGGGCATTCAGGTATTGAGTATGCGTAACAAAGCGAACCGACTGGAAGAACTGTTTGTTTCTCTGGTTCATGAAAAACAAGGAGATCGCGCATGATGCAGCTTTATTGGGTGGCGCTGAAAAGCATCTGGGCGAAAGAGATCCACCGCTTTATGCGTATCTGGGTTCAGACTCTGGTTCCCCCCGTCATCACCATGACGCTCTATTTTATTATCTTTGGTAACCTAATCGGCTCGCGTATCGGCGAAATGCATGGTTTTAGCTACATGCAGTTTATCGTGCCAGGGCTGATTATGATGGCGGTGATCACCAACTCGTACGCGAACGTGGCATCGTCATTCTTCAGCGCCAAGTTTCAACGCAATATTGAAGAGCTGCTGGTCGCCCCGGTACCAACGCACGTGATCATCGCCGGTTTCGTCGGCGGCGGTGTGGCACGTGGCTTGTGCGTAGGCATTCTGGTAACGGCTATTTCACTGTTCTTCGTGCCTTTCCAGGTGCATTCCTGGGTCTTTGTGGCGCTTACGCTGATGTTAACGGCGGTACTGTTCTCGCTGGCCGGTTTGCTTAACGCAGTCTTTGCTAAAACCTTTGACGATATCAGCCTGATCCCAACCTTCGTACTGACACCACTGACCTATCTGGGTGGCGTGTTCTATTCGCTAACGCTGCTGCCACCGTTCTGGCAGGGGCTGTCGCATCTGAACCCGATTGTCTACATGATTAGCGGTTTCCGCTACGGCTTCCTGGGGATTCATGATGTTCCGCTGGTCACCACGTTTGGTGTGCTGGTGGTGTTTATCGCTGCGTTTTATTTGCTGTGCTGGTACCTGATTCAGCGCGGACGCGGCCTGCGCAGCTAATTCTTTCTTCCTCTCCTTGCCTGGGAGAGGAAGACTTTTGATGCTTGTCACCATTACGGATTTATCACACTGATAAACTACTTGCCTGCTAAGGAGGTAGGCAATGTTAGGTTGGGTAATTACCTGTCATGACGATAAGGCACAGGATATGCTGCATCGTCTGGAGAAAAAGTACGGCCCGTTGGCCCAATGTCAGGCTGTAAGTTTCTGGCGTGGACTCAGCTCGAATATGCTAAGCCGCATGATGTGCCATGCTCTGCATGCTACAGATTCAGGTGAGGGTGTGGTATTCCTGACGGATATGGCTGGGGCTGCGCCTTACCGTGTAGCGTCGCTAATGAGTCATAAACATCCCCAGTGTGAAGTGATTTCAGGTATCAGCTATCCATTGCTTGAGCGAATGATTTCGTCACGGGAATCGCTGAGTAGTTCTGCGTTTCGGGATTGCATCGTCGCACTTGGAGGCCCCGAAGTATCCAGCCTCTGGCATCAACAACAAAAAAATCCCCCCTTCGTGTTGAAGCATGATTTGTATGAGTATTAATCATTGGTATTGATTATGCTTTTGCTACAATAGCCGAGGTTACTCGCCTCGGTTATCTCATATGGTTATGCGCGTTCTGTTTGTTCTGTTGCTCCTGTTTTCTGGCAGCGTCGCTGCGGCTTTGCCTGCTCGTTATATGCAAACCACCGAAGCCGCCGCCGTATGGGCGCAGATTGGCAATAAAATGGTGACGGTAGGGAATATTCGCGCCGGGCAGATCCTCGCCGTTGAGCCAATTGCCGCAGACTATTACGAATTTACCTTCGGCTTTGGCACCGGGTTTATTGATAAGGGGCATCTGGAGCCCGTTCAGGGGCGGCAGAAAGTCGATGATGGTCTGGGCGATCTCAATAAACCGCTCAGCAACCAAAGCCTGGTAACCTGGAAAGATACGCCAGTTTATAACGCTCCGGATGTCGGTAGCGCCCCGTTTGGCGTGCTGGCGGATAATCTGCGTTATCCGGTCATCAGCAAGCTTAAAGACCGACTCAACCAGACCTGGTACCAGATCCGCATTGGTGGCCGACTGGCCTATGTTAGCGCGCTGGATGCGCAGGAAGACAACGGCATCCCGGTGTTAACCTATCATCATATTTTGCGCGATGAAGAGAATACCCGCTTTCGCCATACTTCCACCACCACCTCCGTACGCGCTTTCAGCAACCAGATGGCCTGGCTCCAGGATCGCGGCTACACCACGTTGACGATGTACCAACTGGAAGGCTATATCCGCAATAGCATGAATCTCCCGGCCCGAGCGGTGGTGCTGACCTTTGATGATGGGCTGAAGTCGGTAAGTCGTTATGCTTACCCGATTCTGAAACAACATGGTATGAAGGCCACGGCGTTTATCATCTCATCACGCATCAAACGCCACCCGCAGAAATGGGATCCGAAATCGCTGCAGTTTATGAGCCTCTCTGAACTGAACGAGATCCGGGACGTGTTCGACTTCCAGTCGCATACCCATTTTTTACATCGGGTTGACGCGAATCGCCGACCGATCCTGCTGAGTCGCAGCTATCACAATATTTTGTTCGATTTCGCTCGCTCGCGCCGGGCGCTGTCCCAGTTCAATCCTCACGTTCTGTATTTGTCTTACCCGTTTGGCGGTTATAACGCCACGGCGGTAAAAGCGGCGGGTGACGCGGGATTTCACATGGCGGTCACTACGGTGAGGGGGAAGGTTAAGCCGGGAGATAATCCGTTCTTATTGAAAAGGCTTTATATTTTAAGGACGGATTCGCTGGAGACGATGTCGCGGCTGATAGTCAATCAGCCGCAGGGGTAAGGGTCGTCAGGCAACCTGTACCGGAATGGCTTTCGCGGTGCGTTTCATTTCATTGTCGCCTTCAAAGTAGGCCACTTTCGGACGCCAGGTGCGGGCTTCTTCATCAGACATGGTGACGAAGCTGGCGATAATCACAATGTCGCCAACCTCTGCACAATGCGCTGCAGCACCGTTCACCGAGATGATTCTGGAGCCGCGTTCAGCCGCAATTGCGTAGGTTGAGAAACGTTTTCCGTTGGTCACGTTCCAGATATCAATCGCTTCGTTTTCCAGAATACCGGAGGCATCAAGGAAATCCTGGTCGATGGCACAGGAGCCTTCATAGTGCAGGTCCGCCTGCGTGACTTTTACACGGTGGAGCTTGCCTTGCAGCATGGTGCGAATCATAACTTCTTTACCCTGTCGTTTATCTTGGCTAAGCAGGCGCTACTGACCTGCTTTGAGAATTTTCAGGCAGTATTGCCTGATTTTTAACCCCTGTCTACTGGGCTAATGTAACGCTTTGATTATCGATCAGACGTGCCTGACCCAGCCAGGCGGCGACCAGAATCACTGCGCGTTTACTGGTTTCTGTCAGCTCGAGCAGCGTGTCGGCGTCGCGGATCTGAATATCGTCGGCGCGAAAGCCTTTTTCATTCAGCTCGTGTTCAGCAATGGCGATAATCTCTTCCAGATCGCGTTCCCCTGCCTGCAATTTTTCGCTGATATGGCTCATTACTTTGTACAAGCCCGGGGCAACTTTACGCTGCTCTGTGGTCAGATAACCATTACGCGAGCTTAGGGCTAAGCCGTCTTTGGCGCGAATAATCGGTACGCCGACGATCTCAATGTCATACCCCATATCCGCTACCATTTTGCGGATCAGCGCCAGTTGCTGGAAATCCTTCTCGCCAAAGCAGGCGATATCTGGCTGGATCAGGTTAAACAGCTTGCTGACGATAGTGGAAACACCACGAAAGTGACCCGGACGGCTGGCGCCTTCCAGCATGGTAGACAGTCCCGGAACATCAACATAGGTATGACCTTCCGTACCTTGCGGATAGATTTCTTTCTCTGACGGTGCAAAGACAATATCAACTTTACGCTTGTTCAGTTTTTCGCAATCTTCCTGCAGCGTACGTGGGTAGCGCACCAGGTCTTCCACTCGATCAAACTGCATTGGGTTAACGAAAATACTGACGATCACCACATCAGCCTGAGCCTTTGCTTCATCAACCAGCTTCATATGACCGTCGTGCAGGTTGCCCATGGTAGGGACCAGCGCGACGCGTTTGCCTTCCTGGCGCAGACGACGAATGTGCTGGCGCAGCAGCGGCAGAGTTTCAATAATTAACACGTTGACTCCTTAATGGAAACTGTGTTCTTCACCCGGATAGACGCCGGATTCAACCTCGGTAATATACTGCCGTACTGCGGCGCGCATGTCGCCCGCTTCGGCGAGGAAATTTTTGGCGAATTTTGGAATGTGGCCACCGGTAATGCCGAACGCATCGTGCATCACCAGAATCTGACCATCGGTGACGTTACCTGCGCCAATACCAATCACCGGAATTGACAGTGCCTCGGTGACGCGTTTCGCCAGCTCAACCGGTACGCATTCGAGTACCAGGAGCTGTGCGCCTGCGGCTTCCAGCGCCAGCGCATCTGCCAGCAGAACGTCTCCGGCATCGCCACGACCCTGAATTTTATAGCCGCCAAACACATTCACCGACTGCGGCGTTAGTCCCAGATGGCCACAGACCGGCACCGCGCGCTCGGCCAGCATTTTGACGGTATCAGCAAGCCATGCGCCGCCTTCAATTTTGATCATATTGGCGCCGGCACGCATGACCGTAGCGGCATTTTCGAAGGTTTGCTCCGGCGTGGCGTAAGCCATAAACGGCAGGTCAGACAGCAGCAGGCAGTTCGGCGCGCCGCGACGGACGGCGCGGGTGTGGTAAGCGATATCTTCAACGGTCACAGGCAGGGTGGAATCATGACCCTGAACGGTCATCCCCAGGGAGTCGCCAACCAGCATCACGTTAATGCCTTCGTCAGCGAACAGTTTGGCAAAACTGTAGTCGTAGGCGGTGATGGTGGCGAAGCGTTTCTTTTCCTGTTTGCATTTCTGCAGCAAGGCGATGGTGGTTGGTTTCATCATAACCCCTGTTGGTCATAAATTGTATGAATGCAATGCGCGCATTGTAGGGGAAGAGAGGACGGAACGTTAGCCCTTTGTGGGCATATCCATCCTGATGGCGCTTTCGGGCGTCATCAGGGATAGTCGAGCGTAAAAATACCGTTGGCTTTGAAGTTGCCTGAGCCAATTTTCTGATTGCCGTCGCGTTTGAGCGTGGCCAGAAAGTTGAGCGTCAGCGACTGGTTTTTCCCGTTTTCGCTGGTGCCGTAGATATTGTCGTCGCCCGACGTATCGCGCTGCTCGCTATAGACTGAGGTGGTGTCGTTAGGCAGCAGTACCATCTGCGGGCTATAGCCGTTGGCGACGCCGCTGATCTCCACGCCGACGCCGGTGGCCTGGTTCATGGTCAGGATGTTGCCGAGCATCGTGCGGTTGCTGGCGAGCGTAGTGGTGGTCAGCGTGACGTTAATATTGCGCAGGCCGCGGCAGCCGGCGAGATTAATGGCAAACGGCACCGCGGCGGCGCCGCGAATAATCTGGTTTGGGCTGTAGCTGCCCAGGTTTACAGTGGTGCCGTTGACGCTGCTGCCGCTGGCAACCGGCTGCGTGGTGCAGGTCGGCTCGCTGACGCTAACGGCGCTGACATCAATTGTGACGTTTTGATAATAACTTTTGATACCGCTGCCGGGGTTTTCGTTCCAGATGCGTACGTGATAGTCGCCATTTTTTAGCAGGCTAATCTTCGAACTGACTGGCGTATAGGTTTGGTCGGTATAGAAGGTGATGGCCGCGTAGAACCCGAGCCCGCCCAGACTGTTGTATTGCATACCGCTGCCGCTGGTGTCGGAACAAACATGGCCGTTATCTTTGACCGTAATCACGTTGTGCATGATTCCGTCCACGACGGGCAGCGTTGAGGCGGTCACGCTGAGGGTGTATGAGCTGAACGATCGCAACGTGAGCGAGAAGTAGAGGCCGGTAATATTGGTTTTAAATAACGCTGCGCCGCCATAGCGACCAGCGGGCACCAGCCCGGACTCGACGGATAAGTGGTTGCTGGTGGCCGCGCCCGTCGAGGTACAGTACAGGCGGTCTTTGCCGCTGGACGAGCCGTGTGAGCCGTTCCAGTTTATGGTGACGTTGGCGGGGGCCAGCGTGTCGCTGCGGCTGAAGTAGACGGTTCGCCCGCTGGGGTAAGTAAGAGTGTTCGTACCGTCGCCAACCGGCCCGCCGTCCGAAGCGTAGGTGGTGCCGCCCAGCACGAACGTTTGCGTCGCGGCCTGCGCGCTGGCAGAGAACAGCAGTATTATGAGTGCCGTGCGTAAAACGGCCATCAGGCGGCGGTAAAACGGTACGTTAGGGCTCCTTCCCATCGTTATATCCTTGCTTGTCCACGATAACGCTATTGTCCGTAATAGCTTTCTCTTCCCTCAGTAGTGGGCTTGAGATTTTTCTTATCATGACACAACAAGGTCCGCGGCGTTCGAGCACTTTGTCGCTAAATATGTAACCTGTGTATTTTTGTAATGCCGGCGTTCGGGGCGACACCGCGTTCAATATCCTCCCGGCGGCAGGCCGCCGGGGCAGTGCTCAGGGGTAATCCAGCGTAAAGATGCCGTTGGCCTTAAAGTTACCGGAGCCGATTTTCTGATTGCTGTCGCGCTTAAGCGTGGCGAGGAAATTCAGGGTATGGGTTTGCACCTTGCCGTTTTCACTGGAGCCGTAAATATTGTCATCGCTCGCGGTGTCGCGCTGGTCGTTATATACCGAGGTGCTCTCGTTCGGAATGATTAGCGTTTCTGTGCTGTAGTTATTGGCCGCGCCGCGAATTTCCAGCCCGACGCCGGTGGCGTGGTTAAGGGTGAGAATATTGCCGAGCAGGGTAGCATCGGTTGCGACGTTGGTGGATGCGAGCGTGACGTTAATATTGCGCAGCCCCTTACAGCCTCCCAGGTTGATGGCAAACGGCACGGCGGTTGCCCCGTTGATGATATCGTTCGGGCTGTAGCTACCCAGGTTGACGGTCGAGCCGCTCACGCTGTTGCCGCTGGCGACCGGTTGGGTGGTGCAGGTAGGCTCGGCGACGGTCACGGCGCTGATATCGAAGGTCACATTCTGGTAATAGCCGGTAATTCCTGCGCCAGGGTTTTCATTCCAAATGCGCACGTGGTAATCACCGCTTTTGAGTAAGCTGATTGTTGAAGTTCCGGGTGTATAGGTTTGGTCGGTGTAAAACGTAATGGCCGCGTAAAACCCTAAAGTGCCCATCGATTTGTAGTTGATATCGCCAGTTTCGTTAGTTTGGCTGCAAAGGTGGCCATTATCTTGTACTGAAATAACATTTTTCATAACACCATCCCGGATTTGCAGCGTTGGTGCCGTTACAATAAGTGCATATGAACTAAAAGAACGTAAGGCGAGTGAAAAATAGAGGCCTGTAATATTGGTTTTAAATATTGCAACACCGCCATAGCTCCCCGCTGTAATGAGTCCTGATTCTACAGATAGTGATCCATTCCCCGAGCCTTGATCTGACTGGGTACAAAAAAGACTATCAGTCTCTGAACTTGAGGAACCGTGAGATCCGTTCCAGTTGATGATGACGTTTGCGGGTGCCAGTTCTGGTGTCTGGCTGAAATAGACGGTACGGCCGCCAGGGTAGGTGAGTACTTTGTTGCCATTGCCTGATGGCCCGCTAAGGTCCGAGGGGGGAACATAATTCCCCAGGGTAAAAGTCTGTATGGCATAAGCCTCGCCTGAAATAAACGCCAATGTTGCGAGCAGTATTGATATCGTCATTTGACGTGTGGTTTGCCAGAATCTGTTCTGGCGTTGATCGTATTGGCTGGTTGATATCCATTTCATTGTTCTAACCTTTTTTAAAATCAGAAAACCCACTATTCGTAATACACCGACACCAGCACGCTGGACTTTACCGGGCCGCTGACGATGGATTGGCCAGACTGTATTTTCTGCATTCGGGCGTAAAACGAATAGCGGCTGTCGGCGTAGTTGGCGGCGGTAACGTCATAGCGGCTGCGCGGCGTCCCGTCGGTATTCATCACGTTGTAAACGTTGTTGGCGTCGTTAACCGAGAAAATGACCACTCCCACGTTTTTGGCACCGTCGGCTTCGTCGTTGGCGAAAATTTGCGTCGAGCCCACGGCGAAGCTGCCGGACAGCGGCGAAAAATGGACGATGAGCGTTGAGGGCGTTTTACCGCTAACCGGCATGCAGTCTTTGACGTGTACGTAGAAGGTGCTGCCGCCTTTATAGAGATCTTCTGCGGTGATGCCGCTGGCAAAATAGTCGATGCCCCAGGAGCCGAGGCTGACCAGCCCGTTATTGTCGACCGAGACCTGACAGGTGGTGTTGACGACGTTGGCTTTGATTTCGACGTCGGTATCGGCCTGGATCTGGGGGGACAGAAGCAAGAGGCCAACCGCCGCTGCGCCGCACAATAGTTTGCTCATCGCACGTTACTCATAGGTAATGGTAAACAGGCCCTGGGTCGAAAACGAGCCGGTGTGTAAATCAGCAATCGTGCTGCCCGAAGCCAGCACGATGCGCGCGCTGAGCGGCCACACGACGGTGGTGGTATCGCTGGCTTCGGCGAGATCGATTAACTGCTGCGCCGGGCTGGCGCAGCGCAGCTGCTTGCTGCCGCTGGCTTCAGGCGTGGCCCCCGTCCAGACTTCCGCTGACACGCCAGCGGCGTCATCGCTGCCGCTCAGCGCGTTGCGAAAACCGTTACCGCCGCCGGAGGCGCCGTCGCAGCCGGTTTTGGCCGTTAGCGTGACGGTCGCCTGCTTTTTGGCAAGCCCTATGCAGTCGCTGAACACCAGCGAAAAGGGGCGCGATTTGCTCTTATTGACGATCTGAGGAATATAGACGTCGCCCATATCTACAGTCGTATTCGCCGTGCCGCTGTCGTCGTGCAGGGTAGCCAGGCAGGTTGAGGGCGTAATGGTGGTGGAAACCGTTAACTCCAGCGAGTTAGAGCCCGCAAAGCCTGGCGCCGTGTTCAGAAGCAGCACCAGCGCGGTACACGGCGGTAACAGATATCGCATCAATGCAGCCCTCGGTTATTCATAGGTAAACGTAAAGAGCGCCTTGGCCTGAAAGTCGCCTGGTGTTGGGGTCAGCGAGGTACTGGCGCGGCGGAAAAAAGCGTTCAGCTCCATACCGTTGGCTATCTGGCCGGCGCTCCAGTCGATTTTTTGCGTGCCGTCGACCTTAAAGCGGCTGCCCTCATCGCTGCCGTTCGGTTTAAAGCCCAGCCCAACGTTTTCGGCGTTGCCGCTGGTTAGCGTGTTTTTCAGCATAAAAAGGGTATTTGACAGCGTGACGCCTTGTACGGTCATCTTCAGTGAGGTGATCTCGTTATTGCACTCCTTCGGCAGCAATTTAAAGCTGGCCTCGGTGCTGGCGGTGGCGCTGAGCAGCTCGGCAATCCCGAAGTTTGGAATAGTGAGATCGTATTGCGTTCCGCTGCCGCTGACCGAGGCGTTATTGAGACTGACGACGCTCATGAGGCAGGTGGTTTCTTCAATCACCGCGGTGAAATCCAGGCTTAACCCCTGGGTTGTGGCGAAGCCCGGCGGCGCCAGCAGCGCGGCGGCGAGCGTCAGCGAGCGGATTACGCGGTAAGTTCTCATCCTTGATCCTCGCAATTTATTGCATTTGGCAGGGCACGGCGCCCAGGACGATGGTTTTACCCATCTGCTTGTCGTTGCCCGACGCCACTTGGTAGCGCGCGCGGCAGCGCTGCGTTTGATTCTGCTTACTCCAGCGCACTTCAAGTTCGCCGCTTTCGCCGATGCCGCGTACGAAGGCCTGGCTACCCTGGCCTACCGTGCCCAGCAGGTTGTTGCTGAGGTCGTACACTTCGGCGGTGAACGGCACCGGCTGGCGGTCGCTGCGCACCAGGTTGAGAATGGCGGATTTCCCCTGGTCGGTTTCGAATTTGCTGACCACTACCGCGCCGCGTCTGGGGATCACGGTGGCGCTGGTGCTCTTCATTTCGACGTCGTTATCCAGCTCGTTGACATCAAGCGAGACGATATTTTCCCGGTACGGGGTTAATGAACTGCCGATACCGTAACCAAAGCGGTCAACGGTGCTGTTGCCGTAGTCGATGCGCGCGCCCTGCGCGCCAGGGGCGTCGATCACCACCAGCGTATCGCTGTCGCCAAAGCTCTGATTACTGAAGGTTAAGCCGCCGCTGTGCAGCACAAAGCCGCCGTCGGTATTTAATGAATACTGACGCGAGCTGTCGTTGCTGGCCGACGCCGAGGCGGCGATATTGCCGTAACTGGAGTCGTAGCTGACGTAGGAACTGACGGTGGAGAGGTCTTTGCCCTCTTTTTCCATGTTGTACGCGGTGCTGACGCTATAGCTCCAGCGGTTGTCGGCGCTGTAGCCGCTGGCGCTGGTATTAAACTGGTTGCTGCCGTCGAAATCGCTGCTTACGCTGCTGTTCAGCGTACGGAAGCCGCCGCTGTCGCGGTCGGTGCCCAGCAGTTTATCCAGCGGAATGGTCACGCTGAGGTAGACCGAATCGTCGCGGTTATCGTCTTCGTCGTAGGTACGCTGCAGGTTGATGCTGTAGCTGGCCCAGCCGATGCTGTTGCTGTAGCCAGCGGAGAAGCTGCTGCGCGAATCATTGGTCACCCAGTAGTCGGCCCAGCTGCCGGTGAGGTACAGCGAACCGTAGTTGATATCCTCATCCTTCAGGCTCTGGTTGAGGCTGATGGTGAACTGGTTTTTCATTCGCGAGTAGTCGTTCATGCCGCGAGCGTTGTCGCCGCTGCTGTGTTCGGCATCGTCAATAATGCTCAGCGCGTCGCTCAGCCCCAGATAATCTTTGGTGGAATAGCGATAGGCGGCAATGTTCAGCGATGTGTCCGTCGGGGCGAAGAACTTGTTCCAGGAAATACGGTAGCTTTGACCACGGTAGGTTTTGTCATCGGGGATCTCCGCCTGCGATTGCGTCACGTCAAAGGAGAGGGCGCCGACGAGGGTGTTCATCCCGACGCCCAGCAGCCCGGCAAAATAGCCGTTGTCGGTGGCCTGAATGCCGCTAAAGCCGGTGAAGGTGCTGTTGAGGCCGTAGTAGAAGGTGCCCTGCGCGAGGCCCGGCTCGTCATGCAGGCTGTCGTCGTTGACCTGGCCGATGCTGATATCCCAGCTGCCGACGCCGGGGTGCATCATTTGCACCAGCGACGAGAAGGCCTGGCTAAAGCTGTGCTTCGAGCCGTCGGCTTCGGTAATGGTGACCTCAAGGTCCGCGCCGTAGCCGGACGGCGAAAGATCGTCGATCGAAAACGGCCCCGGCGGCACCGTGGTTTCGTAGATTTTGTAGCCGTTCTGCGTGATGGTCACTTTAGCGTTGCTTTTGGCGACGCCGCGAATCGTTGGCGCATAGCTGGCAAGCTGCGGCGGCAGCATCTGCGATTCGCTGTACAGGCGTACGCCGCGCAGGCTGACGGTATCAAAGCTTTCGCCGCTGGTGCTGGCTTCACCGATCACCAGTTGAGAACGCAGCGCGGCAATATCCCGCTGAACGTAGCGGTTCTGGTATTCAATATTGCTGCTGCCGTCTTTTTGCCACGAGTAGTTACCCTGTGCGCGGAAGTGCCATGCGCCAAGGTTGATGCCGCCGTTAAAGCCTGCGTACACGCTGTCTTCGTCACCGTAGTCGTTCTGGCTTTTCCAGGCGCTGACGTTATAAGACAGCATCGCGGCCGGAACGCCGTCATCCCATAGCGATGGATCAACATAGCTGGCGAAGCCTTTTTGCACCCATATTTGCGGTACGCCCACGTCCAGCCGCTGGTCGCCGCCGTCGAAGTTGAGCGTAGACTGAGGGATCGCTAATGCGAGGTTAAGGCAGCTGTCCGCACTGTCTTCCCGGGTTAGCAGCAGCGCATTGTCGGGCAGATCATCGGGCATGCGGATATGCAGCTGGCTTAGCATTTTCGGCGTTACACAGGCCTGTGTTTTACCTTTTGCGGTTTCAATAAATTCGACTTTTAGCGTGGTCACCAGATCGTTATTGACGTAGCCGCTCACTTCGTAGACGCCGGGGGAGATCGCGTTACCGTTGGAATAACGGCTGAGATCGACCTGGCTGGCGCCCGGCCCCATTAAAAACGAGCTGTCAAATTCTAGCGTTTCATTTTCGGCCCGCGCAGAGAGACTGCCGGACAGGAGGGTAAAGGCAATAAAACGAGTCAGGAATGTTATCCTGAATTGTGTTGACCGCTGTTTCATTGGCGCATCCGAAGTATTAAATAAAAGCGTTAAATATCCACCTTGCCATTAATGGCGCCGCCAAAATCGCTGATTGCGACATAGCTAATGCTGGTTTTGGCTGGCGTACCGGTTAACCCCAAAATAGTGAAATCAGATTCGCCTTTGGGGGCGACCATTGAGGCCGAAACGGTATATTTTCGCCCGCCGACCATGGCCTCCACTTTGTTAAAGGAAACGAAATAGCCGGTGGGATTGGTGACATGAACGACCGGCTTTCCGGCTTTTTGCTGCATCCGCCACTGTAATTTTTGCGGGGCTTCTGCGGCGGTGCCGTCAAGACCGTTGGGGCGATAAAACAGCTTGATGCGCGTACGGAACGCTAACTGAAGAATGTTTTTTTCTTTAACGTCTTCGTCTTTCATTTTGGGCGGCACTTCCAGCACGTTAAACCAATAGATGCTTTCGCGATCGTTGGGCAATGAGCGGCTGCCGGTGTAGGTAAACTTGACGGTTTGCCCGCGGCCCGGCTCGATACGGGAAACCGGCGGCGTGGCGTTAAAGGGAACGTTGATTGTGCTCGGGTCGGCATTTTGGTTACCGTCGTCCAGCCAGCTTTGTACCAATGCAGGGCGGGAACCTTTATTTTCCAGACGGATAGAAATATCTTTTTGCGCTTCTTTATAAATAACGCGCGTGCCGGACAGAACGATATCTGCCATTGCTGAAGGTATGACTGAACAGGCAGCAACGGCAGAAAGAGTGAAATAAAGAGAACGACGCATCCTGGTCATTATGATTCCTCCATGGAGATGATTCAGGGGGAATATTGCGCGTTTAAGCGCACGCTATTCCCCCTCTTAGGTATTAACGATTAGTTATAGGTCAAGGTATACGCGGTGTTGGACTTCACGTAGCCCGACGTAACCTGTACTGCGCTGGACTGCTTGACGTAAGAAACGACGAAGTTGAATTTCGCCACGCCGTCGGCGCCGAATTCGCTATCATGGATATCGGCAGCATCGTTGATTTTGACCTGTTTGTAGGCCAGCGTCGCGCCGGAACCGTCGACCTGGTGGATTGCCAGATTCACGCCGGCTGCCGGGCTGCTGATGGAGTCATCGTTATTCAGCGTACCGCTGCTGTTGCTGAAGAAGGTGGACGCCATGCTCAGGTGAGCTTTGGTGTTGGTATTCGTTGAACCGCAGTCTACGGTGATGTAGAACGACTCTGGCTGTACACCAACAGCGCCAAGCTGGACGCCCAGATCGGCCTGAATATCACCCACTTTAGCAGTGTTCAGCTGAACCTGACCGTCCTGGCTGCCGCCGTTAACGTGTGGAACACAGGTGTTATCGCTGACCAGACCGGCGAAATCAACCTGGCCGCCATCAATGGCAAATGCCGAGGTGGAGGCTGCAGACAGAACGAGAGACAGTGCAATTAACTTTAATTTCATTTAGAAATATCCTTGTTAAAAAAATAAATATTACGTCAAGCCGGCGCAATTATAGAGAATACCCTCGCTGTGTAAAAATAACTCACATGGATATTTCCTTCGCTTCTTATTTATTTTGTTAATATATTATGTTTGTGTTAGGCCTAATTATGTTGTTTAAGTGTGATGCTTGTTTAATGTAAGGCTGTTTTTTATGTAAATAATGTGTTTTGTACAGTATCTGTATTGTTTTATTTGTGAGGTGAGTTTTTTTACTCACTATTATCTGATTTAAGTATGTTTTATTTTTATTGAGTTTGATAATCACATTTCATTTTTTACTATTATAAAAAATGAAATGTGGCTGAAGTTGAACTTAAAAGCTTGAGCGTTCGCCATCCCTTCGTTCATCAATCGCCGTACTTTAAAAAGGAGCTACTTCACGGCGTAAAATAGCCCCTTGAAAGGGCTTAATTAATCGTAAACCAGAGTATATGCGGTATTGGACTTCACGTAGCCCGCCTTGATCTGCACTGCGGTTGACTGCTTAACGTAAGAAACCACGAAGTTAAATTTCGCCACGCCGTCAGCACCAAATTTTTGTTTGTGGACGTCGCTAGTGTTGTTGATTTTAACCTGCTTGTAAGCCAGCGCCGCGCCGGAGCTGTCAACTTCATGAATCGCCAGGTTCACGCCAGCCGCCGGGCTGGAGATGGAATCATCGTTATTCAGCGTACCGTTGCTGTTGCTGAAGAACGTAGAGGCCATGCTCAGGTTGGCATTTGCGTTGGTGTTGGCTGAACCACAGTCGACGGTGATGTAGAACGATTCAGGCTGTACGCCGACTGCGCCAAGCTGGACGCCGCTATCGGCCTGGATATCTGCCACTTTGGCCGTGTTCAGCTGAACCTGGCCATCCTGGCTGCCGCCGTTAACGCGTGGGATGCAGGTATTGTCGCTGACCAGACCGGCAAAATCGATCTGGCCGCCGTCGAGGGCGAATGCAGAAGAGGAGAGCAGTGCGGCAGAGAGCGCGACCGACAGCGCGATGATGTTTTTCTTCACAACGAATATCCTTATATAGAGTGGTAATAGATGAATTGAAGCTGTAACAAAATGTTATTTTAATTCAGGGGCATTAAACCTGATATTGCGCAGATTTGTAAAATTCACCCCGCGTATAAGAATAATTTATTTATTCTTATTGGCTATTTTATTTTGTTGTTTTATCTCTCCGGTAAGGAAATTGTTTGTATGTCATTTGTTTTGGTTATGGATTGCCTTTGATTAAATGGAATAATGTAATGATTTGAGTTTTTTTTCGTAATATATAGACGATTTGCTGAATGAATTGTTATGGTTAATTGATCGGCAATAGCGAGTATATTGAACGGTTTTTATTTAATTTATTTCCGATATTGATGAGTGTTATTGTTTTAGATATTTTAAATATTGAATTTAAAAAATATCATGTGAAATGATTTTAAATTATTCCCATAATGTGAATTAAAAGGGTTAGATATTATTTAATATGGTTTTAAATAACTTTATTGTGATTTCTGTTGCCCTTTTTTCTGCATAACGAAGACAACGCCCATTCGGTGTGTCTGGGCCTTTTGCACATTAAATTTCTGATTTATTCCTGGAAGGGTAATACAGGGGCGGTTTACCAGAGGGCGGGGCAGGGAGGCAGCTGACGCAGGCATTCTGCCAGCAGCTGTCCATCGGGGAAATGCAGTTCGGGCGCAATTTCAAACAGCGGCCACAGCATAAAACCACGGTTTTTCATGTCGTAGTGCGGCACGGTCAGGCGTTCGGTGTTAATCACTTCGTCGCCAAACAGCATAATATCGAGGTCCAGTGTTCGCGGTCCCCAGCGTTCAGCTTTGCGCACCCGGCCCTGTTGCAGTTCAATTCGTTGGGTATGATCCAGCAACGCTTCGGGGGCGAGAGCGGTATCCAGCGCTACGGCGGCGTTCAGATAGTCGGGCTGATCCTGTGGACCCAACGGGGGGGTACGATAAAACGAAGAAACCGCAACGATACGGCTGTCAGGGATTTCGCCGATCGCTTGCACGGCAGCATTCACCTGCTCCAGGGGAGAAGCTAAATTACTGCCGATGGCGATATAAACGACGGTCACGCGCTACCTTCGCGACGCGGTGCACGCTTACGCGGGCGACGATGGCGGCGGCGTACGTCAGGCTCTTCATCCAGTTCGTTCAGCATGCCTTTTTGTTCCGGCGGCGCTGAAACCTGGAATTCACCCCACCATTTCGCCAGCCGTTGCAGTTCAGCGTTGTGTTCTACTTCGGCACGCAGTGCTAACAGGTCGTAAGCTGCGCGGAACTTTGGATGTTCCATCAGCTTCCAGGCGCGTTTACCCTGACGACGGGACATACGTAATTGCAACTGCCAGATATCGCGAGTTAGCGAGGTCAGACGTTTCGGGATCGCCAGCGAGCGGCAGGCTTCGTCCAGCACGTCGTTCATTGCCAGCGCGAAAGCGTCGTAGTAAGCCAAACCGCTTTCTTGCGCAATTTTCTGCGCGGCTTCCAGTAACGGATACCAGAACATCGCGGCGAACAAGAACGCCGGGTTAACGCGCATATCATTGTTAATGCGGTTATCGGTATTCTTTAGTACCTGAGCGATAATGCGTTCCATCGGGCTGTCACCGTCTTCGGTGAAGTAGCGTGTAATGGTTGGGAACAGCGGCTGGAACAGGCTGTACTCACGCAGTTTTTTATAGGTTTCATACCCATAGCCCGCCTGTAACAGCTTCAGTGCTTCTTCAAACAGGCGTGCGGGAGGAATGTCGTTCAGCAGCGTTGCCAGACGCGGGATCGGCTCTGCGGTTTCCGGGCTGATACGCATGTCGAGCTTGGCGGCAAAGCGCACGGCGCGCAGCATACGCACGGGATCTTCGCGATAGCGCGTTTCCGGATTACCGATCAGGCGAATGATGCCCTCTTCGAGGTCCTGCATACCGCCGACGTAATCACGTACGGTGAAATCGGCCACGCTGTAATACAGGCTGTTTATCGTGAAATCGCGACGTTGGGCATCTTCTTCAATGGAGCCGAAGATGTTGTCGCGCAGCAACATACCGTTTTGCCCGCGTTGCGACGTGGTGCGATCGGCTTCGCTGCCTTCATGATGGCCGCGGAACGTCGCCACTTCGATAATTTCTGGGCCGAACATGACATGAGCCAGACGGAAACGGCGACCGACCAGGCGACAGTTACGAAACAGTTTGCGCACCTGATCCGGCGTTGCGTTAGTGGTGACATCAAAATCTTTCGGCTTTTTGCCCAGCAAAAGATCGCGTACACCACCGCCAACCAGCCATGCCTCGTATCCGGCCTTATTGAGCCTGTACATTACCTTCAGGGCATTTTCACTGATATCTTTGCGGGAGATAGAGTGCTGCTCACGCGGAATTACCGTCATATGTGGACGGGTGACGGCGAGCTCAGCCTCGCGCTCCTCGCGGCTTAGCACCTTGCGGCAAAAATTAGCGACTCGGGTAAAAATAGTGCACCTCGGTAGTGTCAAACTTCAATCAGAACAAGTGTTGCTGTGTAAAAATAGCGGCTAATCATAGCTCAGCGTGGCGCATTTGAGAATGCCGGATTTAAGATCGCTGATTCTGGCACTGTTGTCAGACGCCAGTTCTCAACGGCAAACTCCAGGATCTGGTCCACACGCATCTCCTGCCACGGGATATCGGCACGCTGGCCGAGAAAGCGTAGCGCGGCAATAATCACCGGGCGCGGATCGCCTTGCGGTAGCGCAGGTGCATGATTTTGTTTTGAAAGTTTAGCGCCTTGTTCGTTGAGCGCCAGCGGAAGATGAATATAGTCAGGCGCTTGCCAGCCAAACTGCTGATACAAAGAGATTTGTCGCACCGTGGGTTCGATGAGATCGGCGCCGCGAACAATCTCCGTTACGCCCTGAAAATGGTCATCAACTACCACGGCGAGATTATAGGCAAACAGCCCGTCGCGGCGGTGGATGATAAAATCTTCACCAGCAAGTTGCGGGTCAGCCTGAATCACACCGCGTAGCCGGTCAGTAAACTGCATCACGGGATGGCGTTGTTTAATACGGACGGCCGCCTGTTCTGGCCCGAGGCGTAACTCACGGCAGTGACCGTCGTAAATACCGCCGACGCTTTGAATACGCGCTCGCGTGCAGGTGCAGTAATAGCTCAGATCTTGCTGATGCAGCCAGGTAAGCGCCTCGCGGTAGGCTTCGTGGCGTTGGGATTGCCATAAAATATCGCCATCCCAGTGCAGGCCGTAATGTTCCAGCTGACGCAGGATCGTATCTGCAGCACCGGGAACTTCACGAGGGGGATCAATATCTTCAATGCGTACTCGCCAGATTCCGCGCCGGGCACGAGCCTGCAGGTAACTGCCGAGGGCGGCAATCAGTGAACCGAAATGCAGTTCGCCGGAGGGGGAAGGGGCGAAGCGGCCAATATAGTGTGAATCGCTCATTTTGCGGACTGACAAATAATAAGGCGGGAGAAACTCCCGCCTGTAGTAAATGTGGTAAAAATGACCGGATTAACCTGCCATCTGTTTTTCGCGGATTTCTGCCAGCGTTTTGCAGTCGATACATAGATCGGCTGTTGGACGCGCTTCCAGACGGCGAATACCAATTTCTACGCCGCACGATTCGCAGTAGCCGAAATCTTCGTCTTCTACTTTCTTCAGCGTCTTCTCGATCTTTTTGATCAGTTTGCGCTCACGGTCACGGTTACGCAGCTCAAGGCTGAATTCTTCTTCCTGCGCGGCGCGGTCCACCGGATCAGGGAAGTTAGCCGCTTCGTCTTGCATATGAGATACGGTGCGATCAACTTCATCCCTAAGTTGATTACGCCATGCCTCAAGAATACGCCTGAAGTGCGACAGCTGGGCTTCGTTCATATACTCTTCGCCCGGTTTCTCCTGGTACGGCTCCACCCCAGCGATGGCGAGAATACTCAGGGACGATGTTTTACGGTTTTGCCCTTCTTGCATGTTGCTTCTCCTTAACACGCACTATCGATCCCCATGTTCGGGGGAAAAATCAGGTCGCTATAAATAGCAGATGCTTTTCCGGATAGCAATTATCTAAACGTAACACTTGACAACCCTGTGAGGAAAAGCGTATTTGCCCACGCGCCCAGAATACTAATTAACCAAATGTTTACACCATTACAAGGTAATGGGCAACGGCTCTTTAAGAGTCATGCCATGGGCAGAAAGTTCCGCTTTATAAACCAGAATTTCTACCCCCTTAAGCTGTGCTTCAACTAACAATTGCGCATATTTTGCATCGATATGGCGCGCGGGTGAAAACCGTGTAATGGCTGAATGCAGCACCGCGAAAAATATCACCGCCCGCTTGCCTTCTGCCGCTACGCTCATCAATTCCCGAAGATGCTTCTGACCTCGTTCAGTGATGGCATCGGGAAAATAACCCTGATCATTTTCCGCCAACGTGACTGATTTCACTTCAATATAGCAGTCAGGTCGGGAATCCGCCTGCAACAAAAAGTCGATACGGCTCCCTTCTGCGCCGTATTTTACTTCACTTTTCAAGGCACTGTAGCCTGAAACTTCCGAAATAAGCTCATTCTGAATAGCTTCTTTCGTTAATCTGTTGGCCCACAGTGTGTTAACACAAATAAAAGCACCCTTTTGCGTTTGTGTTAATTCCCAGGTATGAGGATATTTCCGTTTAGTATTTTCTGATGTCGAAAACCAGACTGTGTCCCCCGGCGTTGCACATCCGGTCATCGCGCCGGTATTGGGGCAGTGTAACGTTAACGTTGAGCCATCCGGGGTGATCACATCCGCTAAAAAACGCTTGTAGCGCTGGATGAGCGTTGCAGGTTGTAAAGGTGGAGAAAATTGCATCAACAGTCCCTTTAATTATTCAGTCAGCGTCCAGCGTTGCAACTGTGTGTAACGCGTGCGTCCTCGTGCGAATGAAGAGGAGTAAAGTGCGAACTCCGTGACCGGAAATGACCAGCCAAAGCCCGGTGGGGGGATGGGAACCGCGTGTCCGGCATCGCGCAGCAGCGTGATATGTGGGTGAAACGGCTGCGGGCTTTGATAACATCCGCTGCGCGCGGCCTGCGCCCGCAGCATATTCGCCAGTTGTAACAGTCCGCGCGGCGGCTGACGCATCCCCAGCCACACGACCCGCGAGCGCAGCCATTGTCCGGCATCATCGAGTTTGAGCGTAAAACCCGGCTGGCGAATGCGTCCCGCGAGTTGCGACAGCGCCTGCTGCTTCTCAGCGCTGACGTCGCCTAAAAAGGCCAGCGTCAGATGCAGATTATCGGCGGCGACGGGGCGACCTGCTTCAGGAGGGAACTGCGCGGCCCGCCAGTGGATTAACTGCTCCCGAACCTCGCCTGGCAATTCAATCGCAAAGAACAGCCTTTTTGGCTCAGACATGATGGATACTCGGTTATGAATTAACGCGATGCTACAATGCAGCGCGAAGAATGTTAACCCTCTGGAGCTATTTGTGACGTCGTTGCCCGTTGCCGCCGTAGTGCCTGAACTGCTTACCGCCCTTGATGCCTCGCCGCAGGTGCTGCTGACCGCGCCGACCGGTGCCGGGAAATCGACCTGGCTGCCGTTGCGACTGCTTGAACATGGTGGCATCAAGGGGCGGATTATTTTGCTGGAGCCGCGCCGTCTGGCGGCACGCAACGTGGCGCAGCGGTTGGCGGAGTTGCTGAACGAAAAGCCCGGTGAGACCGTGGGTTACCGGATGCGTGCGCAAAGCTGCGTGGGGTCGCAGACCCGGCTGGAAGTGGTGACGGAAGGCGTTCTGACGCGCATGATCCAGCGCGATCCCGAACTCACTGGCGTCGGGTTAGTGATCCTCGATGAATTTCACGAACGGAGCCTGCAGGCCGACCTGGCGCTGGCTTTGCTGCTGGACGTACAGCAAGGTCTGCGTGACGATCTGAAACTATTGATCATGTCCGCAACGCTCGATAACGGGCGCTTGCAGCAGTTATTGCCCGATGCGCCCATGATTATCTCTGAAGGCCGCACATTCCCGGTCGAGCGACGGTATCAGCCGCTGGCGGCACATCTGCGTTTTGACGAAGCGGTGGCGATAGCCACGGCGGAGCTACTGCGCCATGAAAGCGGGTCGCTGCTGCTGTTTTTACCGGGCGTTGGGGAAATCCTGCGCGTGCAGGAACAACTGGCAACGCGTGTGGGCGGCGATGTTGTGTTATGTCCGTTGTACGGCGCGTTGACGCTGGCCGAGCAGCGCCTGGCGATTTTGCCCGCGCCGCAAGGTAAGCGCAAAGTGGTGCTGGCGACCAATATTGCCGAAACCAGCTTAACAATTGAAGGTATCCGGCTGGTGGTGGACTGCGCCCAGGAGCGCGTGGCGCGCTATGACGCGCGTACCGGTTTAACGCGGTTGATTACCCAGCGCATTAGCCAGGCATCGATGACACAGCGAGCCGGGCGTGCAGGTCGTCTGGAGCCAGGTATCTGCGTACATTTGCTTGCCAAAGAGCAGGCGGAAAGAGCGACGGCGCAGGGAGAGCCGGAGATATTACAGAGCGATCTGTCCGGACTACTGATGGAGCTGCTGCAATGGGGATGTACCGATCCTGAGCAACTGAACTGGCTGGATACGCCGCCCGCTATCAACCTGCAGGCGGCAAAACGGCTGTTGCAGATGCTGGGTGCGCTTGAGGGCGACAGGCTCAGCGCCCGTGGGCAGAAAATGGCGGCATTGGGTAATGATCCCCGTTTAGCGGCTATGCTGGTTAGCGCCAACAATGACAATGAAGCCGCAACGGCGGCAAAACTGGCAGCAATTCTGGAAGAACCGCCGCGCGGGGGCAGCACTGATTTAGCTGTTGCGTTTTCACGAAATCAGTCCGCCTGGCAGCAGCGCAGTCAACAATTATTGAAACGGCTTAACGTACGCAGCGGGCAGCCCGACAGCGCGCTGCTTCCCTCGTTGCTGGCGCAGGCGTTTGCCGATCGGATCGCCCGTCGACGTGGGCAAGAAGGGCGCTATCAACTGGCCAACGGCATGGGAGCTATGCTGGATGTCGATGACGCCCTTGGACGCCATGAATGGCTGATAGTACCACTGTTACTGCAGGGCAGCGCGTCACCGGATGCGCGTATTTTGTTAGCGTTGCCGCTGGATATTGAAGTGTTGATGCAGACGTGTCCTGAACTGCTGCAACAGTCCGACACCATCGAATGGGATGAAACTCAGGGAACGTTAAAGGCGTTGCGTCGGTCGTGTATTGGCTCATTGACGGTAAAAGTACAGCCGCTGGCCAAACCCTCGGAAGAGGAGTTGCACCAGGCGATGTTGAATGGCATTCGCGATAAAGGACTCAGTGTGCTCAACTGGACGCCGGAAGCCGAGCAGTTTCGGCTGCGTTTGCAATGTGCGGCAATCTGGTTGCCGGAGTACGACTGGCCTGCGGTAGATGAAGATTCTCTTCTGGCGACGCTGGAGCGCTGGCTGCTGCCGCACATGAGCGGTGTGCACTCTCTACGCGCGTTAAAAGCAGTAAATGTGGGTCAGGCATTGCGCGATTTGCTGGACTGGTCAATGCTGCAACGTCTGGATAGTGAACTGCCGGCGCATTACACTGTGCCGACGGGAAGCCGGATTGCCATTCGCTATCATGAGGATAATCCTCCGGTATTGGCCGTTCGGATGCAGGAAATGTTTGGTGAAGCGAAGACCCCAACCATCGCCCAGGGACGCGTGCCTCTGGTACTGGAGCTGCTGTCTCCGGCCCAACGACCGCTACAGGTAACGAGCGATTTGAGTGCGTTCTGGCAGGGATCGTACCGTGAGGTGCAAAAAGAGATGAAAGGGCGTTACCCCAAACATGTCTGGCCGGACGATCCGGCGAATACCGCGCCAACGCGGCGCACCAAAAAGTATTCATAAATTGAGAGATTTCTTCTTCTGTCGCAGGGCGGAAGAACAGAGAATCGGGCCTTTGCGCCTGAATGTTGCGGAGAAAAAGCATGGCGGGGAATGACCGCGAGCCAATTGGACGTAAAGGGAAACCCTCGCGTCCAGTGAAACAAAAGGTGAGCCGTCGTCAACTCAGAGATGAAGAGTATGACGACGATTATGATGATGATGACTATGAGGATGAAGAACCGATGCCGCGTAAGGGTAAAGGCAAAGGGCGTAAGCCTCGTGGTAAACGCGGCTGGTTCTGGCTGCTGGTAAAACTGTCGATTGTTTTTTTGGTGCTGATCGCCATTTACGGCGTCTATCTGGACCAAAAAATCCGTAGCCGTATCGACGGTAAAGTCTGGCAGCTTCCGGCGGCAGTATATGGCCGCATGGTTAACCTTGAGCCAGAAATGCCCATCGGCAAGAACGAGATGGTGAAGCTGCTGGAGGCCACGCAGTATCGTCAGGTCTCGAAGATGACGCGTCCGGGCGAATTCACGGTACAGGCGAAGAGCATTGAGATGATTCGTCGTCCGTTTGACTTCCCGGACAGTAAAGAAGGGCAGGTGCGCGCACGTCTGACCTTTGATGGCGATCATCTGGACACTATCGAGAATATGGATAACAACCGCCAGTTCGGTTTCTTCCGTCTCGATCCGCGTCTGATTACCATGCTCTCTTCACCTAACGGCGAGCAGCGCCTGTTTGTCCCGCGCAGTGGATTCCCGGATCTGCTGGTAGATACGCTGCTGGCAACCGAAGACCGTCACTTCTATGAGCATGATGGCGTCAGCCTCTACTCGATTGGTCGTGCGGTGCTGGCCAACCTGACGGCCGGTCGCACGGTGCAGGGGGCGAGTACGCTGACTCAGCAACTGGTGAAGAACCTGTTCCTGTCCAGCGAACGTTCTTACTGGCGTAAGGCCAACGAAGCTTACATGGCGCTGCTGATGGATGCGCGTTACAGCAAAGATCGCATTCTTGAGCTGTACATGAACGAAGTCTATCTCGGTCAAAGCGGCGATAATGAAATTCGCGGCTTCCCGCTGGCGAGCCTCTATTATTTCGGTCGTCCGGTGGAAGAACTGAGTCTCGACCAGCAGGCGTTGCTGGTGGGGATGGTTAAAGGGGCGTCAATCTATAACCCATGGCGTAACCCGAAGCTGGCGCTGGAGCGTCGTAACCTCGTGCTGCGTTTGCTGCAACAGCAGCAGATCATCGATCAGGATCTGTATGACATGCTGAGCGCGCGTCCGTTAGGCGTACAGCCGCGTGGTGGAGTGATCTCGCCACAGCCAGCCTTTATGCAGATGGTGCGTCAGGAGCTTCAGGCGAAGCTGGGCGATAAAGTTAAAGATCTCTCCGGCGTGAAAATTTTCACCACCTTTGATTCCGTGGCGCAGGACGCTGCGGAAAAAGCGGCGGTGGAAGGCATTCCGGTGCTGAAGAAACAGCGTAAGCTAAGCGATCTGGAAACCGCGATTGTGGTGGTTGACCGATTCAGTGGCGAAGTTCGCGCCATGGTTGGCGGGGCAGAGCCGCAGTTCGCGGGCTATAACCGTGCGATGCAGGCGCGTCGTTCGATTGGTTCTCTGGCGAAACCGGCGACCTATCTGACTGCGCTCAGCCAGCCGAAGCTTTACCGCCTGAATACCTGGATTGCTGATGCGCCGATTGCGCTACGTCAGCCGAACGGTCAGGTCTGGTCGCCACAGAACGATGATCGTCGCTATAGCGAAAGCGGAAGAGTGATGCTGGTGGATGCGTTAACCCGCTCCATGAACGTACCGACGGTAAATCTGGGGATGGCGCTGGGCTTGCCTGCGGTAACCGATACCTGGTTGAAACTGGGCGCGCCGAAAGATCAGCTTAACCCGGTTCCGGCCATGCTGCTGGGGGCGTTGAACCTGACGCCAATCGAAGTAGCACAGGCGTTCCAGACTATCGCCAGCGGCGGGAACCGTGCGCCGTTGTCGGCGCTGCGTTCGGTTATTGCCGAAGATGGTACCGTGCTGTACCAGAGCTTCCCGCAGGCTGAGCGTGCCGTTCCGGCGCAGGCGGCGTATATGACGCTGTGGACCATGCAGCAGGTGGTTCAGCGTGGTACGGGTCGTCAGCTTGGCGCGAAATATCCTGGCTTGCATCTGGCAGGGAAAACCGGGACCACCAACAACAACGTGGATACCTGGTTTGCCGGGATCGACGGCAGCCAGGTGACCATCACCTGGGTGGGCCGCGATAACAACCAGCCAACCAAGCTGTACGGTGCCAGCGGCGCGATGTCGATTTATCAGCGTTATCTGGCTAACCAGACGCCAACACCGCTGGTGCTGACGCCGCCGGAAGATGTGGTGGATATGGGCGTGGACTATGATGGTAACTTTGTGTGTAGCGGCGGGATGCGCACGCTTCCGGTATGGACCACCGATCCTGATTCGCTGTGTCAGCAGGGTGAAATGCTGCAGCAGTCGGGGAATCCGTTCGATCAATCTTCTCAACAGCCGCAGCAGCAGCCTCAACAGCAGCAACCGCCGCAGCAAGAGAAGAAAGACAGCGATGGCGTGGCTGGTTGGATAAAAGATATGTTTGGCGGTAACTAACGCCAGCTTAAAAACCCGCTTCGGCGGGTTTTTCTTTTTGCGCTATATGGTTTTACTTTGCCTTGCCTGATGGCGCTGCGCTTATCAGGCCTGCGGCATTAAGGTAGCCATCCGGTACATTATTCGTTAAAACATTTCAGCCTAATTTATTAACCCTTTCTTTTCATCTGGTTATTTCTTAACCCCTCAGTTTTAGTAGGGGCGCGTATTGCTTGCTATCTCGCCAGAGTTTCGAATATTATGCTGCCGTTATAATAATAATTCTCGTTTACGTTATCATTCACTTTCATCAGAGAAATACCAATGGCGCGTCTTAAAACTGCTCAGCCAAGTTCATCACTGCGTAAAATCGCAGTAGTGGTAGCCACAGCGGTTAGCGGCATGTCTGTCTATGCACAGGCGGCGGTTGACCCGAAAGAAGAAACCATCACCGTAACTGCAGCTCCTGCTCCGCAGGAAAGCGCATGGGGGCCAGCGGCAACCATCGCCGCACGACAGTCTGCTACGGCGACCAAAACCGACACTCCGATTCAAAAAGTTCCTCAGTCTATTTCAGTGGTCACCGCCGAAGAGATGGCGTTGCATCAGCCAAAATCGGTCAAAGAGGCGCTTAGCTACACCCCGGGCGTTGCCGTGGGTACGCGTGGTGCGTCCAATACCTATGATTACCTGATCATCCGTGGCTTCGCTGCCGATGGCCAAAGTCAGAATAACTATCTGAATGGCCTGAAGATGCAGGGTAACTTCTACAATGATGCGGTGATCGACCCTTATATGCTGGAACGCGCCGAAGTGATGCGTGGTCCGGTTTCCGTTCTGTACGGAAAGAGCAACCCAGGTGGGTTGTTGAATATGGTCAGCAAACGCCCGACCACAGAACCATTGAAAGAAATTCAGTTCAAGATGGGCACTGACAGCCTGTTCCAGACCGGTTTTGATTTCAGCGATGCGCTGGATGATGACGGCGTATACTCTTACCGCTTAACTGGCCTGGCGCGTTCCGCCAATGCGCAGCAGCAGGGCGCAGAAGAACAACGCTATGCCATCGCGCCATCTTTCTCATGGCGTCCGGACGATAAGACAAACTTCACCTTCCTCTCCTACTTCCAGAACGAGCCGGAAACCGGTTATTACGGCTGGTTGCCGAAAGAAGGGACGGTGACTGAGTTGCCGAATGGCAAGCGTCTGCCTACCGATTTCAACGAAGGGGCTAACAACAATACCTATTCTCGTAACGAGAAGATGGTGGGCTACAGCTTCGATCACGAATTTAACGACACCTTTACCGTGCGTCAGAACCTGCGTTACGCGCAAAATAAAGTCTCGCAGAACAGCGTGTATGGCTACGGTATGTGCTCCGATCCGCTCTATACCAAGGATCCGGCTAACAGCCCTTGTGCCAGCGTTCCTCAGGCCGACTGGGATCATACGCTGACGCGTCAGTATGTTATCGATAATGAGAAATTGCAGAACTTCTCCGTCGATACTCAGCTGCAAAGCAAGTTCGCTACTGCCGACGTAGATCACACGCTGCTGACCGGCGTTGACTTTATGCGTATGCGGAACGATATCAACTCCTGGTTTGGCTATGCGGGCTCTGTTGCGCCGTCCGATATCTATAACCTCGACCGTAGCGACTTCGATTTTGGCTCACACCCAGGCCCTTCAGGTCCTTACAAAGTGCTGAACAAACAGAAGCAGACTGGCTTGTATGTTCAGGATCAGGCGCAATGGGATAAGGTGCTGGTTACTCTGGGCGGTCGTTACGACTGGGCTAAACAGGACTCTCTGAACCGTGTTTCTGGTGTAACGGATTCCCGCGATGATAAGCAATTCACCTGGCGCGGTGGGGTTAACTATCTGTTCGACAACGGCGTAACCCCGTATTTCAGCTACAGCGAGTCGTTTGAACCGGCTTCTCAGACGGGTGCAAGCGGTAATATCTTTGCGCCGTCCAAAGGTAAGCAGTACGAAGCTGGCGTGAAGTACGTGCCGAACGATCGTCCAATCGTGATCACCGGTGCTGTCTATCAGTTGACTAAAACCAACAATCTGATGGCCGATCCGAACGGATCGTTCTGGTCAGTTGAAGGCGGTGAAATTCGTTCTCGCGGAGTGGAAATTGAAGCGAAAGCGGCGCTGTCTGCCAGCGTCAACGTAGTGGGTTCTTATACCTACACCGACGCGGAATACACCACCGACACCAACTACAAGGGCAATACGCCTGCGCAGGTGCCAAAACACATGGCATCATTGTGGGGCGATTACACCCTTTATGACGGCGCGCTTTCTGGGCTGACGTTGGGTACTGGCGTTCGTTATACTGGTTCCAGTTATGGCGATCCGGCAAACTCCTTTAAAGTGGGGAGCTATACGCTGGTGGATGCGTTAGTACGTTACGATCTGGCGCGCGTCGGCATGGCGGGCTCCAACGTGGCGCTGCATGTGAACAACCTGTTTGACCGTGAATACGTCGCCAGCTGCTTCAATACCTATGGCTGCTTCTGGGGCGCAGAACGTCAGGTCGTTGCAACCGCAACCTTCCGTTTCTAATTTCTTTTGGGCACGCTTTGCGTGCCCGTTTTACAAGTTGGCTGCTATGCAGGAAAACAGATCCCATCCCGACACTACTTTTGCGTTGCGTAATGTCTCCTTTCGTGTGCCTGGCCGCACGCTTTTGCATCCTCTCTCATTAACTTTTCCTGCGGGTAAAGTGACCGGCCTTATCGGCCACAACGGTTCCGGAAAATCGACGTTATTGAAAATGCTGGGACGTCATCAGCCGCCGTCAGAAGGTGACATCCTGCTCGACGGACAGCCACTGGAGAACTGGAGCAGTAAAGCGTTTGCCCGCAAGGTCGCCTATCTGCCGCAACAGTTGCCGCAGGCCGAAGGGATGACGGTGCGCGAACTGGTGGCGATTGGCCGCTATCCGTGGCATGGGGCGCTGGGACGTTTTGGCGTTGCCGACAGAGAGAAAGTAGAAGAGGCGATTTCGCTGGTTGGCTTAAAACCGCTGGCGCACCGTTTGGTTGATAGTCTGTCCGGCGGAGAACGCCAGCGCGCGTGGATTGCCATGCTGGTAGCGCAGGACAGCCGCTGTCTGCTGCTTGATGAACCGACTTCCGCGCTGGATATCGCTCATCAGGTTGACGTACTGGCGCTGGTGCATCGCTTAAGTCAGCAGCGCGGGCTGACGGTGATTGCGGTGCTGCATGATATCAACATGGCGGCCCGCTACTGTGATTACTTAGTTGCGCTGCGCGGTGGTGAAATGATTGCACAAGGGACGCCTGCTGAACTGATGCGCAGTGAAACTCTGGAACAGATTTACGGTATCCCGATGGGCATTTTGCCGCATCCGGCTGGTGCTGCACCCGTGAGTTTTGTCTATTAATGATTGAATTACATCATATTACCCGTCGGCGGCTGCTTGCGGCGATGGCGCTGTCGCCGCTGTTGTGGCGGATGAATACGGCGCACGCTGCGGCGGTTGATACGCAGCGCATTGTGGCGCTGGAATGGCTACCGGTAGAGCTACTGCTGGCGCTGGGTATTACGCCGTATGGTATCGCGGATATCCCTAACTACAAGCTGTGGGTCAGTGAGCCCCCGTTGCCGGATTCGGTGATTGACGTCGGGCTACGTACGGAGCCCAATCTCGAACTGTTGACCGAAATGAAACCCTCATTTTTGCTGTGGTCAGCAGGCTATGGTCCTTCCCCTGAAAAGCTGGCGCGGATTGCGCCTGGCCGGGGATTTAACTTCAGTGACGGTAAAAAGCCGCTGGCCGTTGCGCGACAATCGCTACAGGAAATGGCGCAATTGTTCAATCTGCAAGCCTCTGCTGAACGCCATCTGACCGAGTACGATCGTTTTATCGCCAGCCTGAAACCGCGCTTCATTCAACGTGGCGCGCGCCCTGTACTTCTCACTTCCCTGCTCGATTCACGACATATGCTGGTGTTTGGCCCAAACAGCCTGTTTCAGGACGTGCTGGATGATTATGGGATCCCCAACGCCTGGCAGGGCGAGACAAATTTTTGGGGCAGCACTGCCGTGAGTATTGACCGTCTGGCTGCTTATAAGGATGTCGATGTGCTGTGTTTTGACCACGGCAACGATAAAGAGATGGCTGCGCTGATGTCTACGCCATTATGGCAGGCGATGCCGTTTGTCCGCAGCGGACGTTTTCAGCGTGTGCCTGCCGTCTGGTTCTATGGCGCCACGCTCTCGGCGATGCATTTTGCCCGCATTCTGGATAATGCGCTGGGAGGCAAAGCGTGAGTAAACGAATTGCGCTATTCCCGACCCTTCTTCTGGCGGTTCTGTTTGTCGCTGCCTGTTGGCTGACCTGGGTTAACTTCTCTGTTGCACTACCGCGCAGTCAGTGGCAACAGGCTATCTGGTCACCGGATATCAATGCTATTGAGCAGAGGGTTTTCCACTACAGTCTGCTGCCGAGGCTGGCGATTTCGCTGTTGGTCGGTACCGGGCTGGGGCTGGTCGGTGTCTTGTTTCAGCAGGTGCTGCGTAACCCACTGGCAGAACCCACTACGTTAGGTGTTGCAACCGGGGCGCAGTTGGGCATTACGGTTACCACGCTGTGGGCTATTCCCGGTGCGCTGACCACGCAATTTGCGGCGCTGGCGGGAGCATGTGTTGTTGGGGCTCTGGTGTTTGGCGTTGCCTGGGGCAAACGTCTTTCTCCGGTGACGTTAATCCTTGCCGGGCTGGTGGTCAGCCTGTACTGCGGGGCAATTAACCAGTTGATGGTTATCTTCCATCACGATCAACTGCAAAGCATGTTTTTATGGAGCAGCGGTACGCTAACGCAGACCGACTGGAGCGGCGTACAGCGTCTGTGGCCGCAACTGCTGGGCGGTGTGATGCTGACGCTGTTGTTATTACGTCCAATGACGCTGATGGGACTGGATGACGGCGTGGCGCGTAACCTCGGTCTGGCGCTGTCGCTGGCACGTCTGGCGGCGTTATCGCTGGCCATTGTTATCAGCGCCTTACTGGTTAACGCGGTTGGGATTATCGGCTTTATTGGCCTGTTTGCACCGCTGCTGGCGAAAATGCTCGGCGCGCGTCGTCTGCTGGCGCGTCTGATGCTGGCCCCTCTGATTGGTGCGTTGATCCTCTGGCTCTCCGACCAAATCATTCTGTGGCTGACCCGCGTATGGATGGAAGTCTCCACTGGTTCGGTGACGGCGCTGATTGGCGCGCCATTGCTGCTGTGGCTGTTGCCGCGCCTTAGAAGTATGAGCGCGCCGGATATGAATGCCAGTAACCGCATCGCTGCTGAGCGCCAGAATGTACTGATGTTTGCCCTGGCGGGCGGGGCGATATTGCTGCTTACCGTTATTGTGGCGCTCGCGTTTGGCCGCGATGCGCACGGCTGGACATGGGCCAGCGGCGCGATGCTGGACGAGCTCATGCCCTGGCGCTGGCCACGTGTTCTGGCGGCGCTGATTGCCGGGGTAATGTTAGCGGTAGCTGGCTGTATTATTCAGCGTCTGACCGGAAATCCAATGGCCAGTCCGGAAGTATTAGGAATTAGCTCCGGGGCGGCATTTGGCGTGGTGCTAATGTTATTTCTGGTCCCCGGCAATGCCTTTGGCTGGCTGCTGCCGGCCGGGAGCCTCGGTGCGGCAGCCACCTTGCTTATCATTATGATTGCCGCCGGGCGCGGGGGCTTTTCACCGCACCGCATGTTGCTGGCAGGGATGGCGCTCAGCACGGCGTTTACAATGCTGCTGATGATGCTGCAGGCCAGCGGCGATCCGCGTATGGCGGGGGTGCTAACCTGGATCTCCGGCTCAACCTATAACGCGAGTGGCGAACAGGTGCTGCGCACCGGGATTGTAATGGTTATCCTGCTGGCGATGACGCCGTTGTGCCGCCGTTGGCTGACAATTTTACCGCTCGGCGGCGATACGGCGCGGGCTGTCGGTATGGCTATTACGCCATCACGCGTGGGATTACTGCTGCTGGCGGCAGGGCTGACGGCGACAGCCACCATGACCATTGGACCGTTGAGCTTTGTCGGGCTGATGGCGCCGCATATTGCCCGGATGATGGGTTTTCGTCGGGCGATGCCGCATATGCTGATTTCGGCGCTGGCGGGTGGCGTGTTGCTGGTCTTTGCTGACTGGTGCGGCAGGATGGTGTTGTTTCCGTATCAGATCCCGGCGGGATTACTGTCGACGTTTATTGGCGCGCCGTACTTTATCTATCTGCTACGTAAGCAGAGCCGGTAAGTTATGCCGCCATCCGGCCTACGGCGTAGAATGTAGGCCGGGTAAGCGTAAGCGCCACCCGGCAATTCATCCTTTACAGTTTCGCAAACACCCGGCGCGCGGCGTCGATGGTGTTATTGATATCTTCTTCACTGTGCGCCACGGACATAAAGCCTGCTTCAAACGCGGACGGCGCCAGATAAATTCCTTCATCCAGCATCATGTGGAAGAAACGCTTGAAGCGTTCAACGTCGCATGCCATCACATCCTGATAGCAGGTTACGGTTTCTGCATCGGTGAAGAAAATCCCGAACATCCCGCCTACATGATTAACTACCAGCGGAATATTCGCTTCTTCAGCAGCTTCCAGCAGACCTTCCGCCAGACGCGTCGTCAGTTCGTTCAGCGTTTCATGAATACCCGGCTGGGCGACTTCGGTCAGACAGGCATAACCTGCCGCCATCGCGATTGGGTTACCGGAAAGCGTCCCCGCCTGGTAAACCGGTCCAGTCGGCGCCAGTGCGTCCATCACATCGCGACGGCCACCGAATGCGCCAACGGGCATTCCGCCACCGATGATTTTGCCAAGACAAGTCAGATCCGGCACGACGCCGTAATAATCCTGTGCACCGGCCAGCGCCACGCGGAAACCGGTCATCACTTCATCGATGATCAACAGCGCGCCAAACTCATCGCACAGTGCACGCAGGCCCGGCAGGAATTCCGGCAGCGGCGGGATGCAGTTCATGTTGCCTGCGACCGGCTCAACGATGATGCAGGCGATCTCCTGCGGATATTGTTCAAATGCCGCACGTACTGAAGCGAGATCGTTATAGGTGCAGGTCAGGGTGTGTTTCGCGAAATCAGCCGGAACGCCCGGGGAGTTAGGCTGACCCAGCGTTAACGCTCCCGAACCCGCTTTGACCAGCAGACAGTCGGCATGACCGTGGTAGCAGCCTTCAAATTTGATGATCTTATCGCGACCGGTGAAACCGCGCGCCAGACGGATTGCGCTCATCGTCGCTTCCGTGCCGGAGTTCACCATGCGCACCATGTCCATGGTCGGCACGAGTTCAGTGACCAGCTCCGCCATTTTCACTTCCATTTCGGTCGGTGCGCCAAAGCTTAAACCGCGCTCCGCAGCTTCAATCACCGCATTACGGATTGCTGGGTGATTATGGCCCAGCACCATCGGTCCCCAGGAACCGACGTAGTCAACATAGGCTTTACCATCGACATCGTACAGATACGCGCCGTCGGCTTTTTCGATAAACAGCGGAGTACCACCCACGCCAGTAAAGGCGCGAACGGGGGAGTTAACGCCGCCTGGGATAAGTTCGCGTGCTGCGCTGTAGAGATTTTCAGACTTACTCATGGATGGGGTCCTGGTTCGTAGAAAAAGTAAATGCCCGCTATTCTAGTTATTCAGAGAAGGTTATGAAAGTTTTACGCATTTGAAACAATACGATTTGCAGGGGATTTTCGTGAAATGTGCGAGTAGAATGCCGATTCCGTATTTGTATTACCAATTAATGATCATCTGATGAAGACAGACACTCCCTCTTTTGAAGCACAACAAATTGTGCGTTTACGCCGCAGGGATCAAATCCGTCGACTCCTGGAACGAGACAAAACGCCGTTGGCGATCCTGTTGATGGCTGCCGTAGTGGGTACAGTGACAGGGTTTGTTGGCGTGGCATTTGAGAAAGCGGTGACCTGGGTGCAGAATCAGCGCATTGGCGCGCTGGCTCAGGTTGCGGACCATGCCATTCTGCTGTGGCCGCTGGCATTTATTCTCTCTGCGTTGCTGGCGATGGTCGGCTATTTCCTGGTGCGTAAGTTTGCGCCGGAAGCCGGTGGTTCGGGGATCCCAGAGATTGAAGGCGCGCTGGAAGAGCTGCGGCCTGTGCGCTGGTGGCGCGTACTGCCGGTGAAATTTTTCGGCGGTATGGGTACGCTGGGTGCCGGTATGGTGCTCGGGCGCGAAGGGCCGACCGTACAGATCGGTGGTAACCTCGGGCGCATGGTGCTGGATATTTTCCGCATGCGTAGCGCAGAAGCGCGACATACCTTATTGGCTACCGGTGCGGCAGCGGGCCTTTCGGCGGCGTTTAACGCTCCGCTGGCGGGGATCCTGTTCATTATTGAAGAGATGCGCCCGCAGTTTCGCTATAACCTTGTCTCGATCAAAGCCGTGTTTACCGGCGTCATCATGTCTAGCATTGTGTTTCGTGTTTTCAACGGCGAGGCACCGCTTATTGAAGTTGGGAAGCTCTCCAATGCACCGGTGAACACGCTGTGGTTGTATCTGGTCCTGGGGATTATTTTTGGCTGTGTCGGACCGTTGTTCAACACCATGGTGTTACGGACTCAGGATATGTTCCAGCGTTTCCACGGCGGTGAAATTAAAAAATGGGTGCTGATGGGGGGGGCGATCGGCGGTCTGTGCGGGATTCTTGGCTTAATTACACCTGAAGCGGCTGGAGGCGGGTTTAACCTGATACCTATCGCTGCGGCAGGGAATTTCAGCGTTGGTTTACTGCTGTTTATCTTTATTGCCCGCGTCATTACCACGCTGCTGTGCTTCTCGTCCGGCGCGCCCGGCGGGATATTTGCCCCGATGCTGGCATTGGGCACGTTGCTTGGCACCGCGTTCGGTATGGCGGCAGCGGCCTCTTTTCCGCATTATCATCTGGAGGCCGGGACCTTTGCCATCGCCGGAATGGGGGCATTGTTGGCGGCGTCGGTAAGGGCACCGCTCACCGGTATTGTGCTGGTGCTGGAGATGACCGATAACTATCAGCTCATTTTGCCAATGATTATTACCTGTCTTGGCGCAACACTATTAGCCCAATTTATGGGCGGAAAGCCGCTATACTCGACTATCCTTGCCCGTACGCTGGCAAAACAGGAAGCGGAGCAGGCGGCTAAAAGCCAGGGTACAGCCGCTGGCGAGAATACTTGAACGAAATACCAGGGTATTAGATAATGGCCTTAACCATTGGGTTATAATTTGCCCAATTGCCAATGTCGTTTGGAGCAAAATATGAGTGATGACGTAGCGCTGCCACTGCAATTTACTGAAGCAGCAGCCAATAAAGTAAAAAGCCTGATCGCTGACGAAGATAACCCGAATCTGAAATTACGCGTGTATATCACCGGCGGTGGTTGCAGCGGTTTCCAGTACGGTTTCACCTTTGACGATCAGGTGAACGATGGTGATATGACCATTGAGAAACAAGGTGTTGGTCTGGTGGTTGACCCGATGAGCCTGCAATATCTGGTGGGCGGCGCGGTTGACTATACCGAAGGTCTGGAAGGTTCCCGCTTCGTTGTGACTAACCCGAATGCGAAAAGCACCTGCGGGTGTGGTTCTTCTTTCAGCATCTGATTGCTGTCTGTAATACCAGTGGTCTGATGGTGTAGGCCCGGTAAGCGTAGCGCCACCGGGCAATGTGCCGGATGGCGGCGTAAACGCCTTATCCGGCCTACATATTCTGCATCATCATGTCAACGTCCGTTATCATCCAGCGCAAACGTCGGTAATTTCAAATGCCAGCGAATTGCGGCAAGCCGAATCAGCAGGGTGACAATCATCCCCATCATACTGGCGTTTTCCAGTGAAACATCAAAGGTATAAAACGCCGTCGCATGCACGATCCCGCCGATAATACAGGCTGTGGCGTAGATCTCGGTGCGCAAAATCATCGGGACTTCACGTGCTAATACATCGCGAATGATCCCACCGCCGACGCCGGTAATCACCCCCATACAAATCGCAACCAAGGGTCCTGTTCCTGCGAGAAAGGCCTTGTTGACGCCAATACCCACGAACACCGCCAGGCCAACGGCATCAAGCACCGGAAGGATCCATTTCGGCAGGCGTCTTGGCTGCCGTACCAACAGGATCGTCAGCATACTGGTGATCATCGCTACGACCAGATCGGTTGGATCTTTAACCCAAAAAACCGGTCCATTATCCAGCGCCATATCGCGGATCGTGCCACCTCCGACGGCGGTAACCACGCCGAGGACCAGGACGCCAAACGGATCCATACGTAATTTTCCGGCCAGTAATACGCCAGAGATTGCAAATACCGCGGTGCCGACAATATCAAGCCAATAGACGAGCATTTTTAAATCCTCACAACAGACCTGGTGGGGGCAGGCGCTAATTTATCTGTGAAAGCGCATTACAGAGTTGTTTTGCGGCGAGGATAATACGCGGGCTCGCGCGTTCGAACCAGTCACTATTAAGTGTAATAACGGGTATTTTTAGCTGGTTTCCCCAGTATTGCTCAATTTTCAGAGTTTCGCCCGGACCGCCGGTTGCAACAATAGCCTGGGGGGCTCGTGCCAGGACCTGCTCACGGCTAACCTGCGGCCAGGGAACCCGACTACCGGCAAAGATGTTTTCTCCTCCGCATACCTCAAGAACTTCGTGCTGAATAGAACCTTTTCCACTGGTAAACAGAGGATTGGCACCAAACTGGAGAAACACGCGTTTTTTCGGTTTGTTGGCATACTGAGATTTAAGTAAAGCATAGTCATCAAGCATGGTTTGCGCCGCCTGTTTAGCTTGTTCAGGCTTGGGGCTCCACGCAGCCAACTGGCGTAGCGCATCGGCAACCTGCTCAATGGAAACGGCGTCCACCCAGATGACCTTAATTCCCAGGGAGGTCAGTTGATTCACCTGCCGCTCAGCATTTCCCCCGCGCCAGGCGACGACCAAATCAGGTTTCAGCGCCACAATACGCTCAAGATTCATACCTTGCCATGTTGAGACCTCTTCAATATTTTTGGCTTCTGGCGGGTAGTTTGAGTAGCTGCTGACGCCAACGGGGGTAATGCCTGCGGCAAAAGCGAGTTCGGTATTGGCAGGAGAAAGCGTTACAACACGCGGTGCGGCGTAAAGGAACGCCGGGAGAGTGAAAAGCAGGGCGACCAGCGCCCTGGAGAATAATTTAGCCATGCGCCAGTTTCTGCACCAGCGTTTCAACCATCAGGCTTGACTGCTTCGCGGCAACCACCAGGAATTCGTCAAAGCTGAGATGGGACTGCTGATCGGCAACGTCAGAGATAGCGCGAACCACGACAAATGGCACCTTAAAGTTATGGCAAACGTGCGCAATTGCGGTCGCTTCCATCTCAACGGCAATCGCCTGCGGGAAGTTATGCTTAATTTTAGCCAGCCCCACGGAACCATTAATGAATGCATCGCCGCTGACGATAAGTCCGCGAACAGCGTTCAGATTGAGTTCGGCGATGCAAGATTCTGCGGCTGCAATCAACGCAGGATCGGCTTTAAAACCAGCCGGGCAACCCGGTAGCTGACCAAATTCATAACCAAAGGCAGTGACGTCGGCGTCGTGATAGCGCGCTTCATCAGAAACTACGATATCGCCGACTTTCAGCGTAGAGGCCAGGCCACCCGCGGAACCGGTATTAATGATGGCGTCCGGCTTGCAGCGTTCAAGCAGCAGCGTAGCGCCGAGCGCCGCAGCCACTTTACCGATACCTGATTTCAGAAGCGCAACCTCAGTACCGTTCAGTTGGCCGGTGTAAATTTCACAACCGCCGAGCGTGATGGTCTGACGGTTTTCGATTTTGTCACGCAGCAGCGTAACTTCTTCTTCCATTGCACCAATGATGCCGATTTTCATAGATTTACTCGCGATAAGCCAGATTTGAGGGCATAGTCTATCATGCGCTTAAGGGGTTGCGCATTTCTCAGGCGGGAGAGGATATGGTACAGATCGATTTCCGAAAAAAAATAAACTGGCATCGCCGTTACCGTTCGCCGCAGGGCGTGAAGACGGAGCATGAGATCCTGCGAATTTTTGAAAGCGATCGTGGACGTATTATCAATTCTCCGGCTATTCGCCGGCTACAACAAAAAACCCAGGTCTTTCCGCTAGAGCGTAATGCAGCGGTGCGTACGCGCCTGACGCACTCGATGGAAGTGCAGCAGGTTGGGCGCTATATCGCGAAAGAGATCCTCAGCCGACTGAAAGAGCTAAAGCTGCTGGAGCAGTATGGTCTGGATGAACTGACGGGACCGTTTGAGAGTATTGTCGAAATGTCGTGCCTGATGCATGACATTGGTAATCCTCCGTTTGGTCATTTTGGCGAAGCGGCGATTAATGACTGGTTTCGCCAGCGGTTGTATCCCGCCGACGCGGAAAGTCAGCCCCTGAGTGATGACCGCTGCCAGGTGACGGCATTACGTTTGCGTGAAGGTGAAGAGTCGCTGAATGATATTCGCCGCAAGGTGCGCCAGGACTTGTGTCATTTTGAAGGCAATGCGCAGGGTATTCGTCTGGTGCATACTTTGATGCGTATGAACCTTACCTGGGCGCAGGTTGGCGGTATTTTAAAATATACCCGTCCGGCATGGTGGCGCGGCAGTGCACCCGAGACGCACAACTATTTAATGAAGAAGCCTGGTTATTACCTTTCCGAGGAACCGTATATTGAGCGGTTACGTAAAGAATTATCATTAGCACCTTACAGTCGTTTTCCATTAACCTGGATTATGGAAGCTGCCGATGATATCTCATATTGCGTGGCCGACCTGGAAGATGCCGTTGAGAAAAGAATCTTTAGCGTCGAGCAACTTTACCATCATCTGCATGAAGCGTGGGGGCATCACGAAAAAGGCTCTCTGTTTAGTCAGGTTGTTGAGAACGCCTGGGAAAAATCACGTTCAAATACATTAAGCCGCAGCACCGAAGATCAGTTCTTTATGTATTTACGCGTCAATACGCTGAATAAACTGGTTCCGTATGCGGCCCAGCGGTTTATTGATAATTTGCCGCAGATTTATGAAGGCAGCTTTAATCATGCGCTGTTAGAAGATGCCAGTAGCTTCAGCCAGTTACTGGGCGTTTATAAGAATGTGGCGGTAAAACATGTGTTTAGCCATCCGGATGTTGAGCAACTGGAATTACAGGGCTATCGGGTGATCAGCGGGTTGCTGGAGATCTATCAACCGTTATTGAAAATGTCTCAGTCAGATTTTACTGAACTGGTCGACAATGAAAGAGTAAAACGTTTTCCTATCGAGTCCCGTTTATTTCAGAAGTTGTCTACCCGCCATCGTCTTGCGTATGTTGAGGCTGTTAGTAAAATATCGACGGAGTGCGCTGAGTATTCGGTTCTGGAATATTATTATCGCTGCAGGTTGATCCAGGATTATATCAGCGGGATGACAGATTTGTATGCCTGGGATGAATATCGTCGCTTGATGGCCGTAGAACAATAAATACTCATTTGTAAAGACGGCCAATAAAATTTTACTTTTTCCTTAAACTCAATTCTGGAACTTAGCGTTATAAAACGACTCTGACGTATACAGCAATTTTGCGTTACCTGTTAATCGAGAACGAAACACATGAAAAAAACCACATTAGCAATGAGTGCACTGGCTCTGAGTTTAGGTTTGGCGTTGTCCCCCCTGTCTGCAACTGCGGCTGAGACGTCGTCTTCAGCAATGACCGCCCAACAGATGCCAAGCCTGGCCCCGATGCTCGAAAAAGTGATGCCATCGGTGGTAAGTATTAACGTCGAGGGGAGCACGACGGTGAATACGCCGCGTATGCCGCGTAATTTCCAGCAGTTCTTTGGTGATAATTCACCGTTCTGCCAGGACGGATCTCCGTTCCAGAGTTCACCGTTCTGCCAGGGCGGCGCACCGGGCGCTGGTAACGGCGGCGGCCAGCAGCAGAAATTTATGGCGCTGGGTTCCGGCGTAATTATTGATGCTGCGAAAGGGTATGTCGTGACCAACAACCACGTGGTGGATAACGCTACGGTAATTAAGGTTCAGTTGAGCGATGGCCGTAAATTTGACGCGAAGATCGTGGGCAAAGATCCACGCTCCGATATCGCGCTGATCCAAATTCAGGATCCGAAAAACCTGACGGCGATTAAGCTGGCAGACTCCGACGCGCTGCGCGTGGGGGATTACACCGTAGCAATCGGTAACCCGTTTGGCCTCGGTGAGACCGTGACCTCCGGCATCGTTTCTGCTCTGGGCCGTAGCGGCCTGAATGCGGAGAACTATGAAAACTTTATTCAGACGGATGCTGCGATCAACCGGGGTAACTCCGGTGGCGCGCTGGTCAATCTGAACGGTGAGCTGATCGGCATTAACACCGCGATCCTCGCGCCGGACGGCGGTAACATCGGTATCGGTTTTGCAATCCCAAGCAACATGGTGAAAAACCTGACTTCGCAGATGGTTGAGTTTGGTCAGGTTAAACGTGGTGAGCTGGGTATTATGGGGACCGAACTGAGCTCCGAGCTGGCGAAAGCGATGAAAGTTGACGCTCAGCGTGGCGCATTCGTCAGCCAGGTAATGCCGAACTCTTCCGCAGCGAAAGCCGGTATTAAAGCCGGGGATGTGATTACCTCCCTGAACGGCAAACCTATCAGCAGCTTCGCCGCCCTGCGTGCGCAGGTGGGTACGATGCCGGTCGGCAGCAAAATCACTCTGGGTCTGCTGCGTGACGGTAAGCCGGTCACCGTGAACCTGGAATTGCAGCAGAGCAGCCAGACTCAGGTTGATTCCAGCTCTATCTTCAAAGGCATTGAAGGTGCCGATATGAGCAACAAAGGCCTGGATAAAGGTGTCGTGGTAAGCGACGTGAAACCGAATTCTCCGGCTGCACAGATCGGCCTGAAGAAAGGGGATGTGATTATAGGTGCGAATCAGCAGCCAGTGAAAAACATCGCCGAATTGCGCAAAATCCTCGACAGCAAACCCGCTGTACTGGCGCTGAACATTCAGCGTGGCGACAGCTCCATCTATCTGTTGATGCAGTAATCTCCCTCAACCCCTTCCTGTACAGGAAGGGGTTCTTTTTGTGATACCTCCCACAACTCCATATTTCTCCCTTCCGCTTTGTGCATTTGCACAATGTCGCCGCTTATTATCTTCCCTATGCTTGAGCTCTGCTCACAGGAGGGGTTTATGGCTGGCTGGCATCTTGATACCAAAATGGCGCAGGATATCGTGGCGCGAACCATGCGCATCATTGATACCAATATCAACGTAATGGATGCCCGTGGGCGGATCATTGGCAGTGGCGATCGCGAACGCATTGGTGAATTGCACGAAGGTGCGCTGCTGGTGCTTTCGCAGGGCCGGGTGGTGGACATTGACGATGCAGTGGCGAGGCATTTGCACGGCGTGCGTCAGGGGATAAACCTGCCGTTGCGCCTGGAAGGTGAAATCGTTGGCGTTATCGGGCTTACCGGTGAACCGGAACATCTGCGTAAATACGGCGAGCTGGTGTGCATGACAGCCGAAATGATGCTGGAGCAGTCGCGCCTGATGCATCTGTTAGCGCAGGATAGCCGCCTGCGTGAAGAGCTGGTGATGAATCTGATTCAGGCGGAAGAGAATACCCCGGCGCTGATGGAGTGGGCGCAACGTTTAGGCATTGATTTGAACCAGCCGCGCGTGGTGGCAGTGGTAGAGGTTGATAGTGGCCAGCTTGGCGTTGACAGCGCGATGGCGGAGCTACAGCAATTGCAGAACGCGTTGACTACGCCTGAACGTAATAATCTGATTGCGATTGTTTCCCTGACCGAGATGGTGGTGCTGAAACCGGCGCTCAATCAGTTTGGTCGCTGGGACGCGGAAGATCACCGCAAGCGTGTTGAGCAGCTCATTGCTCGCATGAAAGAGAACGGACAGCTGCGTTTTCGCGTGTCGCTGGGCAACTATTTTACCGGGCCAGGCAGTATTGCCCGTTCGTATCGTACGGCGCGCACGACCATGATGGTCGGCAAGCAACGGATGCCGGAAAGCCGTAGCTATTTCTACCAGGATTTGATGCTGCCAGTTCTGCTGGACAGCCTGCGCGGCGGCTGGCAGGCCAACGAGCTGGCGCGTCCGTTGGTACGGCTGAAAGCAATGGATAACAACGGCTTACTGCGTCGAACATTAGCGGCGTGGTTTCGGCATAACGTTCAGCCGCTGGCGACCTCAAAAGCGTTATTTATCCACCGTAATACGCTGGAATATCGCCTGAATCGAATTTCAGAGCTGACCGGGCTGGATTTAGGGAATTTTGATGACCGATTGCTGCTGTATGTCGCGCTACAACTGGATGAGCAGCATTAATTCCTTGCCTGTTGGCGCTACGCTTATCAGGCAAAATGCCGGGGGGCGGCTTCGCCTTACCCGGCCTACGAACACATTCACTCGCGGTTATTTACGCGTTAGTTTTTCCAGATCGGCTTCAATTTCGCTGATCTTGTTGGTCACGACGCTTTCCAGATGACGTAAATCATCAAGGATCTTGCGTTTAAGATCGACTTCGCTGCGATCGCGCTGGCAGATCTGATCCAGTTCGTCGATCACATAGCGCAGGTTGGGACTGATCTCCTGCACTTCTTTGTAACCCTGGCCGACGCCATCGGCGACAACCGTTTTACGCTGACGGGGATATTTGAACTTCACGCTCTTGGCAAAAAACTCGCCTTTATCCTTCTGGAAATAGATTTTCAGGATATCGTTGTTGGCTTCTTGCCGCAGGCTGTAACGATCGATTTCTTCAGGATTAGTAATGCCCAGACTTTTCAGATTGTCATACATAGCGGTACCCTTAAGCTCACCATAACCATTGAATAATTAACGAAAAGCCTTGTTTATGCCACTCGCAGATGTAAAAAAAGCGGGCTAAGCCCGCTTTTTCAAATCACTGTTAGTCGATGGTGCGTAACAGTTCGTTGATTCCTACTTTGCCACGCGTTTTGGCATCGACTTTCTTCACAATCACCGCGCAGTACAGGCTGTATTTGCCATCTTTCGACGGCAGGTTGCCGGAGACAACCACAGAGCCCGCCGGAACGCGGCCATAATGCACTTCGCCGGTTTCACGATCGTAAATACGGGTGCTCTGACCAATGTACACGCCCATAGAGATAACAGAGCCTTCTTCGACGATCACGCCTTCAACCACTTCAGAACGTGCGCCGATGAAGCAGTTGTCTTCGATGATGGTCGGGTTAGCCTGTAACGGCTCCAGTACGCCACCGATGCCAACGCCGCCGGACAGGTGAACGTTTTTACCAATTTGCGCGCAGGAACCCACGGTCGCCCAGGTATCAACCATCGTACCTTCATCCACATAAGCGCCGATGTTCACGTAAGACGGCATCAGCACGGTGTTACGGGCGATAAACGCACCCTGGCGTACGGCCGCTGGCGGAACCACGCGGAAACCTTCTTTCTGGAAGCGTGCTTCGTCGTAGTTGGCGAATTTCATCGGCACTTTATCGAAGTAACGGCTTTCCGCACCCTCGATAACCTGATTATCGTTAATACGGAAAGAGAGCAGGACCGCCTTTTTCAGCCACTGATGCGTGACCCACTGACCCTCAATCTTTTCTGCGACGCGCAGTGCACCGGAATCCAGTAAAGCAATAACCTGATTCACCGCTTCGCGGGTTACGGTATCTACATTTGCCGGAGTAATGTCGGCACGGCGCTCGAAAGCGGACTCAATAACGTTCTGTAACTGCTGCATTGTTAAACTCTTTCCATAATAAATAAAAACATCACCCTTTATCGTTTGGATTGAGGGCCTCTGTCAACCGTTGATGCACTTCCTGCTGCAGCTCATTATTAAGGGCGCGCCGGTCGGCGGTGGCGATTATGAATAAATCTTCTACTCGCTCGCCAATGGTTGTAATTCGGGCGCCATGCAGCGAAATTCCCAGATCGGCAAAAATCTGCCCGACCCGCGCCAGCAGTCCAGGCTGGTCGAGAGCGATAAGTTCAAGGAATGATTTTCGGTCGGTGTGGGTCGGCAGGAAAGTAACCTCGGTATCGACGGTAAAGTGGCGTAATTTTGCCGGCTGACGACGTGGTTGCGGTGGCTGCCAGCTGCGCTGCGTGATGGCCTGTTCCAGTCCAAAACGGATCGCTTCGTGTCTGTCTGAAGACAGCGGGCTGCCGTCCGGTTCCAGCACGATGAACGTATCCATCGCCATCCCATCGCGGGTAGTGAAAATCTGCGCATCGTGAACGCTTAGATTGCGCCTGTCCAGTTCGGCGCAGACGGCGGCAAACAGGTAAGGGCGATCGGGGCTCCAGATGAAAATTTCCGTTCCACCGCGTGTGGCCTGCGGGCTGAGCAGGATTAGCGGCTTACTGAGATCGTGCTGCAGCAGATGACGCGCATGCCAGGCCAGTTGATTTGGGCTGTGGCGCACGAAATAGTTGGCGCGACAGCGCGACCAGATGTGGTGCAGCGCTTCTTCATCAATGTTGTCCATACGCAGTAGCGCCAGCGCCTGAAGCTGATGATGGCGAACGCGTTCGCGCATATCCGGCGTGTTTTGCATCCCACGACGTAGCTGTTTTTCCGTCGCAAAGTACAGCTCGCGCAGCAGACTTTGCTTCCAGCTATTCCACAGCGTTTCGTTAGTAGCGCAAATATCCGCGACAGTCAGGCACACTAAAAAGCGCAGACGATGTTCCGTTTGTACTTCTTCAGCGAATTGCTTGATCACTTCCGGATCCTGAATATCACGGCGCTGAGCAGTCACCGACATCAGCAAATGCTGACGCACCAGCCAGACGATCAGTTGCGTTTCACGCGAGTTCAGACCGTGCAGCTCGGCGAATTTGAGCACGTCCTGGGCGCCGAGAACCGAGTGATCGCCGCCGCGACCTTTGGCGATATCGTGGAACAGCGCGGCAATCAGAATTAGCTCCGGCTGTCGCAAGCGCGGCCACAGATCCACGCACAGCGGATGGCGCGGACGGGTCTCTTCGTTAGCAAAACTCTCCAGCTTGAGCATCACACGGATAGTGTGCTCATCCACCGTATAGGCATGAAACAGGTCAAACTGCATTTGGCCGACAATGTGCGACCATTGCGGCATATAGGCCCACAAAACGCTGTGCCGATGCATCGGCAGCAGGCCGCGACTCACCGCGCCCGGATGGCGCAACATACTGAGAAACAGCGAACGCGCTTCCGGAATGTAGCAGAGTGGCTGGGTTAAATGACGGCGGGCATGACGCAAATGGCGCAGCGTGGTGGAGTAAATCCCGCTGATCGCGCTGTTACGTACCATGATGTAGAACATCCGCAATATCGCTTCGGGTTTACGGATAAACAGGTCGTCGTTGCGCAGATCGATCAATGTGCCGCGCAGTTGAAAGTCGTCATCAATCGGGCGCGGTTTTTCATCGGCTGGCAGGGCGAGGATCGCCTCGTCGAACAGTTGCAACAGCATATGGTTCAGTTCGCTGACCCGTCGCGTGACCCGGAAATAGTCTTTCATCATCCGCTCGATCGGCTCGTTGCCTTCGCCGCCGTAGTTTAGCCGTTGCGCCACGCTGAGTTGGCGGTCAAACAGCAGGCGGTTGTCGTAACGACTAACGACCAGATGCAGGGCGAAGCGAATCCGCCACAGGATATGCAAACATTCATTCAGTTCGGCGCGTTCTGCCAGCGTCAAAAAGCCGAAGCCGACCATTTCGTCCAGCGAGGTGGCGCCAAAATGGCGACGGGCCACCCATTGCAGAGTATGGATATCGCGCAGGCCGCCGGGACTGCTTTTGATATCCGGCTCCAGGTTGTAGCTGGTGCCGTGATAACGCTGGTGGCGCTGATTTTGCTCTTCCACTTTGGCGGCGTAAAATTTATCGGACGGCCAGAAACCTTCGCTAAAAATATGCTTTTGCAGCTCAAGAAATAACGCCACATCGCCGATAAGCAGGCGTGTTTCAATCAGGTTAGTGGCGACGGTTAAATCTGATAATCCTTCCAGCAGACACTCTTCCAGCGTACGCACGCTGTGCCCAACCTCCAGCCTCACGTCCCATAGCAGCGTTAACAGCTCACCGACTTTTTCTGCCTGCGAATCAGGTAGCTTTTTACGACTGAGGATTAGCAGGTCAATATCGGAGAGCGGATGCAGTTCGCCGCGCCCGTAGCCGCCAACGGCAACCAGCGCCAGGTCGGCAATTTGACCGAAACCGGCTTCAATCCACAGGCGCTGAAGCAACTGATCAATAAATTCGGTGCGGGCCTCAATGAGCTGTTCTGCGGAAATTCCACTGTCAAACGCTTCGCCTAACCAGCTCTGGAAGGTGTCGATATGCGCTTTAATACCGGTGCAGTTGAGGTCGTGCTGTGGCCATGTCCCTGGGTTTTGTGGCTGGCCAGGCAGGGTGGGGAGGGCAGTATTTGCGTGCTGTTCAGGAAGAGTATTCATTATGCGCCACCCATTAAAAAGCCGGATGATGGCGTGAACGCCTTACCCGGCCTACTAAGTAGTACAATTTGTAGGCCTGATAAGATGCGAATGCATCGCCATCAGGCAAAACATTATTCGCCGTGTGTGATGATCGCCGGGATGGTGTCATCCTTGCGTAACGTCAGAATCTCACAGCCGTTTTCCGTCACTACAATAGTATGCTCGTACTGTGCAGACAAGCTCCGGTCTTTGGTTTTCACCGTCCAGCCGTCTTTCATGGTGCGGATGCGGTAATCACCGGCATTCAGCATCGGTTCTACGGTGAACGTCATGCCCGGCTGCAGTACCACACCGCCGTCGTCTGCATCGTAGTGCAGAACCTGCGGCTCTTCATGGAAGCCGCGACCGATACCGTGACCGCAGTATTCACGAACGACAGAGAAACCTTCACCTTCCGCGTATTTCTGAATTGCAGCGCCCAGCGTGCGCAGGCGAATGCCCGGTTTCACCATCCGCAGCGCCAGATACAGGCTTTCCTGCGTGACGCGGCACAGACGCTCGCCCAGAATAGTAGGTTTGCCGACGATAAACATTTTCGAGGTGTCGCCGTGGTACTCGTCTTTAATCACAGTCACATCGATGTTGACGATATCGCCGTCTTTCAGAAGTTTGGCGTCGTCCGGGATCCCGTGGCACACCACTTCATTAATAGAGATACACACGGACTTCGGATAGCCGTGGTAACCCAGGCAGGCGGAAATGGCCTGCTGCTCATTCACGATATAGTCATTACAGATACGATCCAGTTCGCCGGTGCTGACGCCCGGTTTAACAAACGGTTCGATCATTTCCAGTACATCAGCGGCCAGGCGGCCAGCGACGCGCATTTTTTCGATTTCTTCAGGGGTCTTGATTGAGATAGCCATGAATTCTGTCCATCAGTGCCGATGATATCGGCAATAATTGTTTAAGTGCTGCCAATGGTATCAGTCCCGCATACGTGCTGCCAAATTGAGAATCATTAACAGCACACAGTGCCAACAATTATTGGTGTCTATGGCGTATTTGTGGTATAAAGCGCGCCGGACTTCCGATCCATTCGAAGACTACACACGATGGACGGGAGCGACAAATCTCACTTTGTGTAACAACACACACGTATCGGCACATATTCCGGGGTGCCCTTTGGGGTCGGTAATATGGGATGCGTGGAGGCTTAACCCCAACTTTTATATATAGAGGTTTTAATCATGGCAACTGTTTCCATGCGCGACATGCTCAAGGCTGGTGTTCACTTCGGTCACCAGACCCGTTACTGGAACCCGAAAATGAAGCCGTTCATCTTCGGTGCGCGTAACAAAGTTCACATCATCAACCTTGAGAAAACTGTACCGATGTTCAACGAAGCTCTGGCTGAACTGAACAAGATCTCTGCTCGTAAAGGTAAAATCCTTTTCGTTGGTACTAAACGCGCTGCAAGCGAAGCGGTGAAAGAAGCTGCTAACAGCTGCGACCAGTTCTTCGTGAACCATCGCTGGCTGGGCGGTATGCTGACTAACTGGAAAACCGTTCGTCAGTCCATCAAACGTCTGAAAGATCTGGAAACTCAGTCTCAGGACGGTACTTTCGAAAAGCTGACCAAGAAAGAAGCGCTGATGCGTACTCGTGAGCTTGAGAAACTGGAAAACAGCCTGGGCGGTATCAAAGACATGGGCGGTCTGCCGGACGCTCTGTTCGTAATCGATGCTGACCACGAGCACATTGCTATCAAAGAAGCAAACAACCTGGGTATCCCAGTATTTGCTATCGTTGATACCAACTCTGATCCGGACGGTGTTGACTTCGTTATCCCGGGTAACGACGACGCAATCCGTGCTGTGACCCTGTACCTGGGCGCTGTAGCTACTACCGTTCGTGAAGGCCGTTCTCAGGATCTGGCTTCCCAGGCGGAAGAAAGCTTCGTAGAAGCTGAATAATAAGGCACGCTCGTTAGAGCCCTTATAGACCAGGTAGTATCACGTTTGGTTAGGGGGCCTGTATATGGCCCCCTTTTTCACTTTTAAATCTGTGCGGTTTCATGCCGGGCAGATCAAATCTTCCGAGGATTTTAGAATGGCTGAAATTACCGCATCCCTGGTAAAAGAGCTGCGTGAGCGTACTGGCGCAGGCATGATGGATTGCAAAAAAGCACTGACTGAAGCTAATGGCGACATCGAGCTGGCAATCGAAAACATGCGTAAGTCCGGTGCAATCAAAGCGGCGAAAAAAGCAGGCAACGTTGCTGCTGACGGCGTAATCAAAACCAAAATCGACGGCAACATCGCTTTCATTCTGGAAGTTAACTGCCAGACTGACTTCGTTGCTAAAGATGCTGGTTTCCAGGCATTTGCTGACAAAGTACTGGACGCTGCCGTTGCTGGCAAAATCACTGACGTTGAAGTTCTGAAAGCACAGTTCGAAGAAGAACGTGTTGCTCTGGTTGCTAAAATCGGTGAGAACATCAACATCCGTCGCGTTGCTTCCCTGGAAGGCGAAGTTCTGGGTAACTACCAGCATGGTGCTCGTATCGGTGTTCTGGTTGCTGCAACTGGCGCTGACGAAGAACTGGTTAAACAGCTGGCAATGCACGTTGCTGCAAGCAAACCAGAATTCGTTAAGCCGGAAGACGTTTCCGCTGAAGTGGTAGAAAAAGAATACCAGGTTCAGCTGGACATCGCTATGCAGTCTGGCAAGCCGAAAGAAATCGCAGAGAAAATGGTTGAAGGCCGCATGAAGAAATTCACCGGCGAAGTTTCTCTGACCGGTCAGCCTTTCGTCATGGAACCGAGCAAATCTGTTGGTCAGCTGCTGAAAGAGCATAACGCTGACGTAACAGGCTTCATCCGCTTTGAAGTGGGTGAAGGCATCGAGAAAGTTGAGACTGACTTTGCAGCAGAAGTTGCTGCGATGTCCAAGCAGTCTTAATTTTGAAAGGAGCCGCCTGAGGGCGGCTTCTTTTTGTGTCTGGCTTGTAAATTCAGCGAACCGCTATAGTGGTCCTGCTGAAAAGCGACATACAATGTCGCCGGAATTAACTCATCTCATTCGTTGACAGTCTCAGGAAAGAAACATGGCTACCAATGCAAAACCCGTCTACAAACGTATTCTGCTTAAGTTAAGTGGCGAAGCTCTGCAAGGTTCAGAAGGCTTCGGTATTGATGCAAGCATCCTTGACCGTATGGCTCAGGAAATCAAAGAGCTGGTTGAGCTGGGTATTCAGGTTGGCGTAGTGATTGGTGGTGGTAACCTGTTCCGTGGCGCTGGTCTGGCGAAAGCAGGGATGAACCGCGTTGTGGGCGACCACATGGGCATGTTAGCCACCGTAATGAACGGTCTGGCGATGCGCGATGCGCTTCACCGCGCCTATGTGAACGCTCGCTTGATGTCCGCAATTCCTCTGAACGGCGTGTGTGATAACTACAGTTGGGCTGAAGCTATTAGCCTGCTGCGTAACAACCGCGTTGTTATTTTGTCTGCGGGTACCGGTAATCCGTTCTTCACCACCGATTCAGCAGCCTGCCTGCGTGGTATTGAAATTGAAGCGGATGTGGTACTGAAAGCCACCAAAGTCGATGGCGTATTTACTGCCGACCCGGCTAAAGATCCAACGGCGACCATGTACGAACAGTTGACCTACACTGAAGTACTGGATAAAGAGCTGAAAGTCATGGATCTGGCTGCGTTCACGCTGGCTCGTGACCACAAATTACCGATTCGTGTCTTTAACATGAACAAACCAGGTGCACTGCGCCGTGTTGTTATGGGTGAAAAAGAAGGCACGTTAATCACGGAATAATTCCCGTTGCGGCTAAATGCAGGTAATATTCCGCTTTAATGTCGCGGGATACGTCCCTCAAAATTAATCAAGACTATACTTGTCACATCTTGCGCGGCGGGTATGGTCTGACTGAAACAAGCTTTCAAGGATTCGTAACGTGATCAACGATATCAGAAAAGATGCTGAAGTACGCATGGACAAATGCGTCGAAGCGTTCAAAAACCAAATCAGCAAAATTCGCACGGGTCGTGCTTCTCCCAGCCTGCTGGATGGTATTGTCGTGGAATATTACGGCACACCGACTCCGCTGCGCCAGCTGGCAAGCGTAACGGTTGAAGATTCCCGTACCCTGAAAATCAACGTGTTTGACCGTTCTATGGGGCCAGCCGTTGAGAAAGCTATCATGGCTTCCGACCTCGGTCTGAATCCAAGCTCTGCGGGTTCCGACATCCGCGTTCCGCTGCCGCCGCTGACCGAAGAACGTCGTAAAGATCTGACCAAGATCGTGCGTGGCGAAGCTGAAGGCGCGCGTGTTGCGGTACGTAATGTACGCCGCGATGCAAACGACAAAGTGAAAGCGTTGTTGAAAGAAAAAGAGATCAGCGAAGATGACGATCGCCGTTCTCAGGACGACGTACAGAAACTGACTGACGCTGCAATCAAGAAAGTTGATGCGGCGCTGGCAGAGAAAGAAGCGGAACTGATGCAGTTCTGATTCGCCTGTACGCTAAAAACGCCGCTTAGAAGGCCTGAGAAGGCTGGATGGCGGCGTTTTGCTTTTTTCTGTCTATATACCTTAAAGGGTAAAATTCTTCTGGATGTCTCATGAAGCAATTAACCATCCTGGGATCAACCGGTTCCATTGGTTGCAGTACGCTGGATGTAGTACGCCATAACCCGGAAAAATTTCGTGTTGCTGCGTTGGTGGCGGGTAAAAATGTCGCCCGCATGGTAGAGCAATGCCTGGAGTTTTCTCCTCGCTATGCGGTAATGGACGATGAAAAAAGCGCTGCGTTGGTAAAAGCAGCTCTGCTGGAGCAGGGCAGTCGCACTGAGGTCATGAGCGGTCAGCAGGCTGCCTGTGATATGGCTGCGCTGGATGATGTTGATCAGGTCATGGCTGCAATTGTCGGCGCAGCGGGCTTATTGCCAACGCTGGCGGCAATTCGTGCGAGCAAAAGTATTTTACTGGCGAACAAAGAGTCTCTGGTGACCTGCGGTCGTCTGTTTATGGACGACGTGAAACGTCACAAAGCGCAGCTTTTGCCGGTAGATAGCGAGCATAACGCGATTTTTCAGAGTTTACCGCAACCTATCCAACACAATCTGGGATACGCTGACCTTGAGCAAAACGGCGTTATGTCAGTTCTGCTTACCGGGTCTGGTGGCCCATTCCGTGAAACGCCATTGCGCGATCTGGTCTCTATGACCCCCGATCAGGCATGTCGTCATCCGAATTGGTCGATGGGACGAAAAATCTCTGTCGATTCCGCCACCATGATGAACAAAGGTCTGGAATACATTGAAGCGCGTTGGTTATTTAATGCCAGTGCAAGCCAGATGGAAGTGCTGATTCACCCGCAGTCGGTTATTCATTCGATGGTCCGTTATCAGGATGGTAGTGTTCTGGCGCAGTTGGGTGAACCGGACATGCGTACACCTATTGCCCATACCATGGCATGGCCAGAACGAGTGACGTCCGGTGTTAAGCCTGTCGATTTTTGCAAACTCAGTGCGCTGACGTTTTCAGCACCTGATTACCAGCGTTATCCGTGCCTGAAGCTGGCGATGGACGCGTTTGAGCAAGGGCAGGCGGCGACGACTGCACTTAATGCCGCGAATGAAATTACCGTTGCCGCGTTTTTGGCGCAGCAGATCCGATTTACCGATATTGCTGACCTGAATTTATCCGTGCTGGATAAGATGGATTTGCAGGAGCCGCAGAGCGTTGATGACGTGCTGAAGGTTGATGCCATCGCGCGGGACGTCGCCAGAAAAGAAGTGATGCGACTCTCAAGCTGATGATAATCCCTCTACGGAGAATCGTGCTATTTGTTAGCGTTGGGCTTCAGTGATATAGTCTGCGCCACCCGATCGCGGGTATTTGCTTTTTTTCGGTCGGGTAAGCCGTGGTTTGACACGGCTTTTTTGTGGATGGGCTTCAGTATTCCTGAGTACCGTAAATCCTTTCAGGGACTAATAACGCGTTATGTTGTCTGCAACTAAACCATTAAGCGAAAATTTGCCAGCACATGGTTGTCGCCATGTCGCAATTATCATGGATGGCAATGGCCGCTGGGCGAAAAAGCAAGGGAAGATTCGCGCCTTTGGGCATAAGGCCGGAGCAAAATCCGTCCGCCGGGCTGTCTCTTTTGCTGCCAATAACGGTATTGATGCGTTAACGCTGTATGCCTTTAGCAGTGAGAACTGGAACCGACCTGCGCAGGAAGTGAGCGCGTTAATGGAACTGTTTGTGTGGGCACTTGATAGTGAAGTGAAAAACCTGCACCGCCATAACGTACGTCTGCGTATTATCGGGGATATCAGTCGATTTAACTCTCGTTTGCAAGAACGGATTCGCAAATCAGAAGCGATTACTGCCCAGAATACCGGGTTGACGCTGAATATTGCAGCGAATTACGGTGGACGGTGGGATATAGTCCAGGGGGTCAGGCAACTGGCACAACAGGTGCAGGATGGTCTGCTGCATCCAGAGCAAATCGATGAAGAGATGCTTGGGCAGCAAATTTGTATGCATGAACTGGCTCCTGTGGATTTAGTGATAAGGACTGGGGGAGAGCATCGAATTAGTAATTTTCTGTTGTGGCAAATTGCCTACGCCGAACTTTACTTTACGGATGTTCTCTGGCCCGATTTCGATGAACAAGACTTTGAAGGTGCGCTGCATGCCTTTGCTAATCGTGAGCGTCGTTTCGGCGGCACCGAGCCCGGTGATGAAAAAGCCTGATGGGGGTCGCTTTTGCTGAAGTATCGCCTGATTTCTGCTTTTGTTTTAATACCCGTTGTCATCGCGGCGCTGTTTTTGCTGCCGCCGGTGGGGTTCGCCATTGTCACGCTGGTCGTTTGTATGCTGGCCGCCTGGGAATGGGGACAGTTAAGCGGTTTTACCACGCGTACACAGCGAGTTTGGCTGGCGGTTTTGTGCGGGCTATTGCTGGCGCTAATGCTGTTCTTACTGCCGGAATACCATCGCAATATTCATCAGCCGCTGGTTGAAGTATCGCTGTGGGCGTCGCTGGGCTGGTGGGTCGTGGCGCTGTTGCTGGTATTGTTTTATCCCGGCTCTGCGTCGGTCTGGCGTAATTCCAAAACATTACGCATAATTTTCGGCGTGTTAACCATTGTTCCGTTCTTTTGGGGAATGCTGGCGCTACGTGCATGGCACTATGATGAGAATCATTATAGTGGCGCGCTATGGCTGCTGTATGTCATGATCCTCGTTTGGGGAGCGGACTCTGGTGCGTATATGTTTGGTAAGCTGTTTGGCAAACATAAGCTGGCACCGAAGGTTTCTCCTGGTAAAACCTGGCAGGGTTTTATTGGCGGACTCGCCACTGCGGCCGTGATCTCATGGGGTTATGGCATGTGGGCGAATCTTGAAGTTGCGCCTGTCACCTTGCTCATTTGCTCCATCGTTGCAGCCCTGGCCTCCGTGCTGGGTGACCTGACCGAGAGTATGTTTAAGCGTGAAGCAGGTATTAAGGACAGTGGTCACTTAATTCCAGGACACGGCGGTATTCTGGACCGTATTGATAGCCTGACGGCTGCGGTACCGGTCTTTGCCTGCCTGTTGTTACTGGTATTCAGGACGCTCTAACGGATGGTCTTATGCTGAGTATTCTCTGGAATCTGGCTGCATTCATTGTCGCACTTGGTGTGCTTATCACCGTGCATGAATTTGGTCATTTCTGGGTTGCGCGGCGCTGCGGAGTCCGCGTCGAACGCTTTTCCATTGGTTTTGGAAAAGCGCTTTGGCGGCGTACCGATAAATTAGGTACGGAATACGTTATCGCCCTGATTCCCCTCGGCGGTTACGTCAAAATGCTGGATGAGCGCGCTGAACCAGTCGCACCAGAGCTGCGCCATTACGCTTTCAACAATAAAACGGTTGGACAACGCGCAGCCATCATCGCCGCAGGTCCGATTGCAAACTTCCTTTTTGCTATTTTCGCTTACTGGCTAGTGTTTATCATCGGTGTCCCTGGCGTTCGTCCGGTTGTTGGTGAAATAACACCCAACTCGATTGCCGCGCAGGCGCAAATTCAGCCGGGTACGGAACTAAAAGCGGTTGATGGTATCGAAACCCCTGATTGGGATGCCGTGAGATTGCAACTGGTAGCCAAAATTGGCGATGAGCATACGACTCTCAGCGTAGCGCAGTTTGGCAGTAACCAGCGTCAGGACAAAACGCTGGATTTACGTCAGTGGGCATTTGAGCCAGACAAAGAGGATCCCGTCTCCAGTTTAGGGATTCGTCCGCGCGGTCCGCAGATTGAACCGGTGCTGTCAGAAGTGCAGGTTAACTCCGCTGCAAGTAAGGCAGGTTTGCAAGCAGGCGACAGGATCGTTAAAGTCAATGGTCAGCCGCTGACGCAATGGATGACGTTTGTGACGCTGGTGCGCGATAATCCGGATAAGCCGTTAGCGCTAGATATTGAAAGACAAGGAAGTTCCTTGTCTTTAACGTTAACCCCAGATTCAAAACAGGTTAACGGGAAGGCAGAAGGTTTTGCGGGCGTGGTGCCTAAAGTTATTCCTCTGCCTGATGAGTATAAGACTGTACGCCAGTATGGGCCATTCAGCGCCGTCCTCGAAGCCTCGGATAAAACGTGGCAGTTGATGAAGCTGACGGTCAGTATGCTGGGAAAATTGATTACCGGTGATGTAAAACTGAACAACCTCAGTGGGCCGATTTCTATCGCCCAGGGGGCTGGGATGTCAGCGGAATTCGGGATTATTTATTACCTGATGTTCCTTGCGCTTATCAGCGTGAACTTAGGGATAATCAACCTGTTTCCGTTGCCCGTTCTAGACGGGGGGCATCTGCTGTTCCTGGCGATAGAAAAGCTGAAGGGCGGTCCGGTATCCGAGCGGGTTCAAGACTTTAGTTATCGCATTGGCTCTATCTTGCTGGTGTTGTTAATGGGGCTTGCACTTTTCAATGATTTCTCTCGGTTGTAAGAGAGTGTTAGGAAGAACGCATAATAACGATGGCGATGAAAAAGTTGCTCATAGCGTCGCTGCTGTTTAGCAGCGCCACCGTATACGGTGCTGAAGGGTTCGTAGTGAAGGACATTCATTTCGAAGGCCTACAGCGAGTCGCCGTTGGTGCGGCTCTCCTCAGTATGCCGGTGCGCACAGGCGACACGGTTAATGATGAAGACATCAGTAATACCATTCGTGCTCTGTTCGCCACCGGTAACTTTGAGGATGTCCGCGTCCTGCGCGATGGTGATACCCTTCTGGTTCAGGTAAAAGAGCGTCCGACGATTGCCAGCATCACTTTCTCCGGTAATAAATCGGTGAAAGATGACATGCTCAAGCAAAACCTCGAGGCGTCTGGCGTGCGTGTTGGCGAGTCTCTGGATCGCACCACGCTTGCCGATATCGAAAAAGGCCTGGAAGATTTCTACTATAGCGTCGGTAAGTACAGCGCCAGTGTGAAAGCGGTGGTGACGCCGTTGCCGCGTAACCGCGTTGACCTCAAGCTGGTCTTCCAGGAAGGTGTTTCGGCGAAGATCCAACAGATCAATATCGTCGGCAACCATGCCTTCACGACTGACGAACTTATCTCTCACTTCCAGTTGCGTGATGAAGTACCGTGGTGGAACGTGGTGGGCGATCGCAAATACCAGAAACAGAAACTGGCGGGCGACCTTGAAACCCTGCGCAGTTACTATCTGGATCGCGGTTATGCCCGCTTCAATATCGATTCCACTCAGGTCAGCCTGACGCCGGATAAAAAAGGTATCTACATCACCGTTAACATCACAGAAGGCGAGCAGTACAAGCTTTCTGGTGTTCAGGTGAGCGGTAACCTGGCCGGTCACTCCGCCGAAATTGAGACCCTGACGAAGATCGAGCCAGGTGAACTCTATAACGGCACCAAAGTGACCAAAATGGAAGATGATATCAAGAAGCTCCTGGGTCGCTATGGCTATGCCTATCCGCGCGTACAGTCGCAGCCTGAAATCAACGACGCTGACAAAACCGTTAAATTACGCGTAAACGTGGATGCGGGTAACCGTTTCTATGTGCGTAAGATTCGTTTTGAAGGTAACGACACCTCTAAAGATTCCGTTCTGCGTCGCGAAATGCGTCAGATGGAAGGTGCATGGTTGGGCAGCGATCTGGTCGACCAGGGTAAAGAGCGTCTGAACCGTCTGGGTTACTTTGAAACAGTTGATACCGATACTCAGCGTGTTCCGGGCAGCCCGGATCAGGTTGATGTAGTCTACAAGGTCAAAGAGCGTAATACCGGTAGCTTTAACTTCGGCGTCGGTTACGGTACCGAGAGCGGTGTGAGCTTCCAGGCTGGCGTTCAGCAAGATAACTGGTTAGGTACCGGTTATTCTGTTGGCATCAACGGCACCAAAAACGACTACCAGACCTATACTGAGTTGTCTGTGACTAACCCGTACTTCACCGTTGATGGTGTGAGCCTGGGTGGCCGTGTCTTCTATAACGACTTTGAAGCGAATGATGCGGATCTGTCCGACTATACCAACAAAAGTTATGGTACAGACGTAACGCTTGGCTTCCCGGTAAACGAATACAACACGTTGCGTGCCGGCCTGGGTTATGTACATAACAAACTGTCCAACATGCAGCCGCAGGTTGCGATGGATCGTTATCTTGAGTCAATGGGCGAGACCAATACCAACAGCTTTGCCGCTGATGACTTCACCTTTAACTACGGTTGGACGTACAACAAACTGGACCGTGGATATTTCCCAACGGACGGTACACGCGTCAACCTGAACGGTAAAGTTACCATTCCGGGGTCTGATAACGAATACTACAAAGTGTCGATGGATACCGCGACCTATGTGCCGATCGATGACGATCACAAGTGGGTGGTTTTAGGACGTACGAAGGTAGGCTATGGCGACGGCATTGGCAGCAAAGAAATGCCGTTCTATGAGAACTTCTATGCAGGTGGTTCCAGCACCGTGCGTGGCTTCCAGTCGAATACTATCGGTCCAAAAGCAGTCTACAAAAACGGTGCTTACGCCAGTGGTTCTGATAATAGTGACTACGAAGAGTGTTCCAACGCAGACGGTAAGGACTGTAAATCGGATGACGCAGTGGGCGGTAACGCCATGGCTGTCGCCAGCCTGGAGTTTATTACCCCAACGCCATTCATTAGCGACAAGTATGCCAACTCGGTTCGTACCTCGTTCTTCTGGGACATGGGTACCGTTTGGGATACTAACTGGCAGGATAGCGCTCAAACACGTGCTATAGGTGTGCCGGACTACAGTGATCCAAGTAATATCCGTATGTCAGCGGGTATCGCTTTACAATGGATGTCCCCATTGGGGCCGTTGGTTTTCTCCTACGCCCAGCCGTTCAAGAAGTACGATGGAGACAAAGCGGAACAGTTCCAGTTTAACATTGGTAAAACCTGGTAATTGTTCTTCGCAAAGGAATGTAGTGGTAGTGTAGCGATGACTTTAGGCGATCTTGCATGGGATCGCCTGGCCACGCAAAGAACTGCACCTTCGGGTGCAAATGGGATGGTAAGGAGTTAATTGTGAAAAAGTGGTTATTAGCTGCAGGTCTCGGTTTAGCGATGGCAACGTCCGCACAAGCGGCTGACAAAATTGCAATCGTCAACATGGGTAGCCTGTTCCAACAGGTTGCACAGAAGACAGGCGTTTCTGCTACGCTGGAAAACGAGTTCAAAGGCCGTGCCAGCGAACTGCAGCGTATGGAATCCGATCTGCAATCTAAGATGCAGCGTCTGCAATCAATGAAAGCAGGTAGCGATCGTACCAAGCTGGAAAAAGACGTTATGGCTCAGCGCCAGACTTTCTCTCAGAAAGCTCAGGCTTTTGAGCAGGATCGTGCGCGTCGCTCCAACGAAGAACGTGGCAAACTGGTTACTCGTATCCAGACTGCTGTGAAATCTGTTGCCAGCAGCCAGAGCATCGATCTGGTCGTTGACGCAAACACCGTTGCATACAACAGCAGCGATGTAAAAGACATCACCGCTGACGTACTGAAACAGGTTAAATAAGTAATGCCTTCAATTCGACTGGCTGATTTAGCAGAGCAGTTGGATGCAGAATTACACGGTGATGGCGATATCGTCATCACCGGCGTAGCGTCCATGCAATCTGCGCAAACTGGCAATATCACGTTCATGGTGAATCCTAAGTACCGTGAACACTTAGGCGTATGCCAGGCTTCTGCCGTAGTAATGACGCAGGACGATCTTCCTTTTGCTAAAAGTGCCGCGTTGGTAGTGAAGAATCCCTATCTGACCTATGCACGTATGGCGCAAATTCTAGATACCACGCCTCAGCCTGCACAGAACATTGCACCGAGTGCAGTGATCGATGCAACGGCGAAGCTGGGTAATAATGTCTCTGTGGGCGCAAATGCGGTCATTGAGTCTGGCGTAGAACTGGGTGATAACGTCGTTATCGGCGCAGGCTGCTTCGTCGGAAAAAATACTAAAATCGGTGCAGGTTCACGCTTGTGGGCGAATGTGACGATTTACCACGACATTCAGATCGGTGAGAATTGCCTGATCCAGTCAAGCACTGTCGTTGGATCTGATGGATTTGGTTACGCGAACGATCGCGGTAACTGGGTAAAGATCCCGCAGCTTGGTCGCGTGATTATCGGCGATCGCGTCGAGATCGGCGCTTGTACCACCATTGACCGTGGTGCTCTGGACGATACTGTGATCGGTAATGGTGTTATCATTGATAACCAGTGCCAGATTGCGCATAACGTTGTGATTGGCGACAATACGGCAGTAGCCGGTGGCGTCATTATGGCGGGTAGCCTGAAGATTGGCCGTTACTGCATGATTGGCGGCGCCAGCGTGATCAATGGGCATATGGAAATATGCGACAAAGTCACGGTGACTGGCATGGGTATGGTGATGCGTCCTATCACCGAACCTGGCGTCTATTCCTCAGGCATTCCGCTACAACCCAATAAGGTATGGCGTAAAACAGCTGCACTGGTGATGAATATTGATGATATGAGCAAGCGCCTCAAAGCGATTGAGCGCAAGGTTAATCAACAAGACTAAAGCACCGTTTTTGCATGTCTGACTTTTCGGCCTGTCCCATTCATACGATTGCGACAGGCCGTGTTATTATTGCCTTTTAGTATATTTTGACAGGAAGAGTATTTTGACTACTAACACTCATACTCTGCATATTGAAGAGATTTTAGAACTTCTGCCGCACCGTTTTCCGTTTCTGCTGGTTGATCGCGTGCTGGATTTTGAAGAAGGTCGTTTTCTGCGCGCAGTGAAAAATGTATCCGTTAACGAGCCTTTCTTTCAGGGCCACTTCCCGGGTAAACCTATTTTCCCTGGCGTATTGATTCTGGAAGCGATGGCACAGGCTACCGGTATCCTTGCGTTTAAAAGCGTAGGAAAACTGGAACCAGGCGAACTGTATTATTTCGCGGGTATTGACGAAGCACGCTTTAAGCGTCCTGTCGTGCCTGGCGATCAGATGATCATGGAAGTGACTTTCGAGAAAACGCGCCGTGGCCTGACCCGTTTTAAAGGGGTTGCGCTGGTCGACGGTAAAGTTGTGTGCGAAGCAACGATGATGTGTGCCCGTAGCCGGGAGGCCTGATACGTGATTGATAAATCCGCCTTTATTCACCCGACCGCCATTGTAGAAGAGGGCGCCAGCATTGGTGCCAATGCTCACATTGGCCCATTTTGTATTGTTGGACCCCATGTTGAAATTGGTGAGGGTACCGTACTGAAGTCTCACGTTGTCGTGAATGGCCATACAAAAATTGGTCGCGATAACGAGATCTATCAGTTTGCCTCCATCGGTGAAGTTAACCAGGATCTTAAATATGCTGGCGAACCGACCCGTGTGGAAATTGGCGATCGCAACCGCATCCGCGAAAGCGTCACCATTCATCGTGGCACAGTGCAGGGCGGTGGAGTGACGAAGGTGGGCAGCGATAACTTACTGATGATTAATGCGCATGTCGCGCATGATTGTACGGTAGGAAACCGCTGTATTCTGGCGAATAACGCCACGCTTGCCGGACATGTTTCGCTGGATGATTTTGTTATCATCGGCGGCATGACTGCGGTGCATCAGTTCTGCATCATCGGTGCTCATGTGATGGTTGGCGGCTGTTCTGGTGTAGCCCAGGACGTGCCTCCGTACGTTATCGCCCAGGGCAACCACGCGACGCCGTTTGGCGTCAATATCGAAGGTCTGAAGCGTCGTGGATTCACCCGCGAAGCGATTACCGCGATTCGTAACGCCTACAAAGCGTTGTACCGTAGTGGTAAAACTCTGGAAGAAGTGAAACCAGAAATCGCGGAACTGGCGAAACAGTACCCCGAAGTTCAGGCTTTCAGCGACTTCTTTGAGCGCTCAACGCGTGGCCTGATTCGTTAATGACTGAACAGCGTCCTTTAACGATTGCCCTCGTCGCCGGAGAAACCTCCGGCGATATTCTTGGTGCAGGGTTAATCCGTGCACTCAAGGCTCGCGTTCCCAATGCGCGTTTTGTTGGTGTGGCCGGTCCGCTGATGCAGGCCGAAGGCTGTGAAGCCTGGTACGAAATGGAAGAGCTGGCGGTCATGGGCATTGTTGAAGTGCTCGGACGTCTGCGCCGTTTACTGCATATTCGTGCCGACCTCACTCGCCGATTCACCGACTTAAAGCCGGATGTTTTCGTTGGCATTGATGCACCTGATTTCAACATTACCCTCGAAGGGAACTTGAAAAAACAGGGCATTAAAACTATTCATTATGTCAGTCCGTCCGTCTGGGCGTGGCGACAGAAACGCGTTTTCAAAATAGGCAGATCCACCAACATGGTGCTGGCCTTTCTGCCTTTCGAAAAAGCGTTTTATGACAAATTTAACGTCCCGTGCCGCTTTATCGGTCATACCATGGCGGATGCCATGCCGTTGGACCCGGATAAAAACGCGGCACGTGATATTCTGGGCATTCCTCATGACGCTCACTGCCTGGCGCTACTGCCAGGAAGCCGTGGTGCAGAAGTGGAGATGCTCAGCGCCGATTTTCTGAAAACGGCGCAGCTATTACGCCAGCATTATCCGGATCTCGAAGTGGTGGTGCCGTTGGTGAATGCCAAACGTCGCGAGCAGTTTGAACGCATTAAAGCGGAAGTTGCACCGGAGCTTTCCGTACATCTGCTCAATGGTATGGGACGTGAAGCAATGGTGGCCAGCGACGCCGCACTGCTGGCTTCAGGTACCGCCGCGCTGGAATGTATGCTGGCAAAATGCCCGATGGTGGTTGGCTACCGTATGAAACCCTTCACCTTCTGGCTGGCGAAGCGTCTGGTGAAGACTGATTACGTTTCGCTACCTAACCTGTTGGCGGGAAGAGAACTGGTTAAAGAGCTGTTGCAGGAAGAGTGTGAACCGCAGGCGCTGTCGCAAGCGCTGTTGCCGTTGCTGGCGAAGGGTAAAACCAGCCATGCGATGCACGACACATTCCGTGAACTGCACCAGCAGATCCGTTGCAATGCTGATGAGCAGGCAGCGGATGCGGTCCTGGAGTTAGCGCAATGATTGAATTTGTGTATCCGCATACGCATTTAGTGGCGGGTGTGGATGAAGTCGGACGCGGCCCTTTGGTCGGCGCGGTCGTCACTGCTGCCGTCATTCTGGATCCGGCTCGCCCTATTATCGGTCTTAACGACTCAAAAAAACTGTCAGAAAAACGTCGCCTGGCGCTATTTGATGAAATTAAAGAAAAGGCGTTAAGCTGGAGCCTGGGTCGGGCGGAACCGCATGAAATCGACGAACTGAACATTTTGCATGCTACCATGCTGGCCATGCAGCGTGCGGTTGCGGGTCTGCATATTGCGCCCGAATACGTGCTGATTGACGGCAATCGTTGCCCGGCATTACCGGTACCGTCGATGGCGGTGGTCAAAGGTGATAGCCGTGTGGCGGAGATCAGCGCCGCATCGATTCTGGCAAAAGTGACCCGTGACGCTGAAATGGCGGCGCTGGATACGGTTTTTCCACAGTATGGTTTTGCACAGCACAAAGGTTATCCAACCGCATTTCATCTGGAAAAATTGGCACTGCATGGTGCGACTGAGCACCATCGCCGCAGCTTTGGCCCCGTCAAACGCGCACTGGGACTCTCGTCCTGATTCTTGTGTCGAAGGAATCTGAAGATGTCTGAACCACGTTTCGTCCACCTACGGGTGCACAGCGACTACTCCATGATCGATGGGCTGGCGAAAACCGGACCGCTGGTAAAAAAGGCGGCCGCGTTAGGCATGCCTGCGCTGGCGATCACCGATTTTACCAACCTGTGTGGTCTGGTGAAGTTTTACGGAGCGGGCCATGGCGCGGGTATCAAGCCGATAGTTGGCGCAGATTTTCATGTCCGCAGTGAGCTGTTGGGCGATGAACTCACGCAGCTTACCGTGCTGGCCGCAAATAATACCGGCTATCAGAACCTGACGTTGTTGATTTCGAAAGCCTATCAGCGCGGCTATGGCGCAGAAGGACCGGTTATCGACCGGGACTGGTTGGTCGAGTTAAAAGAAGGTTTGATTTTGCTCTCCGGCGGTCGCATGGGCGATGTCGGACGAAGTCTGCTGCGCGGCAATAACGCACTGGTTGACGAGTGCGTGGCGTTTTACGAAGAACATTTTCCCAATTGCTATTTCCTCGAACTGATTCGCACTGGCAGGCAAGATGAAGAAAATTATCTGCACGCAGCCGTAGCACTGGCCGAAACGCGTGGTCTACCGGTGGTGGCGACTAACGATGTCCGCTTCCTTGAAACCGGAGATTTCGATGCGCATGAAATCCGCGTAGCGATCCACGACGGCTTTACCCTTGATGACCCGAAACGCCCGCGTAACTATTCGCCGCAGCAGTACATGCGCAGCGAAGATGAGATGTGCGAGCTGTTCTCCGATATTCCGGAAGCACTGCAAAACACCGTCGAGATAGCTAAACGCTGCAACGTGACGGTGCGTCTGGGCGAATATTTCCTGCCGCAGTTCCCGACCGGCGATATGACCACCGAAGATTTCCTTGTGGCGAAATCACGCGAAGGGCTGGAAGAACGTCTCGAATTTTTGTTCCCTGACCCTGAAGTTCGTGCGCAGAAGCGCCCACCTTACGATGAACGTCTGGAAGTTGAACTTAAAGTTATCAACCAGATGGGATTCCCGGGCTACTTCCTGATCGTTATGGAATTTATCCAGTGGTCGAAAGATAACGGCGTACCGGTAGGCCCGGGACGTGGTTCCGGTGCTGGCTCACTTGTTGCCTATGCGCTGAAAATTACCGATCTCGACCCGCTGGAATTTGACCTGCTGTTCGAACGTTTCCTTAACCCGGAACGTGTCTCAATGCCCGACTTCGACGTTGACTTCTGTATGGAGAAACGCGACCAGGTCATCGAGCACGTGGCGGAAATGTACGGTCGTGATGCGGTTTCGCAGATTATTACCTTCGGTACGATGGCAGCAAAAGCGGTTATCCGCGACGTGGGCCGCGTACTGGGGCATCCGTACGGCTTCGTTGACCGTATTTCGAAGCTAGTACCGCCCGATCCGGGCATGACGCTGGCAAAAGCCTTTGAAGCCGAACCCCAACTGCCGGAAATCTATGAGGCAGATGAAGAGGTTAAAGCGCTGATCGATATGGCGCGTAAGCTGGAAGGCGTCACGCGTAACGCCGGTAAGCACGCCGGTGGTGTGGTTATCGCACCGACCAAAATTACTGATTTTGCTCCGCTGTACTGCGATGAACAGGGGCTGCACCCGGTTACTCAGTTTGATAAGAACGATGTGGAATATGCCGGTCTTGTGAAGTTCGACTTCCTCGGCCTGCGTACGCTCACCATCATCAACTGGGCGCTGGAAATGATCAACGCGCGCCGTGAAAAGAACGGTGAGCCACCGCTGGATATTGCGGCTATCCCGCTGGATGACAAGAAAAGCTTCGATATGCTACAACGCTCGGAGACCACGGCGGTCTTCCAGCTTGAATCCCGCGGCATGAAAGACCTGATCAAACGTCTGCAGCCTGACTGCTTCGAAGATATGATCGCACTGGTGGCTCTGTTCCGCCCTGGCCCGCTACAGTCGGGGATGGTAGATAACTTTATCGATCGTAAGCATGGTCGCGAAGAGATTTCCTATCCGGATGTACAATGGCAGCATGAGTGTCTGAAACCGGTACTGGAGCCGACCTACGGCATTATCCTGTATCAGGAACAGGTTATGCAGATTGCCCAGGAGTTGTCCGGGTACACCCTTGGCGGCGCGGATATGCTGCGTCGTGCGATGGGTAAGAAAAAGCCGGAAGAGATGGCCAAGCAGCGCGGCACCTTTGAAGAAGGGGCGAAAAAGCGCGGCGTAGACGGCGAACTGGCGATGAAAATCTTTGACCTGGTGGAGAAATTCGCCGGTTACGGATTTAACAAATCGCACTCCGCTGCCTATGCGCTGGTTTCTTACCAGACTCTGTGGCTGAAGGCGCATTATCCTGCCGAGTTTATGGCGGCGGTAATGACCGCCGATATGGATAACACCGAGAAAGTCGTCGGACTGGTGGATGAATGCTGGCGCATGGGGCTCAAAATCCTGCCGCCGGATATCAACTCCGGGCTTTACCATTTTCACGTGAATGATGATGGCGAGATTGTTTATGGCATCGGCGCGATAAAAGGCGTGGGTGAAGGGCCAATTGAAGCTATTATTGAGGCGCGTAACGAAGGCGGCTACTTCCGTGAGCTGTTTGATCTCTGCGCGCGCACGGATATCAAAAAACTTAACCGCCGGGTGCTGGAAAAGCTAATCATGTCCGGGGCGTTTGATCGCCTTGGCCCGCATCGTGCGGCGTTGATGAATTCGCTCAACGACGCACTAAAAGCCGCCGATCAGCATGCAAAAGCCGAAGCTATTGGTCAGGCCGATATGTTTGGCGTGCTGGCGGAAGAACCGGAGCAAATTGAACAATCCTATGCCAGCTGCCAACCGTGGCCGGAGCAGGTGGTATTAGACGGTGAGCGTGAAACGTTGGGGCTTTACCTGACGGGACACCCCATCAACCAGTATTTAAAAGAAATTGAGCGCTATGTCGGAGGCTACAGGCTGAAAGACATGCATCCGACAGAACGTGGTAAAGTCACCACGGCTGCGGGGCTCGTCATTGCTGCGCGGGTAATGGTCACCAAGCGCGGCAATCGTATCGGCATCTGTACACTGGATGACCGTTCCGGACGTCTGGAGGTTATGTTGTTTACCGATGCTCTGGATAAATACCAGCAATTGCTGGAAAAAGACCGCATACTTATCGTCAGCGGACAGGTCAGCTTTGATGACTTCAGTGGCGGGCTTAAAATGATGGCCCGTGAAGTCATGGATATTGACGAAGCCCGGGAAAAATATGCTCGCGGGCTTGCTATCTCGCTGACGGACAGGCAAATTGATGACCAGCTTTTAAACCGACTCCGTCAGTCTCTGGAACCCCACCGCTCGGGGACAATTCCAGTACATCTCTACTATCAGAGGGCGGATGCACGTGCGCGGTTGCGTTTTGGCGCGACGTGGCGTGTCTCTCCGAGCGATCGTTTGCTAAACGATCTCCGTGGCCTTATTGGTTCGGAGCAGGTGGAACTGGAGTTTGACTAATACAGGAATACTATGAGTCTGAATTTCCTTGATTTTGAACAGCCGATTGCAGAGCTGGAAGCAAAAATCGATTCTTTGACTGCGGTTAGCCGTCAGGATGAGAAACTGGATATTAACATCGATGAAGAAGTGCATCGTCTGCGTGAAAAAAGCGTAGAACTGACGCGTAAAATCTTCGCCGATCTTGGCGCATGGCAGGTAGCCCAACTGGCGCGCCATCCACAGCGTCCGTACACCCTGGATTATGTCCGCCTGGCGTTTGATGAATTTGATGAGCTGGCGGGCGATCGAGCCTATGCGGATGATAAAGCTATTGTCGGCGGTATCGCGCGTCTGGATGGCCGTCCGGTGATGATCATTGGTCATCAGAAAGGCCGTGAGACCAAAGAAAAGATTCGCCGTAATTTCGGCATGCCAGCGCCGGAAGGCTATCGCAAAGCGCTGCGCCTGATGGAAATGGCCGAGCGCTTCAACATGCCGATCATTACCTTCATCGACACCCCAGGGGCTTACCCGGGCGTGGGCGCGGAAGAACGTGGTCAGTCAGAAGCGATTGCGCGCAACCTGCGCGAAATGTCACGTCTGAGCGTGCCGGTAATCTGCACCGTTATCGGTGAAGGTGGTTCCGGCGGCGCGCTGGCTATCGGTGTGGGCGATAAAGTGAATATGCTGCAGTACAGCACCTATTCCGTTATCTCCCCGGAAGGTTGTGCTTCCATTCTGTGGAAAAGCGCCGACAAAGCGCCGCTGGCCGCAGAAGCAATGGGAATTATCGCGCCGCGTCTGAAAGAGCTGAAGCTGATTGACTCTATCATCCCGGAACCGCTGGGCGGCGCGCACCGCAACCCTGAAGTAATGGCTGCGTCCCTGAAGGCACAGCTGCTGGCCGATCTCGCCGATCTCGACGTGTTAAGCAAAGATGATCTGAAAAACCGTCGTTACCAGCGTCTGATGAGCTACGGTTACGCGTAAACTGCATTAATTCTGAAAAGGGCCACAATGCTGTGGCCCTTTTTTTTACCTGTGGTTTGGCCAGGCTATGATTAACTAAGGTTTTTCCAGGAGGAACGCATGAATATCATTGCCATCATGGGACCGCATGGCGTCTTTTATAAAGATGAGCCCATCAAGGAACTTGAATGTGCGCTGCAGCAGCAGGGGTTTCAGATTATCTGGCCGCAGAATAGCGTCGATCTGCTGAAGTTTATCGAACATAACCCGCGAATTTGCGGCGTCATTTTTGACTGGGATGAATACAGTCTGGAGCTGTGCAGCGACATCAACCAGCTCAACGAGTATCTCCCGCTCTACGCCTTTATTAATACCCATTCGACGATGGATGTCAGTGCGCACGACCTGCGCATGGCGCTGTGGTTTTTTGAGTATGCGCTGGGTCAGTCTGAAGACATTGCCACCCGCATCCGCCAGTACACCAGCGAATACCTCGATAACATCACGCCTCCTTTCACCAAAGCGCTGTTTACCTATGTGAAGGAAGGGAAGTATACCTTCTGCACGCCTGGGCACATGGCGGGAACGGCGTACCAGAAAAGTCCGGTCGGCTGCCTGTTCTATGATTTCTTTGGCGGTAATACGCTGAAAGCCGACGTGTCCATTTCCGTAACCGAACTGGGCTCATTGCTTGATCATACCGGTCCGCACCTGGAAGCGGAGGAGTATATCGCGCGTACTTTTGGTGCCGAGCAGAGCTATATGGTGACCAACGGCACCTCGACATCGAACAAGATTGTCGGTATGTATGCTGCACCTGCAGGCAGTACGCTCCTGATTGACCGCAACTGCCATAAGTCACTGGCGCATTTGCTGATGATGAGTGATGTGGTGCCAATCTGGCTGAAGCCCACGCGTAACGCGCTGGGGATCCTCGGCGGTATACCCCGTCGGGAATTTACCCACGCAAGCATTGAACGCAAAGTTGAGGAAACCAATCAGGCGCAATGGCCGGTCCACGCGGTGATCACCAACTCCACCTATGATGGCCTGTTGTATAACACCAACTGGATCAAACAAACGCTGGATGTGCCCTCCATCCATTTTGATTCAGCCTGGGTGCCGTATACCCATTTTCATCCGATCTATCAGGGGAAAAGCGGGATGAGCGGCGAACGGGTACCGGGAAAGGTGATTTTTGAAACCCAGTCCACCCACAAGATGCTGGCGGCGTTGTCACAGGCTTCGCTGATCCACATTAAGGGCGACTATGATGAAGACACGTTCAACGAAGCCTTTATGATGCACACCTCTACGTCTCCGAGCTATCCGATAGTGGCGTCGATAGAAACGGCGGCGGCAATGCTGCGTGGCAATTCAGGCAAGCGGTTAATCAATCGTTCGGTGGAACGGGCGCTGCATTTCCGTAAAGAAGTGCAGCGTCTGCGTGAAGAGTCGGATGGTTGGTTCTTTGATATCTGGCAGCCGGAAAAGGTAGATGAAGCAGAATGTTGGCCGGTAGCGCCAGGTGAAGACTGGCACGGATTTGTTGATGCTGATGCCGACCACATGTTCCTTGACCCGGTGAAGGTCACGATTTTGACGCCGGGAATGGATGAACAGGGAAATATGAGCGAAGAGGGGATCCCCGCGGCGCTGGTGGCGAAATTCCTTGATGAACGCGGCGTCGTAGTCGAGAAGACGGGACCGTATAACCTGTTGTTCCTGTTCAGCATTGGTATTGATAAAACCCGGGCGATGGGGCTGCTACGTGGCCTGACGGAATTTAAGCGCTCGTACGATCTGAATTTACGTGTGAAAAATATGCTGCCGGATCTATATGCTGAAGATCCCGATTTCTATCGCAATATGCGTATTCAGGATCTGGCGCAGGGGATCCATCAGTTGATCCGCCAGCACGATCTCTCCGGGTTGATGCTGCGGGCATTTGATACCTTGCCGGAAATGAAAATGACGCCGCACCAGGCCTGGCAGCGGCAGATCAAAGGTGAAGTCGAAACGGTAGCACTTGATCAACTGGTGGGGCGCGTTTCTGCCAATATGATCCTGCCTTATCCCCCCGGCGTGCCGCTTTTGATGCCCGGGGAAATGATCACTGCCAAAAGCCGGGCTGTCCTCGATTTTCTTCTGATGCTGTGCTCGGTAGGGCAGCGCTACCCTGGATTTGAAACCGATATCCATGGCGCTAAACTGGGTGAGGATGGCCTGTATCGCGTGAGAGTCTTAAAAATGGCATAACGACTTGCCTGACCCCAAGACGTTCGAGTAACGTTCTGACAGAAAAATGAAAGAGGCGATGACGCTATGCTGGGATTAAAACAGGTTCACCATATTGCCATTATTGCGACGGACTACGCGGCGAGTAAGGCATTTTACTGCGATGTGCTTGGCTTTACGCTGATGAGCGAAGCCTATCGGGAAGAGAGAGACTCGTGGAAAGGCGATCTGGCATTGAACGGCCAGTATGTGATTGAGCTTTTTTCTTTCCCGTTTCCACCTTGCCGTCCGAGCCGACCGGAAGCCTGCGGTTTGCGTCATCTGGCGTTCAGCGTAGATGACGTGGAAAAGGCGATAATTCATCTGGAAAGCCATGATGTGAAATGCGAGCCGGTACGAATCGATCCGTTTACCGGCAAACGTTTTACGTTTTTTAACGATCCAGACGGATTACCCCTCGAACTGTACGAGCTGTAGGGCTTGTCATTGTGGCGTTAGCCCGGTAACGTGCCGGGCAATGCCATTGTAAGTAACCATCATGACGACACTCACGCTGAACACTTCGCTGCTGAATTCTCAATCGATTCTGGTCGCCTTTAGCGGCGGGCTGGATTCCACCGTATTGCTGCATCAGTTGGTGCAGTGGCGAGCGCTGCATCCTGATGTTGCTTTACGCGCAATCCACATTCACCACGGATTAAGCCCACACGCAGACAGTTGGGTACAGCACTGTGAGTCGGTATGCGCGCAGTGGCAGGTGCCGCTGGTGGTTGAGCGGGTATACCTTGAGGATGATGGTCTGGGCATCGAAGCCCAGGCGCGACGCGCGCGCTATCAGGCGTTTGCGCAGACCTTACTACCGGGCGAGGTGCTGATGACCGCACAGCATCTCGATGACCAGTGTGAAACCTTTCTGTTGGCGCTTAAGCGCGGCAGTGGTCCTGCCGGACTTTCCGCCATGGGGGAAAGCTCTCCGTTTGCCGGAACCCAGCTGATTCGACCGCTGCTGGCGCAAACGCGAGAGGCGCTTGAAGCATGGGCACAGCAGCATGAATTATGCTGGATTGAAGATGAAAGTAATCAGGATGATACCTACGATCGCAATTTCCTCAGATTGCGCGTTACCCCATTGCTCCAACAGCGCTGGCCGCACTTCGCGCAAGCCGTTGCCCGCAGCGCTGCGCTGTGCGCTGAGCAGGAGAGTTTACTGGATGAACTGCTGGCCAGCGATTTAGCCGATTGCATCACACCCCGCGGAACACTGTTACTGACGCCATTAATGATGATGAGTGGCGTGCGTCGTGCCGCGCTGCTTCGTCGCTGGCTGGCGGGGTTAAATGCGCCGATGCCTTCCCGTGATGGGCTGGAACGTATCTGGCAGGAAGTGGCGCTGGCGCGGGAAGATGCGTCACCAAGTTTTCGCCTCGGTGAGTACGAGGTCCGTCGTTATCAGTCACAGCTGTGGTGGGTGAAGTCAGTCGATGGGCAAAGCGAAACTGTTATCCCGTGGTTAGAGTGGAAAACACCGTTGACGCTGCCTACCGGATTGGGTTCGGTTCAGTTAATCTCTGCGGGTGATTTGCGCTTGCCACAAGCGGATGAAGTCGTCAGTATCCGTTTTAAAGCGCCAGGGTTATTGCATATTGTCGGGCGTAACGGCGGACGGAAATTAAAGAAAATCTGGCAGGAGCAGGGGATCCCGCCCTGGCGACGAGATACCACACCGCTGCTGTTTTACGGCGAAACGTTGATTTCGGCTGCGGGTGTTTTCGTGACGCGTGAGGGGACGGCAGAAGGTGAAGAAGGCGTAAGTCTGGTATGGCATGCCTGATGGCGCTGCGCTTATCAGGCCTACGTTTCACATGGAAAGTAGGCCGGATAAGGCGAAAAAAGTTAAGATTCGCTGACCACCACGGTACCGATCTGCGGGTGGCTGAAGCTGGCAATTTTGTCGAGACGAAGCTCCCGGGTTTCACCTGCGACATCTGCGACCAGATACTCCACGTTTTTACGTGAAACCAGGTCGTTCGCTTTCGCCTGCAAAACTTCGCCATCTTTTAGCGCCAGCGTCAGTAACAAATGGTGCTGGCAGGCGAGTTCAAGATTGTCGTAATCATCGCAGTTGATGGGTTGATACGTTTCATTCATTGACATAATCGCTCACCAGTAAGTTCGCGGCAGCATACGCCGCTTTTTCCCTGACCGACTCTGGAAGGGCGCTGTCTGCCGCCACTTCATTAAGCACCTTCAATACGCAACCCAGCGCATCCGGGATATACCCTAAGTCTCCGCTGGCGATTTCCGCGTACCGCTTGCGTATTAACTCACAATATTTTTCCACATGCCCTCCTGTCAGCACTCTGACTTAACCGTGGATGCAAGTCTAAGCCTACGAAGATAAACTCTGTTTAGCAAGGTGACTATACCATACTCATTCAAGCAATATCAGCGCCTTGATAGTGGAGCAGTTAGCAGCCTTTTGCCGCAGTTTTCGCTACAATGTGCGCCTGATTCGAAAGGAGTTCTCTCATGGCGCTTAAAGCGACAATTTATAAAGCCGTCGTCAACGTAGCGGATCTTGACCGCAACCAGTTCCTTGACGCGGCCTTGACGCTGGCGCGTCACCCCTCTGAAACCCAGGAGCGCATGATGTTGCGCCTGCTGGCCTGGATCAAATATGCCGATGAACGGCTGCAGTTCACGCGTGGTCTGAGTGCGGAAGACGAGCCTGAAGCATGGCTGCGTAACGACCATCTGGGTATCGATCTCTGGATTGAGCTGGGTCTGCCGGATGAGCGCCGTATTAAAAAAGCCTGTACCCAGTCTGGAGAGGTTGCCCTGTTTGCTTACAACAGCCGTGCGGCTCAGATCTGGTGGCAGCAAAATCAGAACAAGTGCGCGCAGTTTAAAAATCTGACCGTGTGGTATCTGGATGATGAACAACTGGCGCAACTGAGTGATTTTGCAGGTCGTACAATGGCGCTGCAGGCAACTATCCAGGACGGTGCTATCTGGCTGTCTGACTCTCAGAACAATCTGGAAATTCATCTGACCGCGTGGCAGCCGCGTTCATGATTGTTATCTCCCGAAACGTCTCTATCCCTGATAATGAGCTGGAAATCACGGCGATTCGGGCGCAGGGCGCGGGCGGTCAGCACGTTAACAAGACCTCGACGGCTATCCATTTGCGCTTTGACATTCGGGCCTCTGGCCTGCCAGAGTATTACAAGGAACGTTTGCTTGCCGCCAGCCATCATCTGATTAGCGGTGATGGCGTTATTATCATTAAGGCGCAGGAATACCGTAGCCAGGAACTTAATCGGGAAGCGGCAATCTCCCGGCTGGTAGCGGTGATAAAAGAATTAACCGCAGTGCAAAAAAGCCGACAGGCAACTCGCCCTACACGCGCCTCGAAAGAGCGCAGGTTGTCATCGAAGGCGCAAAAATCCACAGTGAAAGCACTGCGTGGGAGAGTTCGTCGAACACAAGACTGACGAGCGGGAATAAAAATTTATAAGGAATTGATAGTGAAAACAGCAATATTGTCCGTAGTCGCTGCATGCACGCTTTTTTCCTTGATCGGCTGTAATAACCGTACTGAAGTTGAAGTACTACAGCCGACGCGGGCGGCAGAATTAAAACCGATGCAGCAAAGCTGGCGTGGCATCTTACCTTGCGCGGACTGTGAAGGGATTGAAACCTCTCTGTTTCTGGAAAAAGACGGTACATGGGTGATGAACGAACGTTATCAGGGCGTGCGGGATGAACCGTCTTCGTTTGCCTCTTATGGCACATGGGCGCGCACTGCCGACAAGCTGGTGCTGACCGACAGCAAAGGTGAAAAGTCGTACTACCGGGCTAAAGGCGAGGCGCTGGAAATGCTCGATCGTGAAGGTAACCCGATTGAGTCACAGTTTAACTACACGCTCCAGCCAGTTTCCGCCAGCTTACCGGTGACGCCAATGCCGATGCGAGGCATGTATTTCTATATGGCTGACGCGGCAATCTTTACCGACTGCGCAACGGGTAAACGGATGCCGGTGGCGAATAATGCCCAGCTTGAACGTGACTATTTAGCTGCGCGTGCGGAAAACGGACAGTCCGTATTGCTGACGCTTGAGGCGCATTTCACGCTGGAGTCAAACCCGGATACGGGTGAGAAAGTGAAAACGTTGATGGCGGATAAAGACGCGAAATTTATCCCCGGTAAAGCGTGTAATTAATCGATAGAAAAAAGGCCCTGATAATCAGGGCCTTTTTGTTGGTATTAGCCTTTAATGGCTTTGACCAGGAAGTCGACGATGTCGCCGGTTTTAATCAGCTCTTTCTCGCCGTTACGACGGTATTTGTATTCGATATCGTCGTTGTCGAGGTTACGGTCGCCCAGCACGATAGTGTGCGGAATACCGATCAGTTCCATATCGGCAAACATCACGCCCGGACGCTCTTTACGGTCGTCCATCAGCACTTCAATACCCTGAGCGCGCAGCTCAGCGTACAGTTTTTCAGCCAGTTCCTGCACGCGGTAGGACTTGTGCATGTTCATCGGCAGAATCGCGACCTGGAACGGAGCAATGGCGTCTGGCCATACGATGCCGCGATCGTCATAGTTCTGTTCGATAGCAGCAGCAACCACGCGAGTGACCCCGATACCGTAGCAACCCATGGTCAGGATCTGGTTACGACCATCTTCGCCCTGTACGGCGGCTTTCATCGCTTCAGAGTACTTGGTACCCAACTGGAAGATGTGGCCGACTTCGATACCGCGTTTGATCATCAGCGTACCTTTGCCGTCCGGGCTCGGGTCGCCGGCGACCACGTTACGGATGTCTGCAACTTCCGGGGTGACTACGTCGCGATCCCAGTTGATACCGAAATAGTGTTTACCGTCGATGTTGGCACCGGCAGCGAAATCGCTCATTACTGCAACGGTACGGTCGATAACCACCGGAATCGGCATATTCACCGGACCGAGCGAGCCTGGACCTGCTTTTACCAACGCACGAATTTCTTCTTCGGTGGCAAAGGTCAGCGGGCTGGCAACCTGCGGCAGTTTTTCCGCTTTGACTTCGTTCAGCTCGTGATCGCCACGAACCAGCAGGGCGACCAGCGGGTAGCTGCTGCCTTCAACCGCTTTCACCAGCAGGGTTTTCACGGTTTTTTCGATAGGCAGGTTGAACTGCTCAACTAGTTCGGCGATGGTTTTGGCGTTCGGAGTATCAACCAGCGTCATTTCCTGAGTTGCTGCTGCGCGCGGCTCTTTCGGCGCAACGGCTTCGGCGAATTCGATGTTCGCCGCATAATCGGAGGAGTCGGAGAAGATCACATCGTCTTCGCCGCTCTGCGCCAGCACCTGGAATTCGTGAGAGGCGCTGCCGCCAATAGAACCGGTATCCGCTTGTACTGCACGGAAATCCAGCCCCATACGGCTGAAGATTTTGCTGTACGCAGCGTACATCGCATCGTAGGTTTCCTGCAGGGATTCCTGAGAGGTGTGGAAAGAGTAGGCATCTTTCATCAGGAATTCGCGGGAACGCATCACGCCGAAACGCGGACGGACTTCGTCACGGAATTTTGTCTGGATCTGATAGAAGTTCAGCGGCAGCTGTTTGTAAGAGCTCAGCTCGTTACGGATCAAGTCAGTGATCACTTCTTCATGCGTTGGGCCGAGGACGAACGAACGATCGCCACGGTCAGCAATACGCAGCAGTTCCGGGCCGTATTGTTCCCAACGGCCGCTCTCTTCCCACAGTTCAGAAGGCTGAACGACCGGCATCAACACCTCGATCGCACCGGCGTTGTTCATCTCTTCACGCACGATATTTTCGACTTTTTTCAGGACGCGCACGCCGGTCGGCAGCCAGGTATATAACCCGGAGGCCAGCTTGCGGATCATCCCGGCGCGCAGCATCAGCTGGTGGCTGATGACTTCGGCGTCGGCAGGTGTCTCCTTCAGAGTGGAGAGCAGATATTGGCTAGTACGCATGTTGTTACGGTTCCAGTTGAACGATCGAACAGGCTCAAAACGAGCCTGGCACAAAACAAAAGTGGTTTAGTTTACCAGCGAGAAAGGGATGTCAAAAGAGTACGCGACGCAAATTAGCGGGCTTCCAGAGCAAAGACCTCAAATCCTGACGGTGTGACGCGCCAGCGGACATTAAAGTCCAGCAGCCAGACGGCGTAGGTTTTGCCTTCTTCCTCATTTTTACGGTAGGCAGGACGCGGATCCTGCGCCAGCACTTCGGTAATAAACTGACGAAGACGCGGGTAACGTTGTTCGAGCTTTGGTAGCTGCTCCGCGAGATCTTCACTGAACGTCACCTCGACGCTGGCCTGAGGTGCGTCCTGGGCATAGCTGGCGCGAGCATCAGGCAGCGATTCGGCAAACGGCAGATACGGCTTAATATCCACTACTGGCGTTCCGTCAACAAGGTCCAGTCCACCGAGTTCGAGGATTACGTGCTCTTTATGGCAGCGGATGCCCCGCAGCTCTACCAACGACATGCCAACAGGGTTAGGACGAAACGTTGAACGTGTGGCAAAGACACCCATTCTGGCGTTGCCACCAAGACGGGGAGGGCGCACGGTCGGACGCCATCCACCTTCCATTGTCTGGTGAAAAACAAAAATCACCCACAAATGACTGAAGGCTTCCAGGCCGCGAACGGCATCGGCCTGGTTATAAGGTGCGAGCAAATGCAGTTCGCCGCAGGCGCTTTTCACCAGACCTGGCTGGCGTGGAACGGCGAACTTTTCTTTATATGGTGAGCGGATAACGCCTATTTGCTCGAACTGAAAATGGCTCATTTCGCCGAAATGTTCAGTGCAGAACCGATGCAAACCGCCTGACGATAGCAACCCGGTGTTCCGCTGGTCACTTCGCAACTGTGCAGCAATACCGCATTAGCTTTCATTTTTGATGCGTTAATCTGCATGCGTTTGCGCGCGGTTGGAATGCTCGGAGGGGAATCCTGGTTGGATGCCTGGCAGGATTCACCGCTAACTTCGCCAAGATCGCGGAACGGCTTGCCTACTAAATCTTCAGCGTTAGTAATGATTCTTACCGGCGTCGCGCGCGGTGCTTTCGGTTTTTCCGGCTCCGCTTTCGGCGGGGTTGCGGTGCTTTGAACGGGTTCAACAGGGGATCTGCTTAACATAGAACAGCCGCTCAGCAAGAGTGCTACTAAACAGATCGGTAAAGCACGCATAATATTTCCTCAATGAATGATCTAAACGTCAGATATTGAATCAGGTGCTTGCATAAATGACAAGACGGGCAAGCGCCCGTCCTGATGATATTACATATTCTGTAAACAGCCTAAAATTACCAGCCCTTAACAGCACCGCCGTTAAAGACTTTGTTTGCTGCTTCGTACACTTCATCAGACTGATATGCCTGAACGAATTTCTTCACGTTCTCAGCATCTTTGTTGTCTTCACGCGTCACGATCAGGTTTACGTACGGAGAATCTTTATCTTCAACAAAGATACCGTCTTTTGCCGGGGTCAGGCCGATCTGGCTGGCGTAGGTGGTGTTGATGACCGCCAGTGCGATTTGAGCATCGTCCAGAGAACGCGGCAGCTGCGGCGCTTCCAGTTCAACCAGCTTCAGGTTTTTCGGGTTTTCAATCACGTCCAGCGCGGTCGGCAGCAGGCCAACACCATCTTTCAGCTTGATTAAGCCCACTTTTTGCAGCAGCAGCAAGGAACGGCCAAGGTTAGTCGGGTCGTTTGGAATCGCGACCTGTGAACCGTCCTGCAGCTCATCCAGTGATTTGATTTTTTTGGAATAGCCCGCAATCGGGTAAACAAAAGTATTGCCTACAGCAACCAGCTTGTAACCGCGATCTTTGATCTGCTGATCCAGGTACGGTTTGTGCTGGAAGGCGTTAGCATCGATATCGCCTTTGCTCAGCGCTTCGTTAGGCAGAACGTAATCGTTAAACGTGACCAGCTCAACGTCCAGACCGTATTTTTCTTTAGCTACTTTCTGCGCGACTTCTGCAACCTGCTGCTCTGCGCCAACAATAACGCCCACTTTGATGTGATTAGGATCTTTTTCATCCTGACCGCAACCCACAAGTGCCAGAGAACCGATCAGGGCTCCAACTGCCGCAAAGGTTTTGAATTTGAACGCCATGCTTATTTCCTTTTCTTAATGAGTTTTTAGTGTTGTGTGCAACGTTATTTGTGCGTGACAGCCCGGACGATGCGATCGCCGGATAACTGAATTAAATAAACCAGAACGACGAGCAATACCAGTACTGTATTCATTACTGTAGCGTTGTAACCAATATAGCCGTACTGATAACCAATCTGTCCAAGACCACCGGCACCAACGGCGCCACCCATCGCGGAGTAACCAACCAGCGTGATAAGGGTGATGGTGGCCGCATTGACCAGTCCTGGCAGCGCTTCTGGCAGTAATACCTTACGTACAATTTGCAGGGGCGTGGCGCCCATCGCACGAGAGGCTTCTATCAGCCCGGTCGGGATTTCGAGCAGCGCGTTTTCCACCATACGGGCGATAAACGGTGCGGCGCCGACGGTCAGCGGGACGATAGCGGCCTGCAGTCCGATAGAGGTGCCTACGATCATGCGGGTGAACGGAATCATCCACACCAATAAGATGATGAACGGGATGGAACGGAAAATGTTCACCAGCGCAGAGAGCGTACGGTAGAGCTTCGCGTTCTCAATGATTTGCCCCGGACGCGTTACGTACAGCAACACGCCAACCGGCAGACCGATCACAAAACCAAAAAAACCGGACACAAAGGTCATTGCCAGCGTTTCCCATACGCCGCGAACCAGCAGCCACATCATCGGCTCAGACATAACCCAGTACCTCTACTTTTACATGGTGTTCCTGCAACCAGTTGATGGCTGCTTGTGTATCTTCCTGTGTGCCGTGCATTTCAGTCAGCATGATGCCGAATTTCACACCGCCGGCGTAATCCATCTGCGCGCTAATAATGTTGTTATTCACGTTAAAGCGACGGGCCGTCTCAGAGAGCAATGGCGCATCAACGGAATGACCGGTGAATTCCATGCGCAGCATTGGCACACTGTCTGCTTCTGGCTCGGCTTTTAACCGTTCCAGATAATCTTCCGGGATATCCAGGTGCAGCGTGGACTGGATAAATTTCTGTGCCAGCGGCGTTTTCGGATGAGAGAAAACTTCGCTGACGGTGTCTTGCTCAATCAGTTCACCATTACTGATGACCGCCACGCAGTCACAAATGCGTTTTACAACGTCCATCTCATGGGTAATCAGCAGAATGGTGAGTCCCAGACGACGGTTAATGTCTTTCAATAATTCAAGAATCGAGCGGGTCGTTGCCGGATCGAGTGCGCTGGTGGCTTCATCGCACAGCAACACTTTGGGATTGCTTGCCAGCGCACGGGCGATTGCCACACGCTGTTTTTGTCCACCAGAAAGATTGGCCGGGTAGCTATCGTGCTTGTCACCAAGACCAACCAAATCCAACAGTTCTGTTACACGGCGTTTGATCTCTTCTTTTGGCGTGTTATCCAGTTCCAGCGGCAGCGCGACGTTGCCAAACACGGTGCGGGAAGAGAGCAGGTTAAAGTGTTGGAAAATCATGCCGATTTGACGGCGAGCTTTGGTCAGCTCTGACTCAGAAAGCGTCGTGAGTTCCTGACCGCCGACCTGAACGCTGCCTTCGGTTGGGCGTTCAAGTAAGTTAACGCAGCGGATGAGCGTACTTTTACCGGCACCGGAGGCGCCAATAACGCCATAAATCTGCCCGGCAGGAACATGCAGGCTGACGTTATTTAACGCCTGAATGGTGCGAGTCCCCTGCTGGAACACTTTGGTGATATTCGAAAGTTTAATCATTGGTTATTTATTATCGTAATTAAGTTAGCCGTGGCATTTTCGTCTGTCAGGTACGGTCGAAGCCGTCAACAAGATGGATGTTAAGGCATCCAGACGTCTAAATCAATCAGGCTTTGCGCGATGAGCACTTTCTTGCCCGCTGAAACATGCGATACTAGAGCCACATGCCTTATTCAGGAGCTATAAAAGGTGGCAAAGTCTGTACCCGCAATTTTTCTCGACCGTGACGGTACCATTAATGTGGACCACGGTTATGTACATGAGATCGACGAGTTTGAGTTTATCGACGGCGTTATTGATGCCATGCGTGAACTTAAAAAGATGGGTTACGCGCTCATTATTGTGACGAACCAGTCTGGTATCGCGCGTGGTAAATTTACTGAGGCGCAGTTTGAAACGTTGACCGAATGGATGGACTGGTCGCTGGCCGATCGCGATGTTGAGCTGGATGGCATCTACTACTGCCCGCATCACCCACAAGGCACCGTGGAAGAGTATCGTCAGGTCTGCGACTGTCGTAAACCGCATCCTGGCATGTTTATCTCCGCCCGAGACTTCTTGCACATCGATATGGCCGCTTCTTATATGGTAGGCGACAAAATTGAAGATATGCAGGCGGCGGCAGCTGCAAATGTTGGCACGAAGGTATTGGTGCGCACAGGCAAACCCGTCACACCGGAAGCAGAAAATGCGGCAGATTTGGTCATAAATAGTCTGGCAGACCTGCCAATGGCGATAAAAAAGCAGCAAAAGTAAGCGTTGTGGGCAAAAGGTGAGCGGTTGAAATAAAAATGCATTTTTCCGCTTGTCTTCCTGAGTCGACTCCCTATAATGCGCCTCCATCGACACGGCGGATGTGAATCACTTCACACAAACAGCCGGTTCGGTTGAAGAGAAAAAC
>NZ_JAOWES010000061.1:0-7143 GCF_030334095.1 Citrobacter sp. Cf118 | reverse complement strand
TTGTTCCGGTACTTAATCTGTCGGTGTTCAACGTCAGACGGGCACCGGCCTTCGCGTTTGAGCAGAGCAAGCGCGCGACCATAGGCGGGCGCTTTATCCGTGTTGATGAATCGCGGGATCTGCCACTTCTTCACGTTGTTGAGGATTTTACCCAGAAACCGGTATGCAGCTTTGCTGTTACGACGGGAGGAGAGATAAAAATCGACAGTGCGGCCCCGGCTGTCGACGGCCCGGTACAGATACGCCCAGCGGCCATTGACCTTCACGTAGGTTTCATCCATGTGCCACGGGCAAAGATCGGAAGGGTTACGCCAGTACCAGCGCAGCCGTTTTTCCATTTCAGGCGCATAACGCTGAACCCAGCGGTAAATCGTGGAGTGATCGACATTCACTCCGCGTTCAGCCAGCATCTCCTGCAGCTCACGGTAACTGATGCCGTATTTGCAGTACCAGCGTACGGCCCACAGAATGATGTCACGCTGAAAATGCCGGCCTTTGAATGGGTTCATGTGCAGCTCCATCAGCAAAAGGGGATGATAAGTTTATCACCACCGACTATTTGCAACAGTGCCGGCAGATTTACCCGCTGATCTGGTTACACAGGCCAGTGCTTCTATCAGTGAAACCATTCAGGTGGTCAATAGCCTTGGTGGGGACGAGCATCTACTGAGCAGCGCCAAACTGGCCTTTTCTGCCTCACATAGTCTGGTATTAGGTACTGCCAGCGTACTGTTAATTCTGCTGGCGGTAGTCGTTTGGTTTACCCTGCCAGAGAGGAAAATACGGCAATTGGGCAAACAGCGTGCCACACCTCACTGATTAGGGTGTGGTTAACACTTCATTAATTAAACAGTCATTACTCTTACTTAACTGTGTGATATACCTATTTAGGGTTTGAAACATTAGAGTTTGAAATAGGTAAGGTCTGAGCAATGACTGAGCAAACGTCCCCCGCACAACTTGATCTCGATAGCGCGGCTCAGCCCCCCAGAGTTTATATCCGGGGGGACTGGGTGTTGGCGCATTACTGCGTTTTGGAGCCGCGCGTTGCGCAATTGCGCGCTAATATGCCCAGTGGGGGGGTATTTGATCTCAACCAACTGGGGGCGTTAGATACCGCCGGTGCAACGTTGTTAGCTCTGCTTCTGGGTGAGGACCGTGTAGCAAATTTACGCGAACTTGCGCCTAAATTGCCAGAAGAGCGGAGGATATTACTTGAAACGGTAAGCCATGTATTGCCTGACTTAACCCCTGAGTTGTCTGAAAAACCCACACGGTTTTGGCTTGAGATGCTGGCTAATACCGGCCGTTCGGTAGATAACTTATGGCAAGATATTAAGTCACTATTGGGCTTTATTGGTCTGGCGCTGGAAACCTTGCTGGGAACACTTTTTCGCCCCTCCCGCTGGCGCATTACCTCATTAATTGCCAATATTCAACAGATTGGCCTCAATGCTGTGCCGATCATTATGTTGCTCACCTTTTTGGTGGGGGCAGTTATCGCCTTTCTCGGTGCAACCGTACTCACTACTTTCGGCGCGGGCATTTTTACCGTCGATTTGGTGGTATTTTCTTTTCTACGTGAATTTGCGGTACTGCTTACCGCGATCCTGATGGCAGGGCGAACAGCCAGTGCTTTTACCGCTGAAATTGGCTTGATGAAAGCCAATGAAGAGATTGATGCTATCCAAACACTGGGCTTGAATCCGGTCGAACTGTTGGTGCTACCGCGCGTCTTGGCACTATTGATCTCTCTGCCGATGCTAACCTTTATTGGCATGGTTTGCGGTATTTTCGGTGGCATGGTGGTGTGTGCCTTAACACTGGATATCTCTCCCACTATGTTTTTGTCGATTATGCAAAACAGTAATGGGTTGCAGCATTTTCTGGTGGGAATAAGTAAAGCCCCTATTTTTGCTTTCCTGATTGCTATTATTGGCTGTCTGGAGGGGTTCAAAGTAACCGGTAGTGCTGAATCAGTCGGGGTTCATACCACCACCAGTGTGGTGCATTCGATCTTTGTGGTGATTTTGCTTGATGCCGTGGCAGCGCTATTTTTCATGGAAATGGGGTGGTGAGCCAAATGACGCAAGATGCAATCATTCAAATTCGCGATCTGGTTAACTGCTTTGGCGTACAGTGCGTGCATCAAGGGTTGAATCTTGATGTTAAGCGCGGCGAAGTTCTTGGCGTGGTTGGTGGCTCGGGTACCGGTAAATCTGTTCTGTTACGCAGTATTGTTGGGTTACGTCGTCCGACTGACGGGAAAATTCATGTTTTTGGCAAGGATTTAATGGCACTGTCAGGTCAATCCCGCGCCATGGTCGAGCGCCGATTCGGCGTATTATTTCAACGAGGCGCACTGTTCAGTTCTCTAACCGTGACCGAGAACGTGGCATTACCATTAATAGAAAACGCCGGATTACCCCGGTCTGAGGCTGAGCGATTGGCTCAGGTTAAACTGGCACTGGCTGGGCTACCGCCGGGCACTGGCAGTAAGTATCCAGCATCTCTGTCGGGTGGTATGGTCAAGCGTGTTGCGCTAGCCCGTGCCTTAGCACTGGACCCGGATATTCTGTTTCTTGATGAACCGACTGCGGGTCTTGATCCCATTGGTGCGGCGGCGTTTGACAGTTTGATCCGCACCCTGCGGGATGCCCTCAATCTAACGGTATTCTTGGTGACCCACGATCTGGATACGCTGTATACACTGTGTGATCGTGTGGCGGTGCTTTCGCAGAAAAAAGTGCTGGTGGTTGATACTCTGGATAAAGTTGCAGCGACTGATGATGGCTGGATTCAGGCGTATTTTCATGGCCCACGTGGCCGGGCTGCTTATCAGGCAGCGGCAATTAACAGTGGAGAGAGGTTGTAATATGGAAACCCGTGCTCATCATGTCGTTATTGGTTTGTTCACTCTTATTGTGGTGAGTGCCGCGCTGCTGTTTTGCCTATGGCTGACAAATTCCGGTTCTGATCGCCAGTTCAGATTGTACGATATCGTTTTCAATGAGCCTGTGAGTGGCCTGTCACAGGGTAGCACCGTTCAGTACAGCGGGATTCGAGTCGGTGAGGTGACGCAATTACGCCTGGACCGAGACAATCCGAATAAGGTTTGGGCACGTATTCGCGTTTCTGCATCTACTCCGATACGCGAAGATACCCAAGCTCGTCTCACCGTCGCGGGTATTACCGGCACCTCAAATATTCAATTCAGCAGTGGCAGCCAGACCAGCCCGTTGCTGGAGGGCAAAGATGACGAGGTTCCTATCATTATTGCTACCCCTTCGCCGATGAGCCAGTTACTGGCTAACGGTGAGAATTTCATGACCAATGCGAATGAAGTGTTGGTGCGTTTGAACCAGTTGCTGGCACCGGATAACCAGCAGCGCCTAGTAACGACACTGGATAATCTCGCGCTGGTCACCCAAACTGTGGCTGATCAACGTGGTGATCTCCGTACCCTGTTGCAGCAGTTGGCGCAGGCCAGTAAACAGGCTAATGAGACACTGACTCAAACCAATCGCCTGCTGCGTAATGCTAACGGCTTAATGGATGGGCAGGGGAAACAACTGGTCAGTGATGCCGCCAAAACCATGGCATCGTTGCAAAATACCAGTACCATCCTCAATAAATTGGTGAGTGAAAATAAAACCTCACTCAATAACGGGATGCAAGGGATGAATGAGCTGGGGCCGGCAGTAGATGAGCTGCGCAGAACATTAGCGACATTACGTGCCGCCGTTTCTCGTTTGGAAGAAAACCCAGCGGCCTTGTTGCGCGGCCGTGAAAGAACACAGGAGTTTACGCCTTAATGCTCTCTTTTAATGTGATGCGCTATGCAGGCCGCCGCGTGTGGCTATTGATGATATCCGGGGGGGCGATACTGCTCTCTGCCTGCACCATTTTACCTTCGGCCCCTGTATCACAAGTTTATCTTCTGCCGGTGCCACCTGCAGTCAGTGTGCCACACGCGCAGACAGTAAACTGGTCATTACGGGTTTCACAACCGGCGACGAACCAGTTTCTTAATAGCTCACGCATAGCGGTGCAGCCTCAGGGCCAGGAGATTGCGGTTTATAAAAACTCCCGTTGGAGTGATTCGGCGCCGATTTTGGTGCGCAATCGTCTTATTCAGGCGTTCCGTAGCGATGGGCGAATCCGTGCAGTCAGTAGCGACGATGATAGCTTGCAGGCTGATGTGGAGTTGAGTGGTGATCTGTCCGCGTTCCAAGGGGTATACCATGTTGGTAGCAGCGAAGTGCTGATCCGTTTTGATGCTCGGCTGGTAAGAATTTCAGATCGTAGGATTATTGCGACTCGCCAGTTTGACATTCGCCAACCGATAAAAGGTAACGAGATGAACGAGGTGGTTCAGGCCTTTGGCCTGGCCAGTGACCAGTTAGCCACTCAAGTGCTCAACTGGACGATGCAGCAATCCCCTGCGCAGGGTTGATATCTAAACCAGCACCGGTTGGTTTTATCTGAGGCGAGTTGGCAGTAGCTAACTCGCCTTTTTTATCGTCTAGTTTAATGATTCAAGGCGAATAATTGCGTCTAAGGGGAAAATATTCTCTTTATTGTTTTGTGATTAGTATCTCATTGAGTAAGGGATTAATGGTGTTTGAGTTATCTATTTCATTGTTTTTAATATGTTTTTATTTAAATTGTTCTGTGGTTATCTTTTTTGTTAAAGAGAACAATATTCTCCAAGCATTAAAAACAACAAGAAAATAGGAAAAGTATTTCTCCCCGTAAAACCCTAAGATAAAAATAATCCAAATCACTGATTAATTACTTCAAATGCAAAAAATAACACATCAACAATTACTCGATTGGTTGAAAAAGGAAGTGAAACTTTCATTAGGTTGTACTGAGCCTATTGCTATTGCGTATGCTGCCGCAGTGGCTGCTAAATATCTCAACGCACCGATATTAAAAATAACGGGGAATATATCGGAGAATCTGTATAAAAATGCGATGGGAGTCACTATTCCGGGAACAAGCTATTGCGGAGTCACTCTTGCGGCGGCAATAGGGGCTATTGGTGGTAACGCGGATGCCGATTTAGAAGTATTAAAAGATATTACTGCGACACAAATTACCGAAGCCTATATATTTAATGAATCAGGTAACGTGTGTCTAAACGCAGTAGATGCTACGGATTTTATTTTTATCGATATTACGCTATATAGTCTTAGTGATCAGTGCCGGGTAGTGATTCAAGGTAGCCATACTAATGTCACTGAAGTTTATATTAATAATATAAAGCAAATATTAGTCCGAGACCTAATTGCCGCCAATGATAGTGGGGTACTACCCGAATTTTCCCTTAACGACGCATTTAAATTTGTAACCGATGTCGCCGCTAAAGACATCATGTTTATGCTGAAAAGTGCTGAGATTAATACCGCGCTTTCTGACGAGGGGCAAAGGAAGAACTATGGTTTGAACGTGAGTGGCGCGTTGTCGCAAGCCAGAAAAAATGGCTTTATCAGCACTGACTTACTGAGTCAAATGTTGATCAACACCACTGCGGCATCAGATGCCCGTATGGGCGGCGCACCCTTACCCGCGATGTCAAATTATGGCTCTGGTAATCAGGGGATTACCGTGACAATGCCGGTAGTGACACTTGCCCGACATCTTAATACAGATGATGAAACACTGGCCCGGGCATTAGCGTTGGCCCATCTAGCCGCAATCTCAATTCATATGCGTTATACCCGATTGTCTGCATTGTGTGCGGCGTCAACGGCAGCAATGGGGGCGGCGGCAGGTATGAGTTGGTTATTGACCCAAGATTTTCAAACTATCTCCTACGCGGTCAGTAATATGATCAGTGATATTAGTGGCATTATTTGCGATGGTGCATCAAATAGTTGTGCCATGAAAGTGTCTACCGCTACCGCCTGTGCATTTAAGTCGGTGTTGATGGCGCAACAAAATAGTGTTGCAGGGGAGCGTGATGGCATTGTTTCCTGCGATGTTGAAGGTTCTATCAATAATTTATGTAAATTAGTGTTATCGCCAATGAGGCAAACAGATAAAGAAATTATCAGTATAATGACACGTAAATAAATATTACGGTTTAACCGCGTGGCCTAACGTCATTATTAATAATGATCGGCGGGCTATCGTTAAAATTTAAAGGGACAAATAATGAGCAAATCAAAATCGATCGCGACTCTGGTTATCCATGCCGGAGATCAAGTTGACCGGGGCAATAATGCTATTTTTCCACCGATTACTACCGCCAGTTCCTTCATTCAGCCAAATTTAGGCGAAGAAGGGGAGTTTTGTTATTCCCGTTGCAGTAACCCGACAAGATATGCATATGAAACCGCCTTGGCTGAGTTGGAAGGAGGTATCTATGCTACGGCAACCGCTTCCGGTATGGCAGCAACTGCACTTATATTGGAATTGCTACCTAAGGATTCCCATGTATTAGTAATGAAAGGGGTCTATGGCGGTACTTATCGGTTGTTTGAACGTCTGCGTAAACAAACTTCAGGTACGACATTCAGTTATGTCGATCTTAATGATCTGGCGTCAGTAGAGCGCCATATTCAAGAGAATACAGGTCTAATCTGGATCGAAACGCCCACTAACCCACTGTTGGAATTAGTTGATATTGAAGCAGTATGCCAGGTTGCCAAAAGCAGGGGCATAATGAGCTGCGGGTGATGCTGCCAACTTACTGATTTAGTGTATGATGGTGTTTTTGAGGTGCTCCAGTGGCTTCTGTTTCTATCAGCTGTCCCTCCTGTTCAGCTACTGACGGGGTGGTGCGTAACGGCAAAAGCACCGCCGGACATCAGCGCTATCTCTGCTCTCACTGCCGTAAAACATGGCAACTGCAGTTCACTTACACCGCTTCTCAACCCGGTACGCACCAGAAAATCATTGATATGGCCATGAATGGCGTTGGATGCCGGGCAACCGCCCGCATTATGGGCGTTGGCCTCAACACGATTTTCCGCCATTTAAAAAACTCAGGCCGCAGTCGGTAACCTCGCGCATACAGCCGGGCAGTGACGTCATCGTCTGCGCGGAAATGGACGAACAGTGGGGATACGTCGGGGCTAAATCGCGCCAGCGCTGGCTGTTTTACGCGTATGACAGGCTCCGGAAGACGGTTGT
>NZ_JAOWES010000060.1:0-4594 GCF_030334095.1 Citrobacter sp. Cf118 | reverse complement strand
GCGAGTGCGCTGGTCGCCAGTATTGGCAATGCCCATGATTTTAAGAACGGGCGCCAACTGGCAGCCTGGTTGGGGCTAACGCCATCACAATACAGTAGTGGCGGAAAATCAAAGCTTGGCAGGATAACAAAAGCGGGTGATGCCTACCTGCGAACCCTGCTGGTCCAGGGAGCCCGTTCTGTTATGGTAGGGGCAGAGAATAGAACGGACTCGTTTAGCCGTTGGGTCTGCTCGTTGATTGGTAGGCGGGGATACTGGCGTGCTGTCGTTGCAATCGCCGCCAAGAATGCGAGGTTGTGCTGGGCATCATTACATTACGGCGATGACTTCAGACTGTATTCAACAACATGAAAAATTTAACTGAGTAGTAACTGAACTGTAAATTGTTGATGGTAAAGGGTTAGACCCCCGTGAGAAGTATCTGCATATCCTACTGGATATCACTATCCGATTAACGAAGGAGGATCTCACGAGCGTCTTTCATCAGGGTCCGAATCACTAGCGATTCAGCATGACCGTTTATAGTAGCGCAGTCTTATCCCTTGCCTTTCATTGATGAACAGACAGAAATTAAAAACCGGCGTTGACTGTTCGGGGAAGCCCTTATAGTAGGATAATTTCCTTTTTCCAAGCGGACCCGTCCCTCAGCCCCACCATGACGACTGAAGTGGCTGTAAACGCAGTACCTATCAATTTCAATATAAACAATGAACTAACGCTGTTAGCGTGGTTTTTTGCATCATTGGCCCTCAAACCCCAATATTCATAACCTGCCGCGCGACCAGGGGCCGGGTAATACCGTCTCGCTGGAAGTTGAAAGTGAAAATATCACAGAACGCTTTTTTGTCGTCGGTGAAAAGCGCGTCAGTGCCGAAGTGGTGGCTGCGCAGTTAGTGCAAGAAGTTAAACGCTATCTTGCAAGCCCGGCGGCGGTGGGGGAATATCTCGCCGACCAGCTGGTACTGCCAATGCCAATGGCGGGGGCGGGAGAATTTACGGTCGCCTATCCCTCATGTCATCTACTGACCAATATCGCGGTGGTGGAGCGTTTTTTGTCAGTGCGGTTTAGTCTGACTGAAGCAGACGGCGTAACGCGGGTGAGCATTGAATGATGCAGAGATGTAAGCCGGATCTGGCGCGTTATCCGGCTAAACTTACACTCCGTACCCCATCATCTTCAGCAATTGCTGGGCGTGTTGTACCGCATCCTGGCGATGGGCCACGCCGAGTTTCTGATACAGATTGCGGATATGCGTCTTGATGGTGGTCGCTGCCACCCCCAGTTCGCCTGCAATTTGCTCGTTGCTGTAACCGGAGTAAATCAGCCCCAGGACCTGCCATTCACGTTGCGTCAGCGGGCTGGTGCGGATCAGTTCTGGCACTTCTGGATGATTTAGCAGACGTTCAACGAAATTCTCATCGAAATGGGCGAATTTATGCCGATGATGTTGATTGATTTCTCGCAGAATACGCTGGGCGCGGTGCTGTTCCAGCTCAGGCAACGTATTGAGTTGAATCAGCTGGCGTAACTGTTGCGCCATCGCTTCGCCTTCGATGACAAAGTGACTGATAAATCCGGTACGATTCGCCAGTTTTAATGCCTCCAGCAACACGCGCTGGGCATCATTTTTGCGTCCGGCCTGCCAGTATAGTTGATTAAGCAGCAACAGGTTACGGTTGAGATCGCTCATTAACCGCAGACTGCGGGCGTTTTCATTGAGTTCTTCAAGAACAATTTCTGCCGGTTCAAACTCGCCCAGCAAGATTTGTGCACGGGCGATGTTGCGCCATTGACCTTGCAGGAAGTGGTTATTCGCAAACTCCGGTTTGGCTGTGTGACGCAACCAGTTGGCGGCGGCAGCTTTGTCGCCGGTCATTTGCCAGTAAATGACCCGGACTTTGTTGGCGTTAGAGATCCAGTCGCTGTGATATTTGCCATTTCCCAGCAGGTTTTCCAGACGATTCAACTGGCTACGGGCGTTATCCAAATCACCTCGGGCCAGCGAGCATTGAATCAACATTGCCAGGCACTGGAGCTGTTGCTGTGGCTGATAAGACGACAAAACTTCAATCCCGCTGCGTGCCGATGCTTCGGCTTCGTCCAGCCGTGCCCAGGCCCATAACAGTTGTGCTCGGATACGTACCAGAAATTCATGCATTGGCAGCTGTTCCAGATGCTGCTCGTTGATCAGCTGGAATGCTTTTTCCTGCGTTTCCCACGCGGTTTGCAGGAAACCCTGAGCAAACAGAATTTCGCTTTGCTGGATTAAACTCCACAAAGCGTAGTGCCAGACATCGTGCTGGCGTGCCATCTGTTCGGTTTGCTGCATTAACGCCAGTGAGCGGGTCAGTTCCCCTTTGCAGTGCAGCACTTCACCCAGCACCGAAGTTGCTACAATGCGGCTGTAGAACCAGCCGGGAGGCAGTTCTTCCAGTGCCAGTTTTGCCAGCCGTTCAGCTTCATCCGGGTTACCATCGTTAATTGCCACCTGGGCGCGCAGAGCATTAAATTCTGCATGCATGGTGCCTTCTCTGATGTCCTTGATTTCATGTTCAGCACGAGCCAGCAGGGTGTTTACTTCGCCGTAGCGATGCTGGCTTTGCATCAGCCACGCTTGTAATAACACCAACTGCGGATTTTCCAGCGAACTCTCCCATGGCAGGGCTTTAAGTGACTCTTCAAGTAGCGAAAGTTCGCTGTGGTTGAACAAACTCCAGGCGTGATTAAGCAGAATATCGCGCAGCATCAGCGCATCGCCTGCCGCCAGCGCATGATGAATCGCTTCGCTGGGGAATCCCTGGGCCATCCAGCTTTCTGCAGCGGCACTGTGGATTTTCGGCAGCTCAGCCGCCAGTTCCCACTGGCAGCGCTGGCGCAGGAAGTTGCCAAACAGCGGGTGATAGCAGAACCACTCGCCGCTATCATCCATCCGCTGCAAAAACAGCCCCTGACGCTCAATCTCTTCGAGGCGCATTTGCCCGTTTTCTTCGCCGGTCACACGAGTGATGAGTGCATCGTTCATTGAGCGCAAAATGGCGCTTTTCAACAGAAAATGGCGCGTTGCGAGATCGACGTTGTCCAAAACCTCATCGACCAGATAATCCGAAAGATGACTGGCATTGATTCCCGCCAGGCGACGTGCCGACTTATGGGCTGAGTGGGTATTCTGCCGGGCGGAGAGGGCAATTAACTGTAGCGCAGTCGCCCAACCGGAAACGTCATCGCAAATCCGACTGCTTTCTGCGGCTTCAATCGGCGATGACAGGCGGCAATCAAAAAACTGCTTCGCTTCCTGGTGGGTAAACGCCAGTTGCTGACTGCCAATTTCCAGCAGTTGGTCGCGAACACGCAGATTGGCAATGCCCAGTTGCGGAAGATTGCGTGACAACACCACCAGGGTGAGATTTTCTGGTTGATGGCGAATAAAGAAGCGCATTGACTCGTGGATCACCGGATTAGTGATCAGATGGTAGTCATCGATGACCAGATAAAGTGGGCTATGCCATTCCGCCAGCTCAATGAAAAGCTGGGCGAAGAGTGACGTCAGGCTGGCATATTGCCGTTTTTGCGCCATCGTCTCACAAATCGCACAGTGGCCGTTGGTTGCCTGCTGCACGGCGGCAATGAGATAGCTGGCGAAACGCTCTTGCTGGTTATCACCTTCATCCAGCGAGTACCAGCCGATATCGTTTTTGCCTGCCGCCCACTGGGAAATGAGCGTGGTCTTTCCGTAGCCCGCAGGACTTGTGATCAGCGCCAGCCGGAAGTTGTTCGCGCCGGAAAGTTTAGCCAGCAGGCGCTCACGAACCACGGTATGGTCGAGTCGAACCGGACGACTTAATTTTGACGGAATCAGCATAGTTAATCACTTCACTGTGGAAAATGAGGAAATATTATTTTTTTTGCGCTTCGTAATTAATGGTTATAAGGTCGGCCAGAAACCTTTCTAATGCAAGTGATGACGTTTTTTTATGTGTATGAATTTGCACTCTGTCACAATTCAAAATGTTTATTAACAACTCACCTAATAACGACGCTGATGCAGCGTGAATACTGGGTTTTACGGTATTTTCCTCATGTTCATCAGTTTCATTTAAGCAAGGGAGTCTTCTCAATTCCTGATGAAAGAGCCGGTGATGCTGCCAACTTACTGATTTAGTGTATGATGGTGTTTTTGAGGTGCTCCAGTGGCTTCTGTTTCTATCAGCTGTCCCTCCTGTTCAGCTACTGACGGGGTGGTGCGTAACGGCAAAAGCACCGCCGGACATCAGCGCTATCTCTGCTCTCACTGCCGTAAAACATGGCAACTGCAGTTCACTTACACCGCTTCTCAACCCGGTACGCACCAGAAAATCATTGATATGGCCATGAATGGCGTTGGATGCCGGGCAACCGCCCGCATTATGGGCGTTGGCCTCAACACGATTTTCCGCCATTTAAAAAACTCAGGCCGCAGTCGGTAACCTCGCGCATACAGCCGGGCAGTGACGTCATCGTCTGCGCGGAAATGGACGAACAGTGGGGATACGTCGGGGCTAAATCGCGCCAGCGCTGGCTGTTTTACGCGTATGACAGGCTCCGGAAGACGGTTGT
>NZ_JAOWES010000059.1:0-18934 GCF_030334095.1 Citrobacter sp. Cf118 | reverse complement strand
CACGGGCGCGCAGGCGCTCATCGCCTGCATAATGGCCTGCGCGCCTTGCGCTACGTCGGCTTCACCGCCACGCTTTTCACCACGGATAAAGATCTTACCCGCCGGGATCACTCTTGATTGCACATCGCCCTGCGGGGTTTTCAGCACCACGGCGGAACGGTTGCCAATCAGCGCTCTGGCGATGGGGACGATAGTTTGCGTTTCCTCGGGCGTCAGGGCAAAGAAGGTCGCAATGCCGTAAGGGTTCGACAGCACCCGCACCACCTGTCCTGGGGCCGCCACTTCCACCGCCGCCAGAACACCTTCCGGCACCTTCTCCAGCAGAGTGACTTCATCAACCACCGGCATTGGCCGATGCAGGCGATTATTCACCAGCACGCCATCATCTTTTTTCAGGATGGCCGCCACCACATTGACGCCGCGATCCAGCGCTTCATTGATAAACCAAACCGCCTCAAGGAAATCCATCTCCTCACCTACCAACGGGATCCAGCCCTGGGCAAATCGATCCTCGCTCAACGCCGCCAACTTCTCCACGGCGATGGTGGTTCCCATGCCCACGCCAACGCCACCGGGCGTTTGCGGGTTATGACCAATCATCGTCGATTCGGTAATGATGGTTTCAGTGATGGTTTCCATCGCCACATCGCCAATCACCGGTGCGGCCTCGTTGATGCAAATTTTTGCTACGTCCTGCAGCGACCACGGCGTGTTATTCAGCGCCTGCTGCAGGGACGCGACTACCCCGGCGATATTATCCCGCGTGCCTTTCATACCGGTCGTGGCGACAATCCCGCTGCCGATAAACCGGCCATCCTGCGCCAACGCCACCTCGGTGGTGGCGTTGCCGATATCGATCCCTGCAATTAACGGCATGCTGCCTCCGTCACTGGCTGCCTTTACGCAGCTTATTTCTCTGCTGGTATATCTCTGCCGATTCGCGGACAAACCCGGCGTTCACCGTGGCATGCCATGTGTGTTCCAGTTCATCGGCAATGGCCTGCAACTCGGCGAACGAAGAACGAAACGGCCGCAGCGCGTTGTAGATCTCCAGAATGCGGGCATCCGGAATCGCAATCAGTTCTGCCGCACGACGAAAATTGCGCGCCACGGCATGACGCTGCATCTGCTCGGCAATCTGCGCCTGGTACTCCAGCGTTTGCTGAGAAATACGCACATCCTGCGGTCCTACGCGGCCCGCCAGCACATTCTCAAGAGTAATGTCGGTTAGCGGCTTGCCGGTAGGCGTCTGGATTTTCTCCGGGCAGCGGGTCGCTAATGGGTAATCCTGCGCAGTCATGATGTTGTCGTTCATGGTCATTCCCTTACCAGTGCAATATGCAACGTGACAGGCGCAGCATCCTGCACCACGTGTTTGGTTTCTTTGATATGAAACAGCGCGGCCTTGGCCATAAATTTAGGGCGCACCATCTGGTCATTGACCACTGGCACCGGCGAAGGCGACTCTTTGCGTGCATATCGCGCGGCGTTTTTACCAATCTGACGATAGGTTTCCAGCGTCAGCAGCGGAGCCTGAGAGAACAGCTCGAGGTTGCTTAACGGCAGCAGATCGCGCTGATGAATCACCGTGGTTCCTTTCGACTGGATGCCAATCCCGATGCCTGAGCCGCTGAGGTTTGCCGCATCCCATGCCATAAAAGAAACATCCGAGGTGCGCAGGATCCTCACTACCCGCGCATGTAATCCCTCTTCTTCGATGCCAGCAACCAGCTCTTTCAGAATCGCGTTGTGAGGCATATCAATCAGGGTTTTATGCTGGTGCTTGCCAAAGGCCGGGCCGACGCCAATCACCACTTCATCCACGCGTTCATCCGCGTTAGCCGCCTCGCCTTCGCTCACTTGTAAGGTGAAAACCGGCTTACGTTCAGTTGTGCATTCCACAGTGTTCCGCCTTATTCGATCGAGCCGGGCTGAACCACGCCCGCAATATTTTTAATTTCCGCCCAGCGTTCGGCACTGATGCGATAGCCGGTACCAGGTCCCTGATAATCATTGATGTCGTTGACGGCGCTGACGACGTCGAACTGGCGATCCAGAATGGCCGACGTTTGCAGGTAATCACCAGTAACACGCTGTCTCAGCATATTGAGGATATTGCTGGCGATATCTTCAAAACCGCTGCAACTCAACGCGCCGACGATATCCAGCCCGGTGATATTACGCTTCATCATCTCTTCCACGGCCGCCAGATCCTCCACTACATTGCGCGCAGGCATATCTTTGCTGCCGTGAGCATAAGTAGCGGCTTCCACTTCTTCATCGCTAATCAGCGGCAGGCCCAGTTCGCGGAACACCGCCTGAATGGCGCGTGCAGCCTTATTGCGTATAGCGATGGTTTCTTCTTCAGTCACCGGACGCAGACCGCCGTCAACCATCAGATCGCGTTGCAGGATGTTGTAATCATCGAAGTCTTCAGCGTCGAAGTTCGACCCGGCAAACATGTTGTCGTAGTTGGGTACCGCGCTGTAACCGGAGAAGATAAAGTCGGTACCCGGCAGCATCTGCATCAGGGTGCGGGCAGTACGGCGAATATCGGAATGAGAAAAGGTCTGGTCATTGGCGGAGGCCACTTCAAGGTCGAGCATTGAGGCAATCAGGTTTTCCGCCAGCACCGCGCGGATCCCCGAAGGCACAGCGCCGGTCATGCCGATGCAGCTGACCGCACCGTTTTGCAGCCCCTGTACGCCCGCGCCTTTAGTGATAAAAATGCAGCGCGACTCCAGATATAGCATCGATTTACTTTCGGAATAGCCCATCAGCGCTTCCGAGCCAGTGCCGGAGGTGTAGCGCATCTTCAAGCCACGCGATGCATAAGCCGAGGCGAGAAACGCTTTGGACCACGGCGTGTCATCACCGTCGGTAAACACCGATTCTGTACCATACACCGACACCGTTTCGGCATAACTGGTTAGCCCACGCATGCCCAGCTCCAGCTCCGTGGCCTCTTCAACAGAACATTGCGTCAGCACACCAGGACGACCGCACTGGGAACCCACCAGCAGCGCCAGGGCGTTAAACGGCGCGTAGCGGGCGATGCCAACCGTCGTTTCCTGCTCGGAAAAGCCACGGATCCCCGCTTCAGCAGCGTCGGCGGCAATCTGTACCGGGTTATCTTTCAGGTTGGTCACGTGGCACTGGTTGGAGGGCGTGCGTCTGGCACGCATTTTTTGCAGCGCCATCATCATCTCCACCACGTTCATTTGCGCCATCACTTCCACCGCTTTCGCCGGGGTGATGGCAGTGGTAATGGCAATAATATCTTCCCGACTGACGTGGATATCCACCAGCATTCTGGCGATCTCCAGCGCGTCGAGCTGCATGGCGTGCTCGGCCTCAGCCACGTTAATGGCGTAGTCGGCAATGAAACGGTCGATCATGTCGAACTCGGCGCGGCTCTTACCGTCCAGCTCAACAATACGACCATTTTCCACCTTCACCGACGACGCTGGATCGTAGGGGCTTTCCATGGCGATCAGCCCCTCTTCAGGCCATTCGCCAATCAGCCCATCCTGATTTACAGGCCGCTTCGCAAGTACTTCGAATCGTTTTGATCTTCTCATGATTTATTGACTCAAAAGATAAAAAATAGGGACGCCGGGCCGCATTGCCGGGGACACAACACCCGTCATTCGCCTTTCATCAGCAATGGTCGAACTCTAAATGAGCAGAACAATAAAAAAATAAAATTAATTTCGTTCCAATTTGGTACCTAATAAAAACGCATCGTTTCATATTGAAACGCAATTCAGGAATATCCATCGTGAATTGTGACGAGGTTAAATGATCATTATCAATAAACGCAAAACCGGGAAGGTGAATTTAATATCTTTGAAATTTTCGCCCTATTGACTTAATAACGTGCGGCGAGAAAATAAGGTAAAGCCAATGATAAAAATAGCTGTTGCGCGATATGTTTCGTGACCTCAGCCCTACAACATTTTCAGGAGAAACTGTGAATAAGAGCCAACAAATTGCCACCATTACGCTGGCGTCTGCAAAAAAAATGGCGCAGGCCGTTGAGGCTAAAGCGCTTGAGATCAGCGTTCCGGTGGTCTTTTCCGTGGTGGATCGCGGTGGGAATACGCTGCTAATGCAACGCATGGACGATGCGTTTGTCACCAGCTGTGATATCTCTCTTAATAAAGCGTATACCGCCTGCTGCCTGCGCCAGGGTACCCATGAAATTACCGATGCGGTACAACCTGGTGCTTCGCTATATGGTTTGCAGCTTACCAACCAACAGCGCATTGTTATTTTCGGCGGCGGTTTACCTGTCATATTAAACGGTAAATTAATTGGTGCCGTTGGCGTTAGTGGCGGCACCGTGGAACAAGACAGATTATTAGCAGAAACCGCACTGAATTGTTTCTCTGAATTATAATTTAAATCTAAGAAGGTATATTATGAGCTATCGTATGTTTGATTACCTGGTGCCAAATGTGAACTTCTTTGGCCCCAATGCTATTTCCGTTGTCGGCGAACGCTGCAAACTGTTAGGCGGTAAAAAAGCGCTGCTGGTTACTGATAAAGGTCTGCGGGCCATTAAAGACGGCGCGGTAGATAAAACCCTCGCCCATTTACGTGAAGCGGGCATTGACGTGGTGGTTTTTGATGGCGTTGAACCTAACCCCAAAGACACCAACGTGCGTGACGGTCTCGAAGTCTTTCGCAAAGAGCATTGCGATATCATCGTTACCGTCGGTGGCGGTAGCCCGCATGACTGCGGTAAAGGCATCGGTATCGCGGCAACTCACGAAGGCGATCTCTACAGCTATGCCGGGATTGAAACCCTGACCAACCCGCTGCCGCCGATCGTTGCGGTGAATACCACTGCCGGTACCGCCAGCGAAGTCACCCGCCACTGCGTGCTGACCAATACCAAGACTAAAGTGAAGTTTGTGATTGTCAGTTGGCGCAACCTGCCGTCGGTCTCCATTAACGATCCGCTGCTGATGCTCGGCAAACCCGCCCCGCTGACCGCCGCGACCGGTATGGACGCCCTGACCCACGCCGTGGAAGCCTATATTTCCAAAGATGCCAACCCGGTCACCGACGCTGCCGCTATTCAGGCTATTCGCCTGATCGCACGCAACTTGCGTCAGGCCGTAGCGCTGGGCAGCAACCTGAAAGCTCGCGAGAACATGGCCTACGCCTCTCTGCTGGCGGGTATGGCTTTCAACAACGCCAACCTCGGCTACGTTCACGCGATGGCGCATCAGCTTGGCGGTCTGTACGACATGCCGCACGGCGTGGCGAATGCCGTACTGCTGCCGCACGTGGCGCGCTATAACCTGATCGCTAACCCGGAAAAATTTGCCGACATTGCAGAGTTTATGGGCGAAAATACTGACGGACTTTCCACCATGGATGCCGCCGAACTGGCCATCCACGCCATTGCCCGTCTCTCCGCTGACATCGGCATTCCGCAGCATCTGCGCGATCTGGGCGTTAAAGAAGCCGATTTCCCGTACATGGCGGAAATGGCGCTGAAGGACGGCAACGCCTTCTCTAACCCGCGCAAAGGGAACGAGAAAGAAATTGCCGAGATCTTCCGTCAGGCATTCTGATAGTACAGGGGGCGCAATGTCACTTTCATCACCGGGCGTACATCTGTTTTATCACTCGCGCTGGCAGGATACCCGCGTGCTTGATGAGCTGTGCTGGGGGCTGGAAGAGCAAGGCGTCCCTTGCCGGGCAATCTGTTGCGACGAGCATGACTGCGCGCTGGCATTGAGCAAACTTGCGGCCAAAAGCTCAACGCTACGTGTCGGTCTGGGTCTTAACGCCACGGGTGATATTGCGTTAACCCACGCCCAGTTGCCCGAGGATCGGGCGCTGATCCGTGGTCATATCCGCGCCGGTGCAGCCCGGCTCCGCGTCCTCGGTGCTAATGCTGGTCAACTGGTCAAAGTGCTTCCCTTCAGCGAGATAAAATAAATGTACCGCATCTACACCCGAACCGGCGATAAAGGCACGACCGCACTGTTTGGCGGCAGCCGTATCGACAAAGACGACATCCGCGTTGAGGCCTATGGCACGGTGGATGAACTGATTTCCCAACTTGGCGTCTGCTATGCCAGCACGCGTCAGGCCGGGCTACGCCAGGATCTGCACGCCATACAGAAAATGCTGTTTGTTCTGGGTGCGGAACTCGCCAGCGATGAGAAAGGACTCGCTCGCTTACAACAGCGTATTGGTGAAGAGGATACTCAGGCGCTGGAGCAGCTTATTGACCGTAATATGGCGCAAAGCGGCCCGCTCAAAGAGTTTGTTATTCCGGGGAAAAATCTCGCATCGGCACAGCTACACGTTGCGCGAACCCTGACGCGCCGACTGGAGCGGGTCCTCATCGCGATGAGCAGATCGCTAACGTTACGCGATGAACCCAGGCGTTATATCAACCGACTGTCAGACGCGCTGTTCTCGATGGCGAGAATTGAAGAAACTAGTCCAGATGCTTGCGCTTAAACTGGCTGGCATCAATGTCGTACTGCTTCATCTTGCGCCACAAGGTAGTGCGACCGATATTCAACAGTTGCGACATCTCCTGCACGCGCCCGCTGGTGACGCGGGCAGCATGGATAATCGCCTCTTTTTCGATAGCGGTAAACGTCAGACTAGCAGGCAGCAGTGAAGACGCCGTCTCCAGACCTGGACGTTCGGCAAACAAATAATCCGGTAGATTGCTCAGCCGAATATGGCCGTTATCACTGCTGATGGCGATGTTTTCGATAATGCTGTTCAGCTCAAAGTCATTGCCCGGCCACGAATAGGCCACCAGTTGCGCCAGCGCGTCGTCGTCGATCTTCAAACTGTATGAAAAGCGTTTTTTCAGGCTATTCAGCCGCGTATAAATCAGCGAGGGAATACTACTGCGCCGCGCCCGCAGCGGTGGGATCACTATCTCAAAAGAGTGCAGCGCATAATACAGCTGACGGCTAAAGCGGTTTTGCTCCACCAGATTGGCGAGATCAACCGTGGTGGTGGCGATCACTTTGACATCCACCGGAATCAGCCGACGGGCATCCAGGCGGGTTAACACCCCCTGTTTGATCACCTGTAACAGCGCGGATTGCAGCTCCGGTGCCAGATATTCAATTTTTTCCAGAAACAGCGTGCCGCCGTTCGCCAGTTCAAGACGGCTCAACCGGCCATTTTCATCGTCGGTGGGCGCACTGCCCATAAAATCCTGCCCCAGTACGCTGTTGGCATACAACTGACAGTTCACGGCGATATACGGCCCGCTGGCGCGCTCGCTTTCATTGTGAATGGCCTGACTCAGCAGTTCTTTACCAACACCCTCTTCCCCACACAGCAGGATCGGGAAACTCCCCCTCGCTGCCTGGCGTCCAAAATGGATCAAGCGGCGGGTTTCCGGATCGTCAGTCGACATCTGCTCAAAGGTGTGGCTCACCTTGCCGAGCTGGCTGGTCATCAGTTGGCGCATTTGTTCCACTGGATGCAGCAGCAGAATAAAGCTGTTGCCCTGCTCCTCAACAATCGGCTTCAGGGTAATGACGGCATCAACAAACTGATGCTGGCTTTCAAAGGTAACTTCGACGTGATTCAGACCGCGGGCATGTTTGATCGCCCGGCGCAGCAGCATGGGGAGATTGAGCAGATCGTGAATGTTTTTCCCCTGACTGGCCTGCGCATCGAGATGCAAAAGCAGCGCCGCTCGCGCATTGATGAACTGCAATACGCCCTGTTCGTTCCAGGCCATCACACCATCATCCATACTCTCCAGCAGCCCGTACATCTGGTTCAGATGGCGGTTGGATTCAGCCAGCAGGCTGTCGGTCAGCAAAGAGTTGCCGACTTCTCTGGCAATCGCCAGCGTCAGGGATAAATCAGAAACGCACTCATGCTCCACCAGACAACATAGCGAGATGGAGCCGAACAGTCGACCATGGTTATCGAAGACCGGCGTCGAGCAGAACGACCACGGATGCAGCGCCTGTTTAAAATGCTGCTCGCCAGAGGTTTTTGTCGGCTGGCCCGGCATCGTCGCCAGCGACAGGGCACAACTGCCAATGATGCTTTCTGCACAGTAGCTGCCGTCACGAAACCCAAGCTCCGCCAGCTGTTCTACCGTCTGCGGATCGCCGCAACGGCTGAGAATACAGGCTGATTCATCCAGAATCAGCAGCGCGCACGGGCGGCCGTCCATAAACTCCCAGGCATCTTCCAGCGCAGCCTGAGCAATCGTCAGCAACGCCGTCTTGCGACGACAAATCGACTCAAAGGTCAGTCCCTGCGCCTGATGCGGCGCCTGCCAGGTTTCCCGCTGCATAAACTTGCTGCAACGATGCCATGACTGGGCAATGACTGAAGAGACTTCCTTCCCGATGCTATGCGTGTGCGCCGTCATATCCCTTTCCGCTGTTTAACCATAGACAACCCCTCCGGCAGAAACTGTCAGAGGGGGAGAAGATGCCGGATAAAAACCTACCGACGACTGATTAACGCGCCAGCCACTGCTGTCCCAGCAGATCTGCCGTCAAGATAGCGGCATGTACGCTTTCAGGCGTTACCGGGAACGGCATATTGTGGATGGTTTCACCTTCTGCGCAGGTCGCTTTCGCCACGGCCATGATCTTGCCGTCAACGTCTTCTTTCACGCCCATTTCCGCTAACGTTACCGGCAGGCCGACTTTCTGACAGAAATTCAGCACGGTTTCGATCTCTTCCATCGGGCTGTTTTGCAGCACCAGTTGCGCCAGCGTACCAAAGGCGACTTTTTCACCGTGGTACAAATGGTGGCACTCTTCCAGAATCGTAAAGCCGTTGTGGATCGCATGCGCCCCTGCAAGACCGCTGCTTTCAAAGCCGATGCCGCTGAGGTAAGTGTTAGCTTCGACAATACGCTCCAGCGCATCGGTCACCACGCCAGCCTGCGCAGCAAAGCGTGCCTTCTCGCCTTCCGCCAGCAGGGTATCATAGCACAAGCGCGCCAGGCTCAGCGCCGCCACGGTGGACTGTCCGCCCGCCATGCTGGTCGCTCTGGCGTCATAACAGGCTTTCGCTTCAAACCAGGTCGAGAGCGCATCGCCCATCCCGGCCACCAGCAGACGTACCGGCGCTTTGGCAATGATCGCAGTGTCCATCACCACCATATCCGGGTTTTTCGGGTAGATCAGATACTCTTCAAACTCACCGGCTTCGGTATAGATAACGGACAGCGCGCTGGTTGGCGCATCGGTAGACGCGATAGTCGGGATCACCACCACCGGCAGCTTCTGGTAGTAACCAATCGCTTTGGCAGTATCCAGCGTTTTCCCGCCGCCAATCCCAACCACGCCGCGACAACCGTGCTGTTTCAGAATGGCAATCAGTCGATTAATTTCAACATGGCTACATTCACCGTTAAAGCGTTCCGCATGGCAGCTAATGTCGTGGCTGTGCAGGCCGTTGAGTACTTTCTCTCCCGCCAGCTTCATCACGAAGTCATCCGCAATCACAAAAAAGCTGTCCGCCAGATTTTTAGCGTATTGACCAAACAAGGTGGAAGCGTCAGGACCCTGGAGATATTTGGCTGGAGATTGAATAACTTTTAGCATTCCTTTCATCCTCAAATAAGTACATGTTTTTACATGGTGAGCCCTGGCGTTAACCCGTTTAGCCTGATGTTGACGGCGAAAGCGGACGTACCGGAGCGATGTAATAACTGTATGGCGAGGCGTGTACAAAAAAATCTTTCGTCATTTTGTTCTGATATGGAACAGATAAAAATGACATGCGTTTCATATTGGAACGCTTAACCACAAAAATAATGAGATTTGCGATCTCGATCCGTTCCGTTACCGCGAAATTACCGACAAACACGATGATAAATTTCCCCAATTACGCGCCATCCTGGGTAAAGCCCCGCAAAAAAGACTGACTGCGCCGTGTGGCCTGCTCTGATCGCAGGAGGAAAAAGTCGAGCGAGTTCGCATTGTGATGATTTCTCGCCTAATTAAGTTTCATTTCGGAACAAAAAACAGCAATCACGTTTCGTAATGAAACTCATTTTCGTGTTGTTTTTTTCCATGCTGACTTCGCCAGAATCTCTCTATCGCCTCCGCACCATGAACATGCATTCGGGGGTTTGTCTTACACTCAACCTCGAGGAGCCGTTATGTCTCAATTCTTTTTTAATCAACGCCCCCATCTCGTTAGCGACGTGATCGACGGTACAATTATCACCAGCCCGTGGAATAACCTGGCGCGTCTGGAGAGCGATCCGGCCATTCGCATCGTGGTTCGCCGCGACCTTAACAAAAATAACGTGGCGGTGATCTCCGGCGGCGGTTCAGGACACGAACCCGCGCACGTTGGGTTTATTTGCGACGGCAGATCGATTCAAAGGTCAGCCCCTGCGCCTGATGCGGCGCCTGCCAGGTTTCACGCTGCATAAATTTGCTGCAGCGATGCCACGACTGGCTGATAACGGCTGAAACTTCATTTTCCGCACCCTGAGTCTGAGCTGTCATATCCCTTTTCCGCTGGAGTTAACACAGTTAAAACGACAAAACCCTCCGGCAGCGGCTGCCGGAGGGAGGAGTTGATGCCGCAATGCGCCGCGGCATAGAACCTTGTGAAAGACTTAACGCGCCAGCCACTGCTGCCCAAGCAGGTCCGCGGTAAGGATGGCGGCGTAGACGCTATCCGCGGTGACCGGGAACGGCATATTGTGGATGGTTTCGCCTTCCGCGCAGGTGGCTTTCGCCACCGCGTGGATTTTGCTTTCGATACCCTCTTTCACGCCCATCTGGGCAAGGGTGATCGGCAGGCCGACTTTTTCACAGAAGCCCATCACGGTTTCGATCTCTTCCAGCGGGCTATTTTGCAGTACCAGCTGCGCCAGGGTGCCGAAAGCGACTTTTTCGCCGTGATACAGATGGTGGCACTCTTCAAGGATGGTGAAACCGTTGTGAATCGCGTGCGCGCCGGCCAGGCCGCTGCTCTCAAAACCGATACCGCTCAGATAGGTGTTGGCTTCGACAATACGCTCCAGCGCATCGGTCACCACTCCAGCCTGAGCCGCCAGGCGTGCTTTTTCGCCTTCCGCCAGCAGCGTATCATAGCACAGGCGCGCCAGGCTCAAGGCCGCCGCCGTGGACTGCCCGCCCGCCATGCTGGTGGCTCGCGCATCGAAGCAGGCCTTGGCTTCAAACCAGGTGGAGAGCGCATCGCCCATCCCGGCCACCAGCAAGCGTACCGGCGCTTTGGCGATAATCGCCGTGTCCATCACCACCATATCCGGGTTTTTCGGGTAGATCAGATACTCTTCAAACTCGCCCGCCTCGGTGTAGATAACCGACAGCGCGCTGGTCGGCGCATCGGTTGAGGCAATTGTCGGGATCACCACCACCGGCAGCTTCTGGTAATAGCCGATCGCCTTCGCTGTATCGAGGGTTTTCCCGCCGCCGATACCCACCACGCCGCGGCAGCCGTGCTGCTTAAGAATGGCGATCAGGCGGTTGATTTCCGCATGGCTGCACTCGCCGTTAAACCGTTCCGCATGGCAGCTAATATTGTGGCTATGCAGGCCGTTCAATACTTTGTCGCCCGCCAACTTCATCACGAAGTCATCGGCGATAACAAAAAAGCTGTCGGCCAGGTTTTTAGCGTATTCGCCAAACAGCATGGCGGCATCAGGTCCCTGGAGATATTTGGCTGGAGATTGAATAACTTTTAGCATTCCTTTCACCCTCAAATAAGTGCGTATGTTGACACGTGAGCCCAGGCCGTCATGCCGCGGCGCCTGATATCAATGGCGCTTACAGCCACGCTGCCGGAGCGATGCATCCACTGTAGGGCGAGCCGCGGCGAAAAAAATTTTTCCCTTTTTTGTTCTGTTCTGAAACAGATAAAAAAATAATGCGTTTCACATTGAAACAATGTGACTGAGAAAGCGATGGGATTGCGATCGCGATCGGATCATTTTGGCAAAAAAGCCGCTATCGTCTCCCCTCTTTAACGCAGAAAATCGCCTCAATGCGGCACAATGGCGAAAAAAATCATCCTTGCCCCATTTCTGATAGCAGAAAAAAACGGACAAATTATTAGCGCTGGCTCGCATTTCTCCTGTTTATCGGCAATTAATGTTCCATAAAGGAACAAAAATTCTTTTCTACGTTCCGTTATGGAACCAATTTTGACGGCATTTTATTTTGCGCCCGCTCAGCCAGAATCACTACATCGCCGGGCTACCCTTATAGACAGGCGACCTCCCCCTACCCTACGGAGCATAAACAATGAAAAAACTGATTAACCGTGTGGAAGATGTACTGAGTGAACAGCTTATCGGCCTGGCGAAGGCGCATCCTGAACTGACGCTGCACCAGGACCCGGTCTATGTCACCCGCGCTGATGCACCGGTCGCCGGCAAAGTGGCGCTGCTCTCCGGCGGCGGCAGCGGACACGAACCGATGCACTGCGGCTACATCGGCCAGGGCATGCTCTCCGGCGCCTGTCCGGGGGAAATTTTCACCTCGCCGACGCCGGACAAAATGTTCGAATGCGCGATGCAGATTGACGGCGGCGAAGGCGTCCTGCTGATTATCAAAAACTATACCGGCGACATCCTGAATTTTGAGACCGCCACCGAGCTGCTGCACGAAAGTGGCGTTAAGGTTACCACCGTCGTGGTGGATGACGACGTGGCGGTAAAAGACAGCCTCTATACCGCCGGACGCCGCGGCGTCGCCAATACCGTGCTGATTGAAAAACTGGTCGGCGCCGCCGCCGAACGCGGCGACTCGCTGGAAGCCTGCGCTGAACTGGGCCGCCGTTTAAATAACCTTGGTCACTCGATTGGCATCGCGCTGGGCGCCTGCACCGTACCGGCCGCCGGACAGCCCTCCTTTACCCTGAAAGATGATGAGATGGAGTTCGGCGTCGGCATCCATGGCGAGCCGGGTATCGACCGCCGCCGCTTCAGCTCGCTCGACCAAACCGTCGATGAGATGGTCGATACCCTGCTGGAAAACGGCGCATACAGCCGCACGCTGCGCCAGTGGGATAACGTCAAGGGAGCGTGGCAGGAAGTGAAACAGAGCAAAACCGCGCTGCAAAACGGCGATCGGGTTATCGCGCTGGTCAATAACCTCGGCGCCACCCCGCTTTCCGAACTGTACGGCGTTTACAACCGCCTTGCCCAGCGCTGCGAAGCGTCCGGCATTGTGATTGAACGCAACCTCATCGGCAGCTACTGCACCTCGCTGGATATGGCGGGTTTCTCCATCACCCTGCTGAAAGCGGATGATGACACACTGGCGTTATGGGACGCCCCGGTCCATACCCCAGCGCTGAACTGGGGAAAATAAGGAGCACGACATGTCACTGAACAGAACGCAAATCGTCGACTGGCTGTACCGCTGTGGCGACATTTTCACCAAACAGAGCGATTTTCTCACCGGCCTTGATAAAGAGATCGGCGACGCCGACCACGGCCTCAATATGCATCGCGGCTTCAGCAAAGTGGTCGAAAAGCTGCCGTCGATCGCCGATAAAGACATCGGTTTTATTCTCAAGAATACCGGGATGACGCTGCTTTCCAACGTCGGCGGCGCCAGCGGCCCGCTGTTCGGCACCTTCTTTATCCGCGCCGCCCAGGTCACCCAGGCGCATCAGAGCCTGACCCTCGACGAGCTTTATCAGATGATCCGCGAAGGCGCGGACGGCGTCGTCAACCGTGGTAAAGCGGAGCCGGGCGATAAGACGATGTGCGACGTCTGGCTGCCGGTGGTGGAATCCCTGCGTCATTCCAGCGAGCAACATCTGTCTATCCCTGCCGCGCTGGATGCCGCCTGCGAAGTGGCCGAGCGCGCCGCCCACGCCACCATCACCATGCAGGCGCGTAAAGGCCGCGCCAGCTATCTCGGCGAGCGCAGCATCGGGCATCAGGATCCCGGCGCGACCTCGGTGCTGTTTATGGTTCAGATGCTGGCTGCCGCCGCCAAAGAGTAAGGAAATCGCGATGGTAAACCTGGTTATTGTTTCTCATAGCGCCCGGCTGGGCGAAGGTGTCGGAGAACTGGCCCGGCAGATGTTAATGAACGATGGCTGTAAGCTGGCGATCGCCGCCGGGATCGACGATCCCGACAGCCCGATCGGCACCGATCCGATTAAAGTCATGGAGGCGATCGAATCCGTCGCCGATACCGACCATGTTCTGGTGATGATGGATATCGGCAGCGCCCTGCTCAGCGCCGAAACCGCCCTCGATCTGCTCGATCCGGCGATGGCGGCAAAGGTGCGGCTGTGCGCCGCGCCGCTGGTCGAAGGGACGCTGGCGGCCACCGTCAGCGCCGCCTCCGGCGCCGGGATCGACAAAGTTATCGCCGATGCCATGAACGCCCTGGAAGCCAAGCGGGTTCAGCTGGGTTTACCTTCGCACACGCCTGACGCCGCCGCCCCAACGCTTGCTGACGACGGCGATGCTAAATCGGTTTCAGTCATTATTAACAATCACAACGGCCTGCACGTGCGTCCGGCATCAAAGCTGGTCGCCGCGCTGGCGGGTTTTAACGCCGACCTGGTGCTGGAGAAAAACGGCAAATGCGTCACCCCGGACAGTCTGAATCAAATCGCTCTGCTACAGGTGCGCCGCCACGATAAGCTGCGCCTGCTGGCCCGCGGTCCGGACGCCGATGCGGCGCTGGCGGCGTTTCAGGCGCTGGCCGCCGATAACTTCGGCGAGTCGCCGGAGGCGCAGCCGACAGCGGAACCCGCCATACCTGCGCGTGTTGAAGGCGCCGCGATGATTTATCCGCAGGCGCCGATCCAACCGGCGCTCCCCGCCGCCGCCGACATCGCCCGCGAGCAGCAGCGCCTGCGCCAGGCGATCGACCAGACGCTGGCCGATCTCAATGCGCTCACCGAGCTGGCGGAACACAAATTTAACGCCGATATCGCGGCGATCTTCGCCGGTCATCACACCTTGCTCGACGATGAAGATCTGTTTGATGCCGCCAACGATCGCCTGCTCACCGAACAGTGCTCGGCGGAATGGGCGTGGCATCAAGTGCTGATGGAGCTCAGCCAGCAGTATCGTCAGCTGGATGACGCCTATCTGCAGGCCCGTTATATCGATGTCGACGATATTCTGCAGCGCACGCTGCGCCATCTGCAGGGTATTAAGGAGACGCTGCCATTCGCCAGTGAGCCGACGATTATTATCGCCGACAATATTTATCCCTCGACTGTACTCCAACTGGATGCCAGCAAGGTCACCGGCCTGTGCCTGCGCGACGGCAGCGAACAGGCCCACGGCGCGATTATCGCCCGCGCGGCGGGGATCGCCTGGCTATGCCAGCAGGGCGAAGCGCTGAATGATATTCAGCCTGGCGAAGCCATCACGCTCGATATGCGTCTGCAACGTCTTATTCGTCGCTAAATCCACTTTGACCGTTACCACTCCGGGGGCCCGCCTCCGGAGGGTGAGTTTTCGCTTACTGATCAGGAACCACTATGTCTCAATTCTTTTTTAACCAGCGCGCCAGCCTCGTTAACGACGTGATCGAGGGAACCATTATTGCCAGCCCGTGGAACAACCTCGCCCGCCTGGAGAGCGACCCGGCGATCCGTGTAGTGGTACGCCGCGATCTGAATAAAAACAACGTGGCGGTGATTTCCGGCGGCGGCTCCGGCCATGAACCGGCGCACGTCGGCTTTATTGGTAAAGGCATGCTGACCGCCGCGGTCTGCGGCGATCTGTTCGCCTCGCCGAGCGTCGATGCGGTACTCACCGCGATTCAGGCGGTGACCGGCGAGGCGGGCTGTCTGCTGATCGTTAAAAACTACACCGGCGATCGGCTTAACTTCGGCCTCGCGGCGGAGAAAGCGCGCCGTCTTGGCTATAACGTAGAGATGCTGATCGTCGGCGACGATATTTCGCTGCCGGATAACAAACAGCCGCGCGGTATCGCCGGGACTATTCTTGTGCATAAGGTGGCGGGTTATTTCGCCGAGCGCGGCTTCAACCTCGCCACCGTCCTGCGTGAAGCGCAATACGCCGCCAACCATACCGCCAGCATCGGGGTGGCGCTGGCCAGCTGTCACCTGCCGCAGGAAGCGGAAAGCGCGCCGCGCCATCAGCCCGGCCACGCCGAGCTGGGGATGGGCATCCACGGCGAACCGGGAGCCTCGACGATCGCGACCCATAACAGCGCGGAAATCATGCAGATTATGGTAGAGAAGCTGACCGCCGCCCTACCTGAAACCGGCCGCCTGGCGGTGATGCTCAATAATCTCGGCGGCGTGTCGGTGGCCGAGATGGCGATTCTGACCCGCGAGCTGGCCAACACCCCACTCCATGCGCGCGTTGACTGGTTGATTGGCCCGGCTTCGCTGGTAACGGCGCTGGATATGAAAGGCTTCTCGCTGACCACTATCGTGCTGGAAGAGAGCATTGAAAAGGCGCTGCTGTCGGATGTCGAAACCGCCAGTTGGCAGAAGCCGGTGCAGCCGCGGGCTGTTAATATCATGCCGTCCGCGCTCGCCAGCGCACGCGTCGCCTTTACGCCATCGGCCAACCCGCAGGTGGGCGATTACGTGGCGCAGGTGACCAGCACCCTCTCCGGCCTCGAAACCCATCTCAACGCGCTTGACGCCAAAGTGGGCGACGGCGATACCGGCTCCACTTTCGCCGCTGGCGCGCGTGAGATTGCCGCTCTATTGCAACGCCAGCAACTGCCGCTCAATGATTTACCCACGCTGTTCGCGCTAATTGGCGAACGCCTGACGGTGGTGATGGGCGGCTCCAGCGGCGTATTGATGTCGATTTTCTTCACCGCCGCCGGGCAGAAGCTGGAGCAAGGCGCCAGCATGGCGGAAGCGCTGAACGCCGGTCTGGGGCAGATGAAATTTTACGGCGGCGCCGATGAGGGCGACCGGACGATGATTGACGCTCTACAGCCGGCGCTGGCGGCGCTGCTGGCCGAACCGGATAATCTGCAGGCCGCTTTCGCCGCGGCGCAGGCCGGCGCGGATCGCACCTGCCAGTCGAGCAAAGCCGGCGCCGGACGCGCCTCCTATCTCAATAGCGAGAGCCTGCTCGGCAATATGGACCCCGGCGCCCACGCGGTGGCGATGGTGTTTAAGGCGCTGGCGGAACGCTAAGCCTCACCCGGTGGCGCTGCGCTTACCGGGGCGACATAACACCATTGAAAGGTAGCCCGGAGAAGGCGCAACGCGCCGCCATCCGGGTTTACCACACTGCCGATTATTTGCTATGCCAGTACGCCTGCGAACGCACCAGTTGCTGATCGATACTCGGCTCCTCAAAGCGCGCCAGCAGCGATTTCACCACGCCGCCTTCTCCGGTCAGCCAGATAAAATAATCTTCTGACGGCACCTTGACCTGAGCCAGCCGCTCGGCGACGAACGCCGGGTTGTGGCCTACCACCCATTCGATATTAAAGCCGTCGAGATCCGCCAGATAATCTTTATACGAAGCATCCGCGACGGTGACGATGGCCGTCACCTGCGGCGTCACCGGCAGCTGACGTAATCCCAGCAGGCGACGGCGCAGCGCCGGCATGCCCGACTCGTCACAGACATAAAGCTGCCAGGCGTAATCTTCCGGCACCACCAGCGAGCCGCGCGGCCCGCCGATCACCAGCTTATCGCCGATGTTGGCTTCCAGCGCCCAGCGGCTGGCAATACCGCCATCGTGGATATAAAAATCGTAAGCCAGCTCGTGGCGTTCGGCATCGTACAGCGGCGTGTAGTCGCGGGTCGCCGGGCGCACGCCCTCGCCCCAGTTAATGCCTTCGTCGGTCACTTCCGGCGGCGTAAATACGCTGCCCGCCTGCGGGAAAAACAGTTTGGTGTGGTCGTCAAAACCTTGTGAAACAAAGCCATCCAGCGCCTCGCCCCCCAGCACGATCCGCTGGAACGCCTGGCCGATACGCTCAACGCGCAGCACGGTTAATTCGCGAAAACGTAGTTCGTTACGCACGCGCTGTGGGTAGCGTGAGGTGTTTTTTGTCATTTTTTCGCCTTCGTGAAGATAATACGATATATCTAAATTTATTTTTAAATGATAATGATTGCTAATCAAAAAGATTGCAAGCACTTTTTTGATATAGTCAGCTTGAGATTAAACAGCTATCGGCAATCCATAAAAACCATTAATAATCATTAAATTAAACAAAAATTATTTTATAGACTTGCAAGTCGATAAACTTTAGATATAAATTAGATATATCTAAATAACATCAGGAGACGATGATGCAAAACCATCATGAAGGTTGCTGTAAACATACAGAGCACCAACACGAAGGCTGCTGCAAGGGTGAAGGACATCACCACGAAAGCCGCCACAGTGAGCACCATGCAGGCTGCTGCAAAAGTGAAGAGCATCGCCACGCAGGCTGTCACCAGGAACATCACCACGAACAGGGTGCGGACGCCGCCACGGTCGCGGCGGAGGTGGTGGTCGTCGCCAGTGCATCTCCGTCACTAACAACGAAGTCGCTGCCGACGAACAGAAAAAATTGCGCGAACAGGGCTTAAGGCCTGGAGATCCTGATTGGGAAAAGTGGGGGATCTGTGATTATATCACCAAACCACGTGTACAAGCTGCTATCACAGGCAAAACGCCGAATGAACAACCGATTAAGGTCAATTATAGGTTTACAGACGAGTTCCCAATGTCTGACGGTTTTGAGGAAAATGCCGAGTTTTTCACTCTGACCTACGAAGCTGAGAAGTCGGTTAGCCACAACTTGGCCTTTGTTCGCATTGCGCCGTTGCTATGGCTACGCGCGGGTGCGCGCGGCGAACGTATTGAAAAAATACCTACTAAAGGATGGGAAGTGACCGATGCGTACGGTCTACTGCTAGGGAAGGTGCGAATAAGCAGGTCATTTCTTCCCAAGCTGACTCGCTGATTAAAATTTCGCGGATCTGGGCCGATTTT
>NZ_JAOWES010000058.1:0-104764 GCF_030334095.1 Citrobacter sp. Cf118 | reverse complement strand
CCGTCTGTATATATAGAGAGATAGTCGGTATCATCGAAGTATTGATAATCTATACCCGGACCACCCGGCTTTAAACGCGGGTCGTCAAAAGGGTATGAACTCATATACAAATGATTTTTCGAGGTGGTAATAAACGCCTGGTTATTGACCACCACCACTTTTTTTATTTCTTTTCCTTCAGGATAGTCACGCATAACCCCATCGGAGTTTCTCTCCAGCGCCCGGGAAGAAGCCATATAGTTTGCGACCTGCCATGTTTGCCCATAATCTTTAGATATTTTATATGCCCCGGGTTCCCATTCAGGCACCAGAACGTACTGTTCTGAGGGATGGATAAACTCACCCGAGAACACTCTATAGATTGGATTGCCATAAATTGATTTGTGGATTTTTCTTTTTATGTCATGGTAAACAACATATCCTTCACAATCATATCCGATCAACTCCAGGTAGCGATTATCATCAAACCGATAAATAACCTGTGAGGGTATTTTTTTTGTACAGGCAGCGATAGCGCATAGCGAAATGGCTCCAACAATTACTCTTACCGTATTTCCTGGTTTCATGATTTATCCTTAAACGTTAAGCGGTTTGGGCATATCCCATTGCAGATTGGGAGTATCGGTATTGTATATTTCATTATGTCTGGCAGGTTGAACCGTTGTTGAATGATAATATTCGTTAACCACACCAAATTGACCCTTTGGTAAAATATCATCCGGCCTGTTCATATAATCTTTTGTGTCAGCTTTATTCAATATCCCTGTATTATAATAATCAACAGTCCTTGGCAGACCATTAAGCTTCATACGCCAGTCCCCACGGCGAAGTAGTTTTACCCAGAACTCACCATTTTCGTAATCAAATGCCCCGCATATCCCCACCGCCAGATCGAAGGCCATCGCTTTCGCGGGGGCATCTTTCGACATAACAATAGAGGAATGCTGGCTGTAACCAACCTGCTCTGATTTCATCCATTCTTTTTCCAGCTCATCCGGCGTTTTTTCATAAATAAGCTGCACGGTCTTATTGTATCCCCCGCCCAGGACAACGCCTTTGGTATAAGGCTTAGCATATTTTTTGGCGAACATCGCGAGTTCTGCGGGCGTTAACTCTTGCCCCGGCTGTAAATAATCGAAACCTGCGCCGCTGAGATTTTTGAAATCTGTCTCAGTGCGCGCAATAACCGTGGCTTTTGCCGAAAATGAGATGTTCTGATCGGGTGAACCCGGTACTATCGAATATTTATACTGACTTCCCGCGCCCTGTAACTGGTGTCTGAAGGTGACGGGGAGCTGCTCACCATTCACAACCACATCCGCAAACGTATATTGTCTGGTCGCCAGCGTATCCTGATCAAAACAATCCTTTTTTAACGCCGGCATTTCAAAAGGCACGCTCAGTGGGCTGCCGCCTATTTCCGGACCATTTTCGCAGAAAACCCGCTGGCGCAGATTGTCTATGCCGCTGGCAATGTCATGGGGGACTCCCCGCCAGCCCAAACCCTGCACGTTAAGTAATGAAACCACGCTGTCATTAGGGCAAAAATAGTTATATACCTTGCCAAAGTTATTACGGGTATAAAGTTTATTCTTGCGCCATTGAGAATTGGTTTTACTCAGACAAATTGCGCCTTCTAATTCATCAATCTCGGCCTGCGTGTGATATTCCCCCTTGCCATATCTGCCGTTTGTCGCCATCAAATGACAGAAATTTTTAAACGTCTGCTGGCGGGCGCGATCCGTCTGGTGATGTCCGGGCGTCATACCTTCAGCAGCCGTTTTTTCCAGGGCGTAGGGAGAATGGTTGAGGATCACACAATCGGCAGGATCGGCACCTGCTGCTTTGACCAGCATATTGGCGAGCATGGTAATAATCGTTCCCTGGGAGTGCGCAATAATATTAATGGGATCGAATTTTGTTGCCGGTTCTCTTCGAATCATCAGGATTAAATCGGCCAGCCGCTGCGCGGCAAAAAACTGATAAATTCGGTGCGGGTTATCATAAATAGGGTGCGTAAAATCCCCGCCATTCAGATGAAATGAAGCAAATCCTGCCGTAGCGTTCGCAGGGCCGCCGGAGCCAGGGCCTAGCATATCCGGAATAGTGGTTGTCGCATTGGCAAAGGTCCCCCCGCCTTTGGCGTACACATCGTCCAGCACGTTGCCGAAATTATCATTCTGAAATTTCAACGTGGTTTGAGGAATGTGTCCTAACTTTACCAGCGTTGCGTTGTCATTTTCCTGATAGGCGTTGTAAGGCAGTTTTGCGGCGTCTCCTGATTTAGCCAGCTCATCGCGATAACGCCGCTGATCGTCAATATACGTTGCATGGTCAACAGGTTTATATCCCCAGTAAAATGGGATCACCGGGCTGCGTCCGGGCATTTTCACCTGCTGCTGCTCGCCATCCCCCATATCCATTTTGTACTGATGCCACTCATGCGGATACATATCCGTGCGGCCCATACGTTCATTCAAGCCAGCAATGATCCTCTGCTCCTGATTTTGATACGCCTCACCCACATCGTTGACGCCATGAACAAGGATCACAATACAGGGCATAGGGTTTTTAACCGCCACTTCGCAGACGGCCATTTTTCCGCCGGTGGATTTAGGTACGCCTTGTACACCTGTCGCCACGACTCGCGGATTAAAGGGACTGTTACTCATTTGGCAAAATCTCCATTTTCATTTCATCCATTTCCGTCATATCCAGTAACGGCGTCATGCCTTCATCGTCGGTAACACCTTCAATGATTTCACCGGAGGCCTTAGTCAGTCTGAATTTTGTTTTTTTCAGAACATCGTCCGTATTTCCATAACCATGTAATTTAATGCGGCGGTGAAACTGGTCTTCCTGAAAAACGGGGGATTTATCTTTAACGGATTCCGGCCCGCTCCAGTCAAGGGTGGTGCCTTTGAGCTGCACTTTTGCGGGAGAGAATATTTTTACTGAGCCATCTTCATTTATTCGAATACCGCCCCCTCCACACAGCAACTGAATATTCTTTTTGGCGCTGATGGTCACATTGCCGTTCATACTTTGAATATGAAAATGCTTATCCGAAAGCAGGCCCATTTCCCCGCGCTGTGCCTGGACGGAAATATCATCTTTTGCGGCGATAATTTTGATCCCGATAGCTCTGCTGAAAAGCGATAAGCCCTGCCCGACTGCCATGGAGAGTTTCTTAAAAACGTTAAAACTGCCGTTATTGGCCGCGTTCAGCGACAGATCTTTGTTTGCCGACAGCGCCATGGTTTCCGGTGTAAGCAGAGCCATACCGTGATCGGCATAGGCCACCAGCCCCGAGCGGGTGAGCTGTTGAAGCGCGGCGTTAAGCTGCTGCTGTTGCTCCATTTCAACGTTTAACGCTTGCGCCGTCAGGGCGCTTTGCTGAAGAGAAGTTGCCAGCACAAGGGCTGCCTGTAGCTGTTGAACGACTGCATTCATGTCGAGCTGCTGGCCCTGGGCTTTTGGCTGCGCCTCTGTCGTCAGCAATATTCCCTTTGCAGCCCTCAAAACAGCCCGGTCATCGGTGCGCAGTTCTGCGCCTTCACCGCGCGGCTTACCACCTGCATCAACAAGATGTCCCATGTTCAGCTGCGTTTTAGCGTACTCGGTACTCAGCTTGACGTGTTCCTGCCCGCGCCGATCTTCCATCCGCAGCTTATTGAGACCCGCAGTGCGGATGACATTGCGGGTATTATTGCGGCTGGTAACGGGGTCAGGTTTTGGCGCATGATGCAGCGCATGGGCAATGAAAGGTCTTTCCGGATCGCCACCTTCAAACGCAATGGCAACCTCCGCACCCTGAATGAGTGGAAAGTGATGACCATAAGTATCGCCGGCATAAATCCGCGCCAGACGGACGGGCATACTTTCATAGCCTTGCCTATGTTGGTCGAGGTCAAAATCAAACTTCACCCAATAGCGCCCCTGCAGATCGATGTGGGCATATTGGTCATTGTCTATTCGAGATGAAACAATTGCCGGAACCGTACCCGCGATACGCGGTCTGGGTAGCGGCTGCGGTCGAAAGCAAACGCGCTCATTGTAGGGAATACCGAACAGTTGGGATTGCAGGGCTGCATCACGCCTGCCCGTCACTCGCATTGCCGTTACCACAAAGCCCGAAGTGAACGCCTGCGGAATGGTACCGTCGATTTTAAGCACCATACCTGGCACGATCGATGGACTGGTGGTCACGCCGCTTAAAACGGACTGATTATTAAGAATAATTTCGTGATGCAGTTTGGCGTAGAACCAGCTTGATTCGCCTGGTTGTTCCTCCGCAAATTTCGATCCCGGCTGGTGATGAATATCCGCATAACGATAATCCACTCCATACGTCGTCGACGTTTGTTCAGCTCCCTCGGCATCAACATTGAGTATTAGCGAATTGGCAAGCCGATAGTCAAAGTTCTTTGCTTTAACGGCTGCGGAAACAACGTTGTGCTTTGATACCAGCTTATCGATCGAATAATCATTTGCTGTCAGACCCGCATGAGATGCATGCATAATCTTTTGATCGAAGATATACCGGCTTTGTGAATCGCTGAAGATAAGCACCATAATGTGCGGAACGGCATGATGATTTTCAATTCTGAACCAGATCCCAACTTCTGACAGGATGCGGCTGATAAACGCTAAATCTGACTCATCCCACTGGACGATCATTTCCCGGTTAGGATACATACAAACAAGATTATCAAAGTCGATTTCATAATCGGCAAAAGCATGTTCTTTGAGGATCTGCGTGACCAAATTCGGCACATTTATGTTCAGGTAAATAGCCGATCGCTTGCGTCGAGAGAGTAATGCAAGCTTATGCTCCAGCCTGATTTCGTACAGTGATTCATCCGCTGATGTGCTAATAAGCGAAAATGATGTAATGACGCCTTCAATTTGTCGTTCATATAGCCACATTTCAGAACCCTGAATATATTTACTCCAATTATGATTAGGTGCTCTGATTTTCAGCGAGCCTTCAATATTTAGAAGTGAATCAGGAGGGATGTTTTTTAGTTTTGATGTAAATGTAATCTTATAACTGTATGGTTTACTTAAATTTTCATGACCTTCAATTGTTTCAACATCAAGCCACCCTAACTTACCTTCGCCCCTTACGGAGAATAAATATTCATTTATACTCTCCTCTGAAACTATACCTTCCAGATTATAGAACCCTGAACCTTTTTTCATTATCGCATCCCTTGCCAAAAGAAAGTAATACATAAGAAATAAAGTCCAGTCAGCATATCAATAATAACTAAAAAAGGTTATTTTTTATTGAAAAAATCTGGAAGTGATTTAATTATTATTAGTCAAACACGTAATATAACCCTGGAATATAAATAAACGATTAACTGGCGAGATTTTATATTCAATGAAATTGATTTTTTAACAAAAAGATTTATAAAACGCCGCATTCGTTTTTTCACCGCGAGGCAACAATCCAGCGTTCATATCCAAATGGTTCCAGAAAACTGAGATATGACTAAAAAAACGAACGCATTAACCCAATGATTTACAATAACATTTATGAAAATATTCTTTTCATTTATCATTTTATTGAATGAATCACACCACCCCATAAAAAAACACAATAAAATATAACGATTCCCTGTTCTGCTGTGAGGGAGAGGTAACCGGATGGTATCCCATTTGATCCATGGGAAAGCTTTTGATTTTCTCCCTCTCCCTTTGAGAGAGGGCCGCATAAAGGTCATCTTATCAGCCACAGGAGAATCAATGAAACGCTCCGCAATAAACGAGATCCTTGGCCACACGCGCCAGTTTTTCTCTCAGCACGACGTGCATCTCCCCCCTTTTGCCAGCTTCCCCCCGACCCAATGGCGCAAGCTTGATGCCGCTGCCTGGAGCGAAGTGTTCGACCTTAAGCTCGGTTGGGATGTCACTGCGTTTGGCGGCAACAATTTCGCCGCGCAAGGATTAACGCTGTTCACCCTGCGTAATGGTTCGCCGAAAGGCATGCCTTACGAGAAATGCTACGCCGAGAAAATCATGCATGTTCGCGATGCACAGGTCACGCCGATGCATTTTCACTGGCGCAAACGCGAAGACATTATCAATCGCGGCGGCGGCAATCTCATTGTAGAACTGTGGAATGCAGGGATCCGCGAGCAAACGGAAGACAGCGACGTTAGCGTGGTAATTGACGGCTGTCGGCAAACCCATGCCGCAGGCAGTCAACTGCGCCTGACGCCGGGTGAAAGCATCTGCCTGCCGCCGGGCCTGTATCACAGCTTCTGGGCGGAAGAAGGTTTTGGTGACGTGCTGGTTGGCGAGGTCTCTTCTGTTAATGACGACGACCACGACAACCATTTTCTGCAACCGATTTCCCGCTACAACGACATTGAAGAAGACGAACCGGCGCTGCTGGTGCTGTGTAACGAATATCGCCTGTTCCGCTAACCAAGGAGCACATTATGCCGTTGATCTCACTCGCTGATGGCCTTGCCCATGCCCGCGAGCACCGCTATGCCTTAGGGGCGTTTAACGTTCTGGATTCACATTTCCTGCGCGCGTTGTTTGCCGCGGCAAAGCAGGAACGTTCGCCGTTTATTATCAACATTGCCGAGGTGCATTTTAAATATATCTCGCTAGATTCTCTGGTCGAAGCGGTCAAGTTCGAAGCCGCCAGACATGACATTCCCGTAGTGCTGAATCTTGACCACGGCCTGCACTTTGAGTCGGTGGTGCGAGCGTTACGCTTAGGTTTCAGCTCAGTGATGTTCGATGGCTCCACGCTGGAGTACGAAGAAAATATCCGTCAGACCCGCGAAGTGGTGAAGATGTGCCACGCCGTCGGCGTGTCGGTGGAAGCTGAGTTGGGCGCAGTCGGTGGCGATGAAGGCGGTGCGCTGTACGGTCATGCCGACGAATCACTGTTTACCGACCCAATGCTGGCGCGTGATTTCGTTGACAGAACCGGGATTGACGCGCTGGCGGTCGCCATTGGCAATGCCCACGGCAAATATAAAGGCGAACCGCTGCTCGACTTCCCGCGTCTAGACGCCATTCGCCAGCAGGCGGCAATCCCGCTGGTACTGCACGGTGGCTCCGGCATCAGCGACGACGATTTCAAGCGCGCAATTGAACTCGGCATTCACAAAATCAACTTCTATACCGGCATGTCGCAGGCGGCGCTGTCGGCAGTGGAGACGCGGATGGCGAATCGTCAGCCCTTATACGACGAATTCGCCGAACTGCTGCTCGGCATTGAGGAAGCCATTACCGATACCGTTTCAGAACAGATGCGCATTTTTGGCAGCGCGGGACGGGTCTGATGGAACGCAAAGGCGTTATCGCCGCAGGCAACATGCTGGTCGATCATGTGCATCAAATTGTGCAGTGGCCGGAACGCGGCTGGTTGGCGGAAATCACCCGTAGCGAACGCGCCACGGGCGGTGCGCCGCTTAATGTGCTGCTGACGCTGGCAAAAATGCACACTGGGCTGCCGTTGCAGGCGGTGGGGTTAATCGGTCAGGACAGCGATGGCGACTACATCATGGCGATGCTGGAGCAGTATCACGTTAATCGCCAACACGTGCAGCGCACGACATTCGCGCCCACGTCAATGTCGCAGGTGATGACCGATCCCAGCGGTCAGCGCACCTTTTTCCACTCGCCGGGCGCCAACAGACTGCTGGATTTGCCCGCTTTTGAGCAACTGGATACCTCGATGAAAATCTTCCATCTGGGATATCTGCTGCTGCTCGACAGTCTGGACATGCCGGATAAGGAGTACGGGACGCGTAGCGCAAGGCTGCTAGCGCAAATGCGCGACAACGGCTTTGAAACATCGCTGGATCTGGTCTCACGCAAGGGCGACCCGCGCTACCAACCACTGGTGATGCCAGCCTTGCGCCATCTCGATTATCTGGTGATTAACGAGCTGGAAGCCGGAGAATTTAGCGGGCTGGAGATCCGACAGCCCAACGGCGAGCTGCATATCCCGCATATCGCTACCGCCGCGCGCGAATTATTGGATGCAGGCGTACGCCAGCGGGTGGTTATTCACTGTCCGGAAGGTGCCTGGGGTGAAGCGCCGGATCTGCCGGGCGTCTGGATCCCATCGCAGTACCTGGCACAGGAGGAGATCGTTGGCAGCGTCGGGGCGGGTGATGCGTTTTGCGCCGGATTTTTGTATGGCTGTCATGAGCGCTGGTCGCTGACGGACAGCGTCAGGTTGGCACACGCATGTGCGCGGGCAAGCTTGCTGTGCGCCAATGCGATAGACGGCGCGAAGACGCTGGCAGAGTTAAAAGCAGAAATGGTTGACGCCTGATGCGCTGCGCTTATCAGGCCTACGCGGTCGTTGTCGCTTTTGTCGGCCGGATAAGGCGTTTACGCCGCATCCGGCAACTGCACACGATCACGCCGCCTTATCGTGATGCTGCACGTCGGCGGCAAACACATAACCCAACCCGCGCAGGGTTTTGATCAACATAGGTTGATGCGGGTTAATCTCTATTTTTCGCCGCAAGCGCATGATTAACACGTCAATAGTGCGGTCAAACACCTCAACACTGTCGCTACGCGTCAGCTCCAGCAGTTGTTCCCGACTCAGCACCCGGCGGGCATTTTGGGCCAGCGCCAACAGCAGGCTGTATTCCCCCTGCGTCAACTCCACCTTCAACTGCTGGGGATTATGTAACTGGCAACCGGCGGTATCGAGATGCCAGCCATTGAAAGAAAGCCCCGTGGTCTGTGGGCCGCCGCTTTCTGCCGTTAACACGCCAACGCGTCTGAGCACCGCCTTTACCCGAGCCACCAGCACCCGCGCATTGAACGGTTTACCGATATAGTCGTCAGCGCCCATTTCCAGCCCGACCACCACATCCGACTCGCTACCAAGCCCGGTCAGCATTACCACCGGTAATCCGGGCCTCATCTTTTGCACCTGCTGCAGCACCATCAGACCGTTGATGTCGGGCAACATCATATCCAGCAATACCAGCGCGATCTCCGGCTGAGTCTCAATGCAGCGCAACGCCTCCTGCCCGGTGTGACAAGCGGTCACCGCAAAGACGTGTTCGTTCAGCACATCCTGTAAAAGCGAGCAGACTGCCACGTCATCATCCACAACCAGTATGGCTGGCTTCATTGTTTTTCCCCATTTCTGGCCAACTTAAATGAGTGTGATTGATTCTGCCCAGAGTGACAGCGATAAGGCACAAGGATATGTGGGAAACATAACCTCGGTCACACTGCCGGGGCGTCACGTATTGGAGATTCGACACGTCAAATATGACGACAGCCTGTTTTTCGTCAGGGTTTTGACCAAAAATCACCCGTAATATCAGGGAATGCCCACAATAAAAAAGTGGCATAGAAGATGCATACTGAGGGCGACAGCGCGTATGCGCGATTTGATTAACTGGAGCGAGACCGATGAAAAAAGTCGTCACGGTTTGCCCATATTGCGCATCAGGTTGCAAAATCAACCTGGTGGTCGATAACGGCAAAATCGTCCGGGCTGAAGCGGCGCAGGGGAAAACCAACCAGGGTACTCTGTGTCTGAAGGGCTACTATGGCTGGGATTTTATCAACGATACCCAGATCCTGACCCCTCGTCTGAAAACCCCAATGATCCGTCGCCAGCGTGGCGGCAAACTGGAATCTGTTTCCTGGGATGAAGCGCTTGATTACGTCGCCACTCGTCTGAGCGCCATCAAAGCGAAGTATGGCCCGGACGCTATTCAGACGACCGGTTCATCTCGCGGTACGGGTAACGAAACCAACTATGTAATGCAAAAATTCGCGCGCGCCGTTATTGGTACCAATAACGTTGACTGCTGCGCTCGCGTCTGACACGGCCCATCGGTTGCAGGTCTGCACCAATCGGTCGGTAACGGCGCAATGAGTAATGCTATCAATGAAATTGATAACACAGATTTAGTGTTCATCTTCGGGTATAACCCGGCGGATTCCCACCCGATCGTGGCGAATCACGTGATTAACGCTAAACGTAACGGGGCGAAAATCATCGTCTGCGATCCGCGCAAAATTGAAACCGCGCGTATTGCCGACATGCACATCGCGTTGAAAAACGGCTCGAACATCGCGCTGCTCAACGCCATGGGTCATGTCATCATCGAAGAAAAACTGTACGACCAGGCGTTCGTCGCCTCCCGTACGGAAGGATTCGAAGAGTACAGCAAGATTGTCGAAGGCTACACGCCGGAGTCCGTCGAAGATATCACTGGCGTTAGCGCGCAGGATATTCGTCAGGCTGCACGTATGTATGCCACGGCAAAAAGCGCGGCTATCCTGTGGGGCATGGGTGTTACCCAGTTCTATCAGGGCGTGGAAACCGTGCGTTCACTGACCAGCCTCGCAATGCTGACCGGCAACCTCGGTAAGCCAAGCGTGGGCGTTAACCCGGTTCGTGGCCAGAACAACGTTCAGGGTGCATGCGACATGGGCGCGCTGCCGGATACCTATCCGGGTTACCAGTACGTTAAGTTCCCGGAAAATCGCGAGAAATTCGCTAAAGCCTGGGGCGTGGAAAGTCTGCCTGCACATACCGGTTATCGCATCAGCGAACTGCCGCACCGTGCTGCGCATGGCGAAGTACGCGCGGCGTACATCATGGGTGAAGATCCATTACAGACCGATGCTGAACTCTCCGCAGTGCGCAAAGGCTTTGAGGATCTGGAACTGGTCATCGTGCAGGATATCTTCATGACCAAAACCGCCGCTGCCGCAGACGTTATTTTACCGTCTACGTCATGGGGTGAGCATGAAGGCGTATTCTCCGCGGCTGACCGTGGCTTCCAGCGCTTCTTTAAAGCCGTTGAGCCGAAGTGGGATCTGAAAACGGACTGGCAGATTATCAGTGAAATCGCCACCCGTATGGGCTATCCGATGCACTACAACAACACCCAGGAAATCTGGGACGAGTTGCGTCATCTGTGCCCGGATTTCTACGGTGCCACTTACGAGAAAATGGGCGAACTGGGTTATATCCAGTGGCCTTGCCGCGACACCTCAGAAGCCGATCAGGGGACGTCTTATCTCTTTAAAGAGAAGTTCGACACCCCGAACGGCCTGGCGCAGTTCTTCACCTGCGACTGGGTAGCGCCAATCGACAAACTCACCCCAGAGTACCCAATGGTACTGTCTACGGTGCGTGAAGTCGGCCACTACTCTTGCCGTTCGATGACCGGTAACTGTGCGGCGCTGGCCGCGCTGGCAGATGAACCGGGCTATGCCCAAATCAACACCGCCGACGCAGAACGCCTGGGCATCCAGGACGAAGAACTGGTGTGGGTTAACTCGCGTAAAGGTCGGGTCATTACCCGTGCGGCAGTCAGCGATCGTCCAAACAAAGGCGCGATTTACATGACCTACCAGTGGTGGATTGGCGCATGTAATGAACTGGTAACCGAGAACTTAAGCCCGATTACCAAAACGCCAGAGTATAAGTACTGTGCCGTTAACGTTGAACGCATTGCCGATCAGCGCGCTGCCGAGCAGTATGTTATTGATGAGTACAACAAGCTGAAAGCCAGTCTGCGCGAAAGCGCGATGGGTTAGTCCGTTTACGTACCTGTTCTGCAACAGCCTCCGCCCGGAGGCTGTTTTTTTATCCATACGATCTCTTTATACTGTTCATTCCGTACCCTAAATAAAACTCAAAATGAAACAACTCATTGCATTGATGTTCTTTATGACATTCTTTGCCCATGCCAGTGATACTGAGCCAGGAAGCCAGTACTTACAGGCCGCTGAGGCAGGGGACCGTCGTGCACAGTACTTTCTTGCCGATACCTGGTTCAGTTCGGGCGATTTGAGCAAAGCCGAGTATTGGGCGCAAAAAGCCGCCGACAATGGCGATGCCGACGCCTGCGCGCTCCTGGCGCAAATCAAAATTACGAATCCGGTCAGTCTGGATTACCCCCAGGCCAAAACGCTGGCGGAAAAGGCAGCCAAAGCGGGCAGTAAAGCAGGAGAACTCACCCTGGCGCGGATTCTGGTCAACACCCAGGCAGGACACACAGATTACCCCAAAGCCATTACCTTGCTGCAAAACGCCTCTGAAGATCTGGAAAATGACTCAGCCGTCGACGCGCAAATGCTGCTCGGGCTGATTTACGCCAACGGCGTGGGGATCCCCGCAGACGATGAAAAAGCGACGTGGTATTTCAAACGCAGCTCCGCCATCTCCCGCACCGGTTATTCCGAGTACTGGGCCGGAATGATGTTCTTAAACGGCGAGCAGGGTTTTATCGTGAAGAATAAACAGAAGGCGCTACACTGGCTGAATCTGAGCTGTATGGAAGGGTTCGATACCGGCTGTGAAGAGTTTGAAAAGTTAACAAACGGGTAATGGTTTGCATTGCCGGATGGCGGCATAAACGCCTTATCCGGCCTACAGTTCACCGTCTTCCGTAGGCCGGATAAGCGCAGCGCCATCCGGCAATCTTTCATTAATTAATGATTAGCGGTCTTATCAAATTTACCCAGCATCTCGCGCTCGTAAGCCAGCGCCTTCTTGCGGTCAAATTTATGCTCCCACTTGGCGATAACCAGCACCGCCAGCGCATTCCCCACCACATTCAGCGCGGTACGCGCCATGTCGAGGATACGGTCAACACCGGCGATAAACGCCAGGCCTTCCAGCGGGATCCCCACGCTGCCAAGCGTAGCCAGCAGTACCACGAAGGAGACGCCCGGCACGCCCGCAATCCCTTTCGAGGTCACCATCAACGTCAACACCAGCACGATTTCCTGCCACAGCGACAGGTCGATACCATACAGCTGCGCAATAAAGATCGCGGCAATACTCTGGTACAGCGTTGAACCATCAAGGTTGAATGAGTAGCCGGTCGGCACCACAAAGCTGGTGATTGAAGCCGGTGCGCCATAGGCTTCCATCTTCTCGATAATACGCGGCAGTACGCTCTCGGAACTGGCGGTAGAGTAAGCCAGAATCAGCTCATCTTTCAAAATGCGGATCAGGATCCAGATGCTCAAACCGCAGATACGCGCCACAATCCCCAGCACCACCAGCGCGAAGAACAGGATGGCAAAATGCACCAACAGCACCAGTTTCGCCAGCGGCCACAGGGAGGCAAAACCGAAGTTCGCGACGGTCACAGCAATCAGCGCAAAAACACCGACTGGCGCATAACGCATCACCATGTGGGTCACTTTAAACATGGTTTCTGAAATCGAGCGGAACACGGTCACCAGCGGCTCGCGGTGGGTTGCTGGTAGTGAAGACAAGCCTAAACCAAACAGCACCGAGAAGAAGATAATCGGCAACATATCGCCTTTCGCCATCGACGCGACGATATTAGTCGGCACCAGCGACACAATCGTGCCCATCAGGCCATGCGCGTGGCTCTGCACTTCTGCGGTCGTATTTTGATATTTCGAAATATCCACGGTCGCCAGTTGCGACATATCAATCCCGGAACCCGGCTGGAACACATTCGCCAGCGTGATGCCAAGAATAATCGCTACGGTGGTGATCACTTCGAAATAGAGAATGGTTTTGGCGCCAATACGGCCCAGCTGTTTTGCATCACCCACCCCGGCAATACCAACCACCAGCGTGGAGATAACAATCGGCACGACGATCATTTTGATCAGATGGATAAAGATATCGCCCGCCGGAGACAGCAAGTTGACCACCAGCCATTCGCGGCTGTCGCTATGGTAATGCAGGTAACTCCCTAGCAGAATGCCCAGCACCATGGCGATTAGAATCTGCCATGCCAGGCTGACTTTCAAATTTTTCATAACAACGGACTTCCTCGATGGAGCGCTATTCCACATGCGGTGTGTGGGAATAGTACATACTGAAAGGGTATGAATTGTGTTGCGTTCGTTTATGGAGTTTTTTAACGCTTATGCCCTAAATAATTCGAGTTGCAGGAAGGCGGCGACGCAGCGAATTCCCAGGAGCTTACGCCAGTAAGTGACTGGGGTGAGCGAGGAAAGCCAACACACCTGCAACTTGAAGTATGACGGGTATATTATCATTATCATCTGCATGGCATTCAGCGCAACCCTCTAAGAACAGGGCTTTTGGCTGAATTTATGCATAAAAATGCAATTTTATCGCGGTATTGATGAATAACTTTTTGTTATAAAAGAATTTTAATATGTTCAAAAATGAAGAAGTCATAGCGTGAGTTTTTTTCGCTCACCTGTTCGTTTGCCTGTTTTTTAAACAGGCAAAATGATACAAATCACAAATAAAACAAATTTATTTTTGCCGATTCTGCAACAACTTCGCCATATTAATAGAGTCAACGAGCTGTGCCCGGTTCACCCTCGGCGAGTTTAAATCCATAACTTTTTGCCAAACTGAAATAGCCTGGGCGTAGTCTGCTTGCATAAACGCATCTGAGGCTAACAACATCAGCGCGGTGACCTCTGCCGGGTCCAGCGCCAAGGCCTTATCAATCATCTCGCGAGTGGGCGGCGCCATATGTTGTCCGGCCTGGTAATACAATACCGTTGCCATCGCTGAATAGATCTCAGCATTTTCACCGCCGACACGCAGCGCCTGCTCGTAGGCCAGCAGCGCATTATGATACGCGTTTTGCCAAAGATAGTACTCCCCGAGTTGCGCCCATTTCACGCCGTCCTGTGGATTGGCTCGAATCTGCGATTGCAGCAAAAGCAACTGTTTTTCCTGAATATTTTCATCAGAGAAAGCATGTAAAGGGTCCGCCAGTCGCGTCTGCTCCTGACGAACCGCCTGCCATTTTGGCGTCAACAGGTAGCCTCCAATGCAGGCCACAACCATCAGTACCACCGCAGCGGTCAACCGCTTCACGGGCATTGGGCGTAACAGCGGCTCGCACTGGCTCATTATTCACCTTCCTCCGTATGCTGACGTCTTCTCACTCGCCAGACCACTACACCTACCAGCAACAACAACAGGCACGGCAACGCCCACAGCAGCAGCGTTTGCTCATTCAGCGGCGGATTATAACGAACGAAATCACCGTAACGCTCGGTCATCCAGGTGGTTATCTCGGCTTCACTTTTCCCTTCCGCCACCATGCTGTAAACCTGATGGCGCATACTGACCGCTACCGGCGCATTTGATTCCAGCAAATTTTGGTTTTGGCACTGTGGACAACGCAGTTGGCTGGCAATAGACAGCGCTTGTTCTTGCTGTTGCGGATTTTCAAAGCGCCAGGTATCCACAACCTGGGCATGCGTAGCGAAAGTAATGAAAAACAGGACGAGCGTTAAGAGTAATAACTTTCTGCCGGATGGAGCTGCGCTTATCCGGCCTACGGTTTGCGCACCTTGTAGGCCGGATAAGGCGTTTACGCCGCCATCCGGCAACGCTGTGATTAATTTACGCATCACGCTTCCTCCCTCGCCATCCGCTCAGCAGTGCGCCAAAGACCATTAATAGTCCCCCACCCCAAATCCAGCGCACGCCGGTCTGCACGTACAAGCGCATGGCATAACGGTCTGGTCCGGTTTTTTCACCCATTACCGCATACCAGTCATGCATCAGGTTCCAGCGGATCCCCGGCTCCATCATCTGTTGACGACGCGCGGCATAGAAGCGCCTTTCAGGTTGCAGGCTGCCAATGCGTTTCTCATTGTGCCACAGCGTGATCTGCGCTTTTTCACTGGTGTAGTTACCTTTGGCTTCCAGGTCGAGACGCTCAAAACGGAAAATGTAACCCGCCAGTTCAACCTGCTGCCCAGGGCTCAGGTTCAGGCTTATCTCCTGACGGCTACCGCTGGAAAAGACGATCCCCGCCGCAAACACCAGCACCCCGGCATGCGCCAGCAGTGCCGGAAGTTGGATGCGGAAAGACACTTTGCGGCTTCTGACCATTGCCAGCACAATAACCAGCAGCATCAGTAGGCCAAAGGGCAGCGTAGCGCGGTTAAAGTACGGTGCGCCCACAGAAAGCCGCCCCCAGCCGAACAGCCCGTAAATCATCGGGTAGAGCGTGCCAATCAGCACAATCAGCAGCACCGCACTAAAGAGCAGCAGCGCAACCAGAATCAGCATCTCGCGTGACCAACCGCCAAAACGAGCATTCTGCCGGACTTGCTGGCCCCGCCAGGCGTACAGCCCGAGCGACGCCAGACTCAACACGGTAAACAGCGCAAACAGCGGCGCGGCACGAACGTTATCCAGCGCGAAAGCATGCACCGAAACGAGAATGCCGGAACGCACAATCAGCGTCCCCAGCAGCGATAAAATCAGCGTGACGATCGCCAGCAGCAGCGACCAGTGGCGGAAGATCCCGCGCTGGCGCGTGATATACAGGCTATGCAGCAGCGCGCTGGCGGAAAGCCAGGGTAATAAGGAGGCGTTTTCTACCGGGTCCCAGAACCACCAGCCGCCCCAACCCAGCTCGCAGTAGGCCCACCAGGAGCCGAGGATAATCCCCAGCGTCAGCGCGCACCAGCCGGGCAGCGCCCAGCGCCAGCACACCCAGGCGCTCTGCGCATTAAAGTCACCGCGCAGCAGCGAGGCCAGCGCTACGCCTGCCGCCACCATTAACCCCCCGTAACCCAGGTACAGCAGCGGTGGATGGAGGATTAACCCAAGATGTTGCAGCATCGGGTTAAGGTCGCGCCCTTCAATGGCTGGCGGAAAGATACGCACGAACGGATCGGACCATACCACCACAAACAGCAGCAGCAGGGCCGTTATCATTGAAAGGACGCAGAGCGTCAGCGGAAACAGCGCGTTGGTATTACGCCGATAGCGAAGAGCAAACAGCGCGCTCCAGGCTGAAAGAAACAGCACCCACAGCAGCAGCGATCCTTCATGACCGCCCCACACCGCCGCCAGTTTTAATCCCCACGGCAGCAGGCTGTAGCTGTGCTGGGCAACGTAGACCACCGAAAAATCGCTGGTCAAAAAGCAGAATACCAGAATGGTAAAGGCCAGTAGCAGCAGGGCAAATTGTGTCCACACGCCCACGCTTGCCAGGCGCATCATCCCCTGCCAGCGCTGGCGGACACCTACCAACACGGCAAGCGGGGTCAACACGTTGACCCCGAGGCTTAATAACAGCGCCAGAAAACCGGCTTCAGGAAGGAGAACGTCCAGATATCACCTTACGCAACGGTTAGCTGACCCGCATAGAGGATAAAAAAGCGCAGCAGCAGTACGCCGGTCAGGCTGGCGCCGCACACTGCCAGCACACCATGAAACGTCGAACTGCGGTTGGCCCAGGGTTTTAGCAGCATCGGCAGTATCAACCCAAGCCCGGCCACGCCAAGCCAGAACCACCAGGTCCAGAATCCGCCGCCCAATGCCGCCGCCAGCGCACGCATTTTTCCGTCATCGCCCAGCGCCAGACCAACAAAGAACGCCGCCAGCAGGAAGATCTCCAGCCATACGACCGGGACTTCCATACGATGCACAAAGTGCGCTTCCGTACTGTGCGGATTGCTACGATGACGTAACGCCATGGCGATCAGCGCCACTGCCGCACCGGAGGAGATCCCGGAGAACAGAAACAGCACCGGCAGGATCGGGTTATTCAGGAACGGATAGGATTTCAGCGCCGACAGCAGGAACCCGGTATACGCCCCGAGCAGGACCGCCAGCACCAGCATCAATGTCTCCAGTGCGCGATGGAACGGCGTGATTAGCGTCAGGAGTTTTGACACAATCGTCAGTCGCGGCACGAACCGCTGTTGCAGGGCAATTACCTCTTTTTCAAAGATTTTTGCCAGCCACAGCACTAACACCACCATGTACAACTGGAACAGCATGACCCCCATCGACATCACCGAAGTGAAGCTGTAGTGGAACATCAGTTTCCAGAAAGTCCATGGACGCGTCAGGTGGAACACCAGAATCAGCAAACCGAGGATAATTGCCCCCGGCCCTAACACCAGCGTGGTGCGCAGCAGCGTGCTGTCTGAACCGCCCGCCTCCGGATGGAAGCGACGCAGCAGAATCGCCAACGTGACCAGTCCGGCAGAGATACCTATCAGGAACAGATAGATGGCAATGGGCCAGTCCCACACCAGTGATTCAAAATGAAATGCAGAAGCGGATGTCATTGGCTCACCTCCCCAAATTTAAAGGGAACGCGGTAGACCTTCGGTTTTGTACCCAACGCCAGTTTGTAACGGTAGGTAGTTTTCTGCTGCAACAAACGGGATATATCACTGTTGGGATCGTCCAGATTACCAAACGTCAGCGCCTTCGTCGGGCATGACTCAACGCAGGCGGGCTGTTTGCCCGCTTTCAGGTTGGTTTTCCGGCAGAAATCGCATTTATCCGCCGTTTTGCTCACCGGATGGATAAACCGCACGCGATAAGGACACGCGGCGATACAGTACTGGCAGCCAACGCAAAGGTCCGGGTTCACATCCACAATACCGCTGGCGGCATCGCGATACGATGCCCCCGTCGGACAGACGTCAACGCAGGGAGCGTGGTCGCAATGCTGGCACGAGTGACGGAAGAAGCGATACTTCACATCAGGAAATGTCCCTTGCGGCTCGCTGCGAATAATCGTCAGACGCGATACGCCTTCCGGCACGTTGTTAACTTCCCGACAAGCATCCATGCAGGCCGTACAGCCAATGCATAAAGACTCATCATGAACCATACCGTAACGCACGCCATTGATGTTCAGCGTCTTCGCCACAACGCGCCCCGCCGTCCCGCTCACTGCCACCAGCGCGCCGACGCCGGTGATAAACTGGCGACGAGAGCAACTCATGGATGCTCCTTAAGCAACGGAACCGACGCCGGGTTAAAGTTCGGATTGTTACGCTGATCGCTGTGGCAATCGACGCAAATCTTGATCCGTCCTTTATCGCTCAGCGTCTGCATCGTGTCTTGCTTCGGATGCAGTGAGTGACAGCTGGCACACGCCACTTTGGTTACGTGGACATCGTGCGGCCAGAACGCTTTTTGCAACTGCTCAGGCAGGTGACAGGACATACAGACGCTGTTCTGCTGCTCCACGTTGTACATCGGCTCATTAAAGCGCATCACATCTTTCACCCCTTCGCGGTGGTTCGGTGACGGCTGGCCGTGACAATTGGTGCAGGTGACAGGCAGTTTGTTATTCGGGTTGATGGCTTCCGCATGCTTACCATGCATACCTTCGGTATCCGGCTTGTGACAGTCCAGACAGGCGGCATCCGGATTACGCTGTTGGGTAACCGTCCAGCGTTGATCCGACTCCTGCGGCGTTGGCGTGGCAGTGATTCCACTCAGGCTCCATAACAAGCCTGACGCCAGCACCCCAGCAGTTAATAACGAACGTAATACGCTCATATTCACTCCGTTGAGTTATCCGCCCCTTGCGGGGCGAAATGGGGTTATTGGCTTAACAGACCGTTTTTACGCGCCTGATCTTCCCACTGCGGAATCACCGTTTTGATGAAGTCCTGCTTCTCAGCATTGATTTGCTGCATGTTCAAACCAATCGCCGCCTGGGCTTTCTCTTTGGTAGAGATATCCGGTAACGGGATTTCATGCGTGATGCCTTTGGTCGCCAGCAGACGGACCAGTTTGGTACGTGCGTCAGCGGCTTTATCCATTGCGCTACCCAGCATCCGCAGACCTTCTTCCGGGGCGTGCATGTGAATACCGTGTGAGGCGATAGACAGGTCCCAACGCCATTGCGCGTGACGGATATCTTCCAGAATCGGCTTCATTTCCGCTTCGGTCGCACCCGCATCCCATGCGGCTTTCGCTTCGAAGTGCGCACGAACAAGCTGGTCTTCAACTTTGATTTTCAGGTCATGAATGGCCTGTTTACGCTCGGCGACCACTTTTTGCAGGGACGCTTTGTCCTGGGTGTGGCAGTTCGCACAGGTCTGAGCGAAATTATCGAACGGATTACCAATCTTATGGTCGGTGTAAATCTTGCCTTCCGCGTTCTGCACTTTCGGCATGTGGCAGTCGATACAGGTCACATTGTTCTTGCCGTGAATGCCTGCGCTCCAGGTTTCATACTCCGGGTGCTGCGCTTTCAGCATCGGGGTTTTAGACAGGGAGTTGGTCCAGTCAGAGAAGGCGATGGTGTCGTAGTACTTCTCCATGTTCTCGACTTTCATGCCGTCGTCCCACGGGAACTTAACGGCTTTGTTTTTACCGTCGAAGTAATATTCCACGTGGCACTGGCCGCAGACCATGGATTGCTGGTCAAAGCGACCGGCTTTCTCAAACGGTTTGCCGATTGTTTCCATCGCGCGTTCAGCATAAGGACGCGACAGCGTCAGTTCTGGCTTGCCTTTGGCAAAGTCTGGTGACGCGGTGTTATGGCAATCGCCGCAGCCAAGATTATTAACAATTTCAGGACCGCCGCGCGCCCATTTACCGTGGAAGTAGCCATCTTCACCGTCTTTCTGGATCAGACGCGCCACATCCGGGCTTTTACAGCTCCAGCAGGCCATCGGCAACGGACCATCTTCTGCCGTTTTGGGTGCGCCGGTACGTAAGGTTTCACGAACATCGGTCACTGCATACGCGTGCCCGCGCGGTTTGTTGTAATCGCGCGAGAAGGGATATCCCGCCCACAGGATCACCAGACGAGGATCTTCTGCCAGCGCATCTTCACGGGCTGATTGCTCAGACGTGGCTTTCCAGGAGAGATATTGATCGGGATGCTGAGGGGCGAAGACTTCATTCTTCGCTTCAACGGTGACGGTTTTTGCGGGTACGGGGGTTTGTTCAGCGTGAACTGCAGAGATAAATAATAAAGGTACTAACAGGCTGAAGAAACGGCGTACGCGTGATTTTATCCTTGCCATAGGGGTCTCATCCAGATGACGCCATTATCTGCAATGGCGGTTCTTTTATTGTTTTCCATAACAGCAACCACACGAATACTGTCATGACATTGCTCCACCCTATTTGTAACAAGAAACCACACTGAAAATGTTGTCTTTAATCAATTGTAAGTGTATGTAAAATACCACTTTAGAGTTAGTAACACCCTTTGATTGCTCCCTCTTTTGTCTAATTCAGATACAGATCACCTTTTCAACAATCCTTTAGATAACTACATGTTATCGCGAGATTTAGTCAATTTTGCTAGCTCCCTTCAAAATTCAGTTTGTCGCTAATTTGCACAATTCGTTTATTGCGTGATCTGCCGCGCAAATACTAAACAAAACTCTCAAAGCCCCTACATTTAACGTTTATGAGACATATTATTAACATCCTACAAGGAGAACAAAAGCCATGAGCCAAATACATAAACACGCTATTCCCGCAAACATTGCGGATCGTTGCCTGATAAATCCGGAGCAGTACGCAGAGAAATACCAGCAATCCGTTAACGAACCCGACACATTTTGGGGCGAACAGGGAAAAATTCTTGATTGGATCAAGCCGTACAGCCAGGTGAAGAACACTTCCTTCGTACCAGGCAACGTGTCGATTAAATGGTACGAAGACGGCACCCTGAATCTGGCCGCAAACTGCCTTGACCGCCACCTGCAGGCAAACGGCGATCGTACCGCCATCATCTGGGAAGGCGATGACGCAACCCAAAGCAAAAACATTACCTATCGCGAGTTGCATCGCGATGTCTGCCGTTTCGCCAATACGCTACTGGATTTAGGCATTAAAAAAGGTGACGTGGTGGCCATTTATATGCCGATGGTGCCGGAAGCTGCGGTCGCCATGCTGGCCTGTGCCCGTATTGGCGCGGTGCATTCGGTCATCTTCGGTGGTTTCTCACCGGAAGCCGTCGCCGGACGTATTATCGACTCCAATTCACGCCTGGTGATCACCGCCGACGAAGGCGTACGCGCCGGGCGCGCTATCCCACTGAAAAAGAACGTGGATGATGCGCTGAAAAATCCAAATGTGAAAACCGTTGAACATGTGATCGTTCTCAAACGTACCGGTGGAAAAACGGAATGGCAGGAAGGTCGCGACCTGTGGTGGTCCGATCTTATCGAGAAGGCCAGCTCAGAACACCAGCCGGAAGAGATGAACGCGGAAGATCCGCTGTTTATCCTGTATACCTCCGGCTCAACCGGCAAGCCGAAAGGCGTACTGCACACTACCGGCGGGTATCTGGTCTACGCTGCAACTACCTTTAAGTATGTGTTTGATTACCATCAGGGCGATATCTATTGGTGTACCGCTGACGTAGGCTGGGTAACCGGGCACAGCTACTTGCTGTACGGTCCGTTGGCCTGCGGCGCAACCACGCTGATGTTCGAAGGCGTGCCAAACTGGCCTACCCCGGCGCGTATGTCGCAGGTTGTGGACAAGCATCAGGTCAATATTCTGTATACCGCACCGACCGCCATTCGCGCCCTGATGGCGGAAGGCGATAAAGCGATTGAAGGCACTGACCGTTCGTCACTGCGTATCCTGGGTTCAGTTGGCGAGCCGATCAACCCGGAAGCATGGGAGTGGTACTGGAAGAAGATCGGCAACGAAAAATGCCCGGTCGTCGATACCTGGTGGCAGACTGAAACCGGTGGATTCATGATCACCCCGCTGCCGGGCGCCACCGAACTGAAAGCCGGTTCTGCAACCCGTCCATTCTTTGGCGTACAGCCTGCGATTGTCGATAACGAAGGTAATCCGCTGGAAGGCGCGACCGAAGGCAATCTGGTGATTACCGACTCGTGGCCGGGCCAGGCGAGAACGCTGTTTGGCGATCACGAACGCTTTGAGCAAACCTACTTCTCTACCTTCAAGAATATGTACTTCAGCGGCGACGGTGCGCGCCGTGACGAAGATGGCTATTACTGGATCACCGGACGTGTGGACGATGTGCTGAACGTCTCCGGCCACCGTCTGGGAACAGCTGAAATCGAATCGGCGCTGGTGTCGCATCCGAAGATTGCCGAAGCCGCGGTGGTAGGGATTCCGCATAATATTAAAGGCCAGGCGATCTACGCTTACGTCACGCTGAATCACGGTGAAGAGCCGTCACCTGAGTTGTACGCCGAGGTTCGCAACTGGGTGCGTAAAGAAATTGGCCCGCTGGCAACGCCAGACGTGCTGCACTGGACCGACTCACTGCCGAAAACCCGCTCCGGCAAAATCATGCGCCGTATTCTGCGTAAAATCGCGGCGGGCGATACCAGCAATCTGGGCGATACCTCGACTCTCGCCGATCCTGGCGTCGTGGAGAAACTGCTCGAAGAGAAGCAGGCCATCGCGATGCCATCATAACCATAACTGTGAAATGCCCGATGGCGCGCAGCTTATCGGGTCTACAAATCCTATCCCTACCCCTCCCCTGACCGGGAGGGAAATATAAAAACCCTCCCCCAAAGGATTTCGCGTTGCAGGAAGGCGGCAAGCGAGCACATCCCCAGGAGCATAGTTCACTATGTGACTGGGGTGACAAATCTGTCCGGAACAGATTTGAACGTTACTTGTAACGGCCCCGCTGGGGCGAGACCCAGGGATGGGTCGAGTAACGAGTGCGGCCAACGCACCTGCGGCGTGAAAAACGAAGGGGGCCTCTGGAGAACTCTGTGATGAATGACCAAATTTATCAGCGGATAGAAGACAGTGCGCGTTTCAGGGAGTTAGTAGAAAAACGGCAACGGTTTGCCACCATTCTGTCCATCATCATGCTGGCAGTTTATATCAGCTTTATTTTACTGATTGCCTTTGCGCCTGGCTGGCTGGGTACGCCGCTCCACGCGGGAACCAGCGTCACCCGGGGTATTCCGATTGGGGTCGGTGTGATCCTTATCTCCTTCATTCTGACCGGGATTTATATCTGGCGGGCAAACGGTGAATTTGATCGCCTGAACAATGCGGTTTTGCACGAGGTTAAAGCATCATGAAGAGAGTCCTGACGGCGCTTGCCGCCACGCTGCCCTTCGCCGCAAACGCGGCGGATGCTATTAGCGGTGCAGTTCAACGCCAGCCAACCAACTGGCAGGCGATTGTTATGTTCCTGATTTTCGTCATCTTTACGCTCGGCATTACCTACTGGGCGTCTAAGCGCGTACGTTCGCGTAATGACTACTACACCGCCGGCGGTAACATCACCGGTTTCCAGAACGGGCTGGCGATTGCGGGCGACTATATGTCGGCGGCATCGTTCCTTGGAATTTCCGCGCTGGTATTTACCTCCGGTTATGACGGGCTGATTTACTCACTCGGCTTCCTGGTCGGCTGGCCAATTATCCTGTTCCTGATTGCTGAGCGTTTGCGTAACCTCGGTCGTTACACCTTTGCTGACGTTGCTTCTTATCGTCTGAAACAGGGTCCAATCCGTATTCTGTCGGCCTGTGGTTCCCTGGTGGTGGTCGCTCTGTATCTGATCGCCCAGATGGTCGGCGCAGGTAAACTGATTGAGCTGCTGTTTGGTCTGAACTATCACATCGCCGTCGTACTGGTTGGCGTACTGATGATGATGTACGTTCTGTTTGGCGGCATGCTGGCAACCACCTGGGTACAGATCATTAAAGCTGTTCTGCTGCTGTTCGGCGCCAGCTTTATGGCCTTCATGGTAATGAAGCACGTCGGCTTCAGCTTCAACAACCTGTTCACCGAAGCGATGGCAGTACACCCGAAAGGCTCCGCGATTATGAGCCCGGGCGGTCTGGTAAAAGATCCGATATCCGCCCTGTCGTTAGGTCTTGGATTGATGTTCGGTACAGCAGGTTTGCCGCATATTCTGATGCGTTTCTTCACGGTCAGCGATGCCCGCGAAGCGCGTAAGAGCGTATTCTATGCCACCGGTTTTATGGGTTATTTCTACATCCTGACCTTTATCATCGGCTTTGGCGCGATCATGCTGGTAGGCGCTAATCCAGAGTACAAAGATGCTGCAGGCGCACTGATCGGTGGTAACAACATGGCGGCGGTTCACCTGGCGAATGCGGTGGGCGGTAACCTGTTCCTCGGCTTCATCTCTGCAGTGGCGTTTGCCACCATCCTGGCGGTGGTTGCCGGGCTGACGCTGGCGGGCGCTTCGGCAGTTTCTCACGACCTGTACGCCAACGTATTCCGCAAAGGCGCAACCGAACGTGAAGAGCTGAAGGTGTCAAAAATCACCGTACTGGTACTGGGTGTGATAGCCATCCTGCTCGGCGTGCTGTTTGAGAACCAGAACATCGCCTTCATGGTGGGTCTGGCGTTCGCCATCGCGGCCAGCTGCAACTTCCCGATCATCCTGCTTTCCATGTACTGGTCGCGTCTGACCACCCGTGGCGCAATGCTGGGTGGCTGGTTAGGTCTGTTAACAGCGGTAGTATTGATGATTCTCGGCCCAACCATTTGGGTCCAGATCCTCGGTCACGAAAAAGCCATTTTCCCGTATGAATATCCAGCGCTGTTCTCCATCAGCATAGCGTTCCTCGGGATCTGGTTCTTCTCTGCTACCGACAACTCAGAAGAAGGCAACCGCGAACGCGAGCAGTTCCGTGCTCAGTTCATCCGCTCCCAGACCGGGTACGGCGTAGAACAAGGTCGCGCGCACTAACATCCCTTCTCCTCCGGCTTTCGGGCCGGAGGATTACATCCTTTCTTAGAACATCAGCCTCGCGACCAACGGCGCAACCAATACCATCACCACACCGGAAAGCATCATTACCAGACTGGCAACCACGCCCTCTTGCTGACCAAGCTCATAAGAGCGCGCCGTGCCTGCCCCGTGCGATGCTGCGCCAAATCCTGCGCCTTTCGCCATTCCTTCACGAATGGAAAGGCGTAAAAACAGCACATCGCCGACCGCCATGCCGAATACGCCGGTCACCACCACGAACAAGGCCACCAGGTCCGGCTGCCCGCCCAATGGCTCTGCCGCTGCCAGCGCAAATGGCGTGGTGACGGAACGCACCGCCAGACTGCGTTGGATCTCATCAGGCAACATAAACAGACGCGCCAGCCACACGGAACTGGTGACGGCCACCAGCGTTGCCGTTATCACGCCCGCCGTCAGCGACATCCAGTGACGCTTAATCACCGCAAGGTTGTCATACACCGGAACGGCAAAGGCGATGGTCGCCGGTCCTAACAACCACAGCAACCAGTGCGATTCACCAATATAGTTTTGCCAGGAGATATGGCCGAAGACTAGCATCAGCACCAGCAGGGCCGGGGTGAGAACTAATGGCATCAGCGGTAATTTACGAAAACGGCGATACAAACGCTTATTAGCAAAGTAGATACCCAGCGTAATCACCAGACACAACACGCTTAGCTGGAAATTACTCACGGTTTAGCCTGCTCATTTCATAGCGATACACTTTATCCACCACCCACGCCGTTGCGCCGAGCACCATCAGCGTACTGATCGCAATGACGGCAAATATACGCCAGCCATCAACCAGCAACAGCTGCGTGTAGTTCACAACGGCGACCACCGCCGGGACAAAAAACAGCAGCATTTCAGCCAGTAACCAGCGAGCACCTGCGCGAATCCAGTTCAGCGGGATAACCCGGCAGACAATTAACGCCAGCATCAGCACCATCCCTACCAGGTTGGCAGGAAGCGGCAGATGCAGCCAGGAGACAAGATATTGAGCTAATACAAAGAGACCTGCGTACAACAGAACCTGAACGGGGATCTGGAGTCGATGAATAACAGCAGGCGTCACGCGGCTTATCGCCACAGCCATGAGGGTATGTCCTTAAAAAATAGAGAGCGCCAGTATAGAGAGCCCCCGTCCAGGACTGAAATGAATTAAACTCATTGCAGGCATAGTCTTAAGGAATAATCATGGATATCAGAACGCTGCGATATTTTGTTGAGGTGGTTCGTCAGCAGAGCTTTACTCGCGCAGCGGAGAAGCTTTTTGTCACCCAGCCCACCATCAGCAAGATGTTGAAGAACCTTGAAGACGAGCTTAATTGCACGTTGCTCATCCGCGACGGGCGGCGGTTGTTGTTAACCGACACCGGGCAGGTCGTTTTCGAACGCGGCCTGGCGATCCTCGCTGAGTTTCGCCAGCTTGAAGCTGAACTTAGCGACATTAATCACCTCAACAGGGGTGTGCTGCGCCTCGGTATCCCGCCGATGGTCGGTATGTTGATGGCCGGGCCTATCAGCCTGTTTCGCCAGCGCTATCCCGGCGTTGAGCTGAAGGTCTCTGAATTTGGCGGCTTAACCGTCCAGCAGGCGGTGATGAACGGCGATCTGGATGTCGCGATGACCGCGCTGCCGGTTGAAGAAGAGAGTGGTCTGGCGACCCTACCGCTTTTCAGTCATCCGCTCTGCGTGCTGGTCCCCCGCTCCGGTCAGTGGACAACATGCGAATCCATTTCCCCCGAGGCACTGGCGGAACATCCGCTACTGATCTACAACGAAGATTTCGCGTTGAGCCGCCAATTGCTTGAGCTGTTTAGCCAACACAACGTCAAGCCCCGCATCGCGGTGCGCAGCGGGCAGTGGGATTTTCTGGCTGCGATGGTACAAGCCGGAGTCGGGATTGCCATTTTACCGGAGCCGATTTGCCAGCGCCTGGATAAGCAAACGTTGCGCTGGATCCCTCTGGAGAGTGATTTACGCTGGCAATTGGGCATGATTTGGCGCGAAGGCGTGTATCTGTCGCACAGCGCCCAGGCGTGGCTCAAATGCTGTGAAGGGTTTTGGCTACCGCAAGCGACGTAAAATGCCGGATGCAGCGCAAACGCCTTATCCGGCCTACATCGGTTTTGTAGGCCTGATAAGCGTAGCGCATCAGGCACTCTCGTTTATTGGTTCTCGATCAACAGCGCTTCCAGCAAGTCCAGATCGTGCAGCAGCTTTTGCAGCGTTTCATTGCTGATTTCCCGCGTCGCGCGCAGGTGATAAAGCTCTGCGCGTTCTGAACGCAACGCTGCCAGGCGGAAACGTCGCTCGAGGTTTTCTTCCTGCATCGAGCTTTCCACATCGTTGCGTCCGTCGGCGCGACGACGCAGGTTACCAATCACGCGGGAACTCACCTCGGTGAGTAACTGGTTATCGATGTTCTCTTCGGTGTCCGCGGCCAGTCGCTCCTCCATTTTCTGGATCGCGACAATCGCCACTTCTGCCGTAGCAGCGCGAGCAATACGTTCCTCTTTCTGCTGCTGCGAGTGGTCTGCCACTTCCAGATGTTGTAGCAGAATCGGCAACATCACCACGCCAACAAACAGCGAGAACAGAATCACGCCTGCGGCAAGGAAGATCAGCTCATATCGCGCCGGGAATCCGCTACCATCCGGTAACAACAGTGGAATGGAGAGCACACCGGCGAGGGTAATTGCTCCGCGTACACCGGCAAAGGAGGCGATCAGGATTTCACGCGTTGTCCAAGAGCCGAATTCCATTGGTTTTTTCTTCAGAAAGCGCAGACTGAATTTTTTCATCGTCCACAGCCAGCCAAAACGTACCAGCATCAGCGCCACGTAAATCAGCACGATATCGGTAAACAGCATCCAGATTTCAACGTTCGGATCGACCTCTGCCGCCGCTAAAGAAGACTCCAGAATCCCCGGTAACTGTAGCCCTAACAATAAGAAGACCATGCCGTTAAACACAAACTCCAGCATTGCCCAGGTACTGTTAGCACGTAAACGCATCGCCAGCGGTGCGCGGCGCATCACCCCGGAACGGGTGATCGTCATCCCGGCAGCGACCGCCGCGAGAATACCGGAAACGCCGATGTGTTCCGCAATCAGGTAAGACGCAAACGGCAGCAGGAACAGCAGGACGATTTGCGTTGCCGGCTCGTCACCGCCCCAGCGGCTGAGGAAGCGCAGGGAGCGCCCGTACAGCCAACTGACGACAAAACCAGCCAGGATGCCGCCAATCGCCACTTTGAAGAACTCAAGCGTTGCGCCACCAACGGTGAATACCATCGTCCCCATCGCCACGGCGACGGCAAACTTCAGAGAGACCAGACCGGAGGCGTCGTTCATCAACGCTTCGCCCTGCAGGATGCCCATGATTTTCTTCGGTATGCGCCCCTCCCCCACAATGCCGGAAAGGGCAACAGCATCGGTTGGTGAAAGGACGGCGGCCAGCGCAAAGGCTGGGATAAGCGGTATCCCCGGCACCAGCCAGTAAATCATAAATCCAATGCCGACCACCGTGACCAGCACCAGCGCCAGCGCAAGGCCGAAGATCTCTCGCCCATGCTCGAGAAACTCACGCGTTGGCGTCTTCCAGCCATCGGCAAAGAGCAGCGGCGGGATGAACAGCACCAAAAACAGCTCAGGATCGAATTCCACATGCAAACCAAACGTCGGCCACGCCAGCAAGGCGCCGATGGCGATCTGCATTAGGGGTAAAGGGAGTTGGAAGGGCAATACGCGAGTAAATACCCCCGACAGCGAGACCACAAGGGTCATGATGAGTATGGTGAAAAAGATTTCCATGCGTTCCCTGTTTGCGATGTTTCTTATGATTGGTGATGAGAGGCGTCGTGCCTCAATTCTATCTAATTGAGAGTAACGCAAAAGACAACGAGTGTGTTCTGAAAATAAAAACGGGCGGCCAAAGCCACCCGTTTTGAGGATCTTTATCGAATAAAAATCAGATAGCCCAGCCGCCCGCGTAGAAGGCCACCAGCGCGATAGCGATAACCACCGTGCCGATGTTCAGCTTGCGCCATTCACCAGAGACAAGACGGCCAATCACCAGGGTAGCAAAGCCAATCATAATGCCGGTAACGATGTTACAGGTCAGCACGATAAATACGGCCGTTACCAGACCCGCCATTGCGTCAACAAAGTCAGCAAAGTCGATTTTCGCAACGTTGCTCAGCATCAACAGGCCCACATACATCAGTGCAGGCGCCGTTGCGTATACCGGTACAAGATAAGAGAGCGGGGAGAGGAACAGGATCAGCAGGAACAGGACGCCAACGGTGATCGCCGTCAGGCCAGTTTTACCGCCTGCCGCCGTACCCGCTGCGGATTCAATGTATACCGCCGCAGGAGCAGCGCCCACCAGACCAGAGAACACGCTGCTCAGGGAGTCGGTGGTCAGCGCTTTGCCGCCGTCGATAATCTGTCCGTCTTTATCCAGCAAATTCGCCTGTCCGGCTACGGCACGAATGGTGCCGGTCGCATCGAAGACGGCGGTCATAACAAGCGCCAGCACGCTCGGCAGAACGATAGGATTCAGTGCGCCCATAATATCCAGGCTGCCGATCAGTGAGTTGCCGTTTTCGTCGCTCAGAGACGGCATGGCAAAAATACCGGAGAAATGCACGGCCGGGTCGAAAATCAGGCCAACAATGGAAATACCGATAATAGTCAGCAGGATGCCGCCCGGTACTTTCAGTTTTTCGAGGCCAATAATCACCGCCAGACCAACCAGCGACATAATCACCGGGAAGGTATCGAAGTCACCCAGCGCAACCGGCAGACCGTCCAGCGGATTCTTAATCACCAGACCAACGCCGTTTGCCGCAATCAGCAGCAGGAACAGGCCGATACCGATTCCCGTACCGTGCGCAACGCCCTGCGGCAGATTGCGCAGTATCCAGCTACGAATACCCGTCGCGGAAATGATGGTAAACAGGACGCCCATCAGGAACACCGCGCCCAGCGCAACGGGCACGCTGATATGTTGCCCCAATACCAGGCTGAATGCGGTAAACGCCGTCAGAGAAATGGCGCAACCAATCGCCAGCGGCAGATTTGCCCACAGGCCCATCACAATAGAACCGATGCCCGCGACCAGACAGGTTGCCACAAATACAGCGGCAGGCGGGAATCCGGCTTTACCCAGCATCCCTGGAACCACAATAACGGAGTAAACCATGGCGAGGAACGTCGTTAATCCGGCAACGACTTCCTGACGAACGGTACTGCCGCGAAGCGAAATTTTAAACCAGGCGTCGAGTGAACCGCCGGTACGCGCTGAAGGCGTAGACATAGAAAACATCCCCTGAGAGTTTATTTTTTCGTCATTATGCGTGCTGGACAATCCACTGCCTGCTAAACGTTTTCTCCATGTGCCAGGTTTGCGTCATTAGGGGTGTCGCAAAAAAGCAAACGTTTAGCTCCGCGCATAAAAAACGGGTGGTAAAAAAAAGCAAACGATTATCCAGCGATCATACGCCGGTTTTCAACTGAACTTTGCCGCTTTTTACTCATTTCTTCTTATAACGCACAATAAACAACCAGTCGATGCGCAAACGTTATCGTCAATGCGCAATCTGGTAACAAATTTCGCCAGATTGTCGCAACAATCGTTCTTATTTTTCGCGCAAACTCGCGCAAGAAAACCGGTGAAGATGCGGTAATTTTTTTGGCTAAAAAATCATCATTTGACTGGCAAATGGAGGGAGGTAGCTTACACTTACATTATCAACACAGGCCGGAACCTCCCCTAATGTGCTCGACTGAGGGGTGTTGATGTCGGGGGAAACCCTCCCGTGAACCAGCGGGATAGAGTGAAAGACGAAGACCGGAACCAAACTAAAGCGCCCTCTGTGGCGCTTTAGTTTTATACCCGTCATATTTCACGTTGCAGGTGTGTTGGCTGCGTTTACTCACCCGAATCACTTAGTTTACTAAGCTCATCGGGATTCGTGCTCTTGCCGCCTTCCCACAACGCGAATTATTTAGGGTATATATCAGTCATATATTTAAACCAATCAATCATCTTCCAGCAGACGCGCCCCGGTTCCTTGCTCGCCCAGCTGATCGCCTGGGTTACGCAACGGGCAATCGCTGCGCGACAAGCAGCCGCAACCAATACATCCATCCAGCTCATCGCGTAGCGACACCAAAGTATGAATGCGTCGGTCCAGCTCTTCACGCCATTGCGAAGAGAGCTGTTTCCACTCTTTAGCGCTAAGTGAATGTCCTTCAGGTAATACGCCCAGCGCGTCGCCAATCGTTGCCAGCGGGATCCCAATACGTTGAGCAATCTTGATAATCGCCACGTAACGCAATACATCACGTTTGTAGCGACGCTGATTACCGCTGTTGCGCATGCTGCTGATTAACCCTTTGCTTTCATAGAAATGCAGGGTCGAAACTGCCACGCCGCTACGCTTTGCAACTTCACCTGGCGTGAGCAGCGCTTTTATTCGGGGTAATTTCTTTTCCATAAATCGCTTTACCTCAAGTTAACTTGAGGAATTATACTCGCCCACAGACAAAACGACGAATCGAATACTGAGAAAGAGGCAGCCCTATGTCCCATCAGCAGATTATTCAGACCCTTATTGAATGGATTGATGAACATATCGATCAGCCGCTGAACATTGAGGCGGTTGCGAAAAAATCAGGTTACTCGAAGTGGTATTTACAGAGAATGTTCCGCACGGTGACGCGCCAGACGCTGGGTGACTACATCCGCCAGCGACGACTTCTGCTGGCGGCGGTTGAACTGAGGACGACTGAGCGACCTATTTTCGATATCGCGATGGATCTTGGTTATGTATCGCAACAAACCTTCTCGCGCGTGTTTCGCCGCGAGTTTGATCGTACCCCCAGCGATTACCGCCACCGCCTGTAAGCTTATTGCCCGCTCTGCGTCAGTATGGCGGGCGACCGTTGTATCCAGTGCATGAACTCCTGCGACGGTAGCGCCTTCGCAAAATACCAGCCCTGACAATACTGTACGCCGCGTTCAAGCAGCCATTCGATTTGCTCCTTCGTTTCCACCCCTTCCGCAATCGTCTTCAGGTGTAAGCTTTGCGCCATCTCAATAATATGTTCGGCAATCAAGTGACTGGTGCTGTTAGTGGACAACGTGCTAATAAACGATTTGTCGATCTTCAGGATATCGACATTCAGCGCTGATAAATTATGCAGATTGGAATATCCCGTGCCAAAATCATCAAACGCCACTTCATAACCCGCCTTGCGGAACGCCTGGATTACTGGGGTCATTTTATGTACATCTATGAACCCCCGCTCCGTCACTTCGACTTTAATTTGCTGGGCCGCCACGGAGTACTCACGATTTTTGTCGTTAATCAGAGCAATCAATCGGGATGAATGAAAGTCAGAAGCGGAAAGGTTAATCGAGATATAAAGCTGAGGATGCGCCGAAAGAAAATACCCCAAATCGTTGAATACCTCTTCAACGACATAATCCGTGATCCGCTCAATCATTCCCTCTTTTTCAGCCAACGGAATAAACTCCGTCGGGCTCATCACCTCACCTTTACAACCCGGCCAGCGCAGCAGAGCTTCAGCACCAACACATTGTCCATTCTTAATATCAATGATCGGCTGGTAATGCAGGCAAAGCTGACGTTTTTTGATCGCGCGTTTTAGCAAGCGTCGGGGAGATAAGTATTCCTGGCGCGTGCGCCACCACATTAGCAGTATCAGGATGCTGCAGATAATCCCGAAGGGAATGGTTAATACCGCCTCGTGATAGAAAATCTGACTTACGCGGTTGTCTGAGGTCGACACAATGATCGCAATTGGGCGTTTTTCTGAATGCACGATGGTGTAAAAGCGATCGTCTTGTTGAAAGGTCGAGGCTTCACCTCGCACGAGAGGCGCGAATTGCGCAATATTTGCCGCTTCGCTGGCAGAGAAAAACGTATCTGTTACTGTGTCATATACGCCCCAGGACAGATCCGGATCATCTGACATGACTTCGCTGTAGGATAATGGATTTATGACTGCGACGTAGTTCCCACGTTGCATGTACGTCATTCTGTAGCCAGCGAAAAAAGGGGTATCGCGGTAGTAATAGATGGCGATATCCGGCGTACGTTTATAGTCGGCTGTCGGCATAATATAAGTAACAGTCGGCGCCATAGACGTAGAGCACAAAAAATGATCGCCCTGCGCATAAATTAGCTCACTGATATATAAACGACCGCGAATAATATTCAGCATACTTTTCTGATGTGCCGGGGTACACATCTTACCCTGATACAACTGGGCCATATCACGCGCCAAATCGGCTTGTAGGATTACCAATTCTGTTTTATTTAACACCAGTTGAGCAAAAGAGCGGAGTTGGTTATGGGTTTCGGTCATCGCCCGGATATGTGCAAACCAAATCGCCAGCACCACGGGGAACAATACCACCATGAATGTTCCCAGGAACTTCAGCATCTTGCGTCGCGCACTGTGATTCATGTCAGCCCTATTTCCCTGTTTCGTATATGCCAGAACCCATCAAGGCAGGATGCTATAAACACCGACTGATTAAGTTGCATGAATCTATCAGTATTAGCAACAGACTTCTCTATGTAAAAGTCTGATAATAGTTGATGATGATATTATTTTTCCGTAAGGCAAACTTAAAGTTATGCTTATTTCATAACGTTATTATCCCCACGGAGTAATTTTTTATGAGCATTATCCTGGCTGCGTTTAAGAAATTCATTAAAGTTTTTTAACGTTTAATTTAGGATAAATATAACAAGCAGACTAAATACATGTTTAAAACATGGTTATTTATTATCAACCCTTCATTAAATTAAACCACACAATCAGAGTGGCTTTAGGTCTACAAAAATAGCGTCCAATAGTGGTGAACAAACGAGCACTTGTGATATAGTTCACAAAAATCATGTAACAGAAACAATGTTTCATTCATGTTATTGCCCGTCGATAGCCAGAGTACTACACCCTCGGTGAACACCCCCGCGCTGTCCTGGGCATCCAGACTTTCTGAGGACGTTTTTCATGGCAACAATAACAACTGGCGTGGTTCTTCTGCGGTGGCAACTACTCAGCGCGGTACTGATGTTTTTAGCCAGTACGCTCAATATCCGTTTTCGTAAATCAGATTATATTGGCCTGGCCGTCATTAGCAGCGGTTTGGGGCTGGTGTTTGCCTGCTGGTTTGCGACTGGATTGCTCGGCATAACCCTGGTGGATATGTCCACTATCTGGCAGAACATTGAAACCGTGATGGTTGATGTGATGAGCCACACACCGCCAGACTGGCCGATGGTGTTGAACTGATAACAAAATTGCATATGGCTACCCCGGTCTTGAGGTAGCCATAATTTTCAGCGAAAAGCAGAAGGATTAGAACGGAATATCGTCGTCGAAATCCATCGGCGGTTCGTTAGACGGCGCTGCCGGAGCGGACTGCTGCGGACGAGACTGCGCACCGCCGCTGAACTGATTGCCGCCCTGCGGCTGCTGAGGCTGACCCCAACCACCCTGCTGCTGGCCACCACCTGCCGGAGCACCACCGCCCTGACGACCGCCCAGCATTTGCATGGTGCCGCCAACGTTAACAACAACTTCAGTGGTGTACTTTTCTACGCCGGACTGATCGGTCCATTTGCGGGTACGCAGTTGACCTTCGATATAGACCTGGGAACCTTTACGCAGATATTCACTGGCCACTTCCGCCAGTTTGCCAAACAGCACAACGCGGTGCCATTCAGTCTGCTCTTTCATTTCACCGGTCGCTTTATCACGCCAGGATTCGGAAGTAGCCAGCGTAATGTTGGCAACTGCGCCACCATTCGGCATATAGCGTACTTCCGGGTCCTGGCCCAGATTACCGACGAGAATCACCTTGTTTACGCCTCTGCTGGCCATGATCGTGTCTCCTGAAAAACGTTACTGAATAAGTGTAAGCGCGGGATTGTAGCATTTCCAATAGCGCTTTTACTACGTTGCGAAGTTGATTCCAGTAAACAACCCCCGCCAGACATTGTTGCACAGGAACATGCGTTTTGCATTCCAATACTGTATATCCATTCAGGTCAGGTTGTGTCATAATTAACCGTTTGTGATCGCCGGTAGCACCATGCAGCCAGGCAAAAAAGCGTTTAATCCGGGAAAGATGAATGGATAAGATCGAAGTTCGGGGCGCCCGCACCCATAATCTCAAAAACATCAACCTCGTCATCCCGCGCGACAAGCTGATTGTCGTCACCGGGCTTTCGGGCTCAGGCAAATCTTCGCTCGCTTTCGACACCTTATATGCCGAAGGGCAGCGTCGTTACGTTGAATCCCTTTCCGCGTACGCGCGTCAATTTCTGTCGCTGATGGAAAAACCGGATGTCGACCACATTGAGGGGCTCTCTCCTGCCATCTCAATTGAACAAAAATCGACGTCCCATAACCCGCGATCCACGGTAGGTACAATTACCGAAATTCACGACTATCTGCGTCTGCTGTTTGCCCGCGTTGGCGAGCCGCGCTGTCCGGATCACGACGTTCCCCTGGCAGCGCAGACCGTTAGCCAGATGGTGGACAACGTCCTGTCCCAGCCGGAAGGCAAACGTCTGATGCTGCTGGCACCGGTAATTAAGGAGCGTAAAGGCGAGCACACCAAAACGCTGGAAAACCTGGCGGGCCAGGGCTATATCCGCGCCCGTATCGACGGCGAAGTGTGTGACCTTTCCGATCCGCCCAAGCTTGAGCTGCAAAAGAAACACACTATTGAAGTGGTGATTGACCGCTTTAAAGTACGCGACGATCTCACCCAACGACTGGCTGAATCCTTTGAAACCGCGCTGGAACTGTCCGGTGGTACGGCGGTGGTCGCCGATATGGACGACCCGAAAGCGGAAGAGCTGCTGTTCTCCGCTAACTTCGCCTGCCCTATCTGCGGCTATAGCATGCGCGAACTGGAACCTCGGCTGTTCTCGTTTAACAACCCAGCGGGCGCGTGTCCAACCTGTGACGGTCTCGGCGTACAGCAGTATTTCGATCCTGACCGGGTGATTCAAAACCCGGAACTGTCGCTGGCCGGTGGTGCTATTCGTGGTTGGGATCGCCGTAACTTCTATTATTTCCAGATGCTTAAGTCTCTGGCTGAACACTATAAATTCGACGTTGAAGCCCCATGGGCCAGCCTGAGCCCTACCGTGCATAAAGTGGTGCTGTACGGTTCGGGTAAAGAAAATATCGAATTCAAATACATGAACGATCGCGGCGATACTTCCGTACGTCGTCACCCGTTTGAAGGTGTGCTGCACAATATGGAGCGCCGTTATAAAGAGACGGAATCCAGTGCGGTACGCGAAGAATTAGCCAAATTCATCAGTAACCGACCGTGCGCCAGCTGTGAAGGGACGCGTTTACGTCGCGAGGCCCGCCACGTATTTGTTGAAAATACGCCGCTGCCTGCAATTTCTGACATGAGCATCGGTCATGCAATGGATTTCTTCAACAATCTGAAGCTTGCGGGTCAGCGGGCGAAGATTGCCGAGAAAATTCTTAAAGAGATTGGCGATCGTCTGAAGTTCCTGGTCAACGTCGGCCTCAACTATCTGACGCTATCGCGGTCGGCGGAAACGCTATCCGGCGGTGAGGCCCAGCGTATTCGTTTGGCAAGCCAGATCGGCGCGGGTCTGGTCGGTGTAATGTACGTGCTGGATGAACCGTCTATCGGTTTGCATCAGCGCGATAACGAGCGTCTGCTGGGTACGCTTATCCACCTGCGTAATCTGGGTAATACCGTCATTGTAGTCGAGCACGATGAAGATGCGATTCGCGCCGCTGACCACGTTATCGATATCGGCCCCGGCGCGGGTGTTCACGGCGGTCAGGTCGTCGCCGAAGGGACGCTCGACGACATCATGGCAGTGCCTGAGTCGCTGACCGGCCAGTACATGAGCGGTAAACGCAAGATTGAAGTGCCTAAACAGCGCGTTGCGGCTGACCCAGAGAAAGTGCTGAAGCTCACCGGCGCACGCGGCAACAACCTGAAAGATGTCACCCTGACGCTGCCGGTAGGTTTATTTACCTGCATTACCGGGGTTTCCGGTTCGGGTAAATCGACACTGATTAACGATACTCTGTTCCCAATTGCGCAGACGGCGCTGAACGGTGCGACGCTGGCGGAACCTGCGCCGTATCGCGACGTTCAGGGCCTGGAACATTTCGACAAAGTGATCGACATTGACCAAAGCCCGATTGGCCGTACGCCGCGTTCTAACCCGGCGACCTACACCGGCGTGTTTACGCCAGTGCGCGAACTGTTTGCCGGCGTGCCGGAGTCACGTGCACGCGGTTACACCCCGGGGCGTTTCAGCTTTAACGTCCGCGGCGGACGCTGTGAAGCCTGTCAGGGCGACGGCGTGATCAAAGTCGAAATGCACTTCCTGCCGGATATCTACGTGCCGTGCGATCAATGTAAAGGCAAGCGCTATAACCGCGAAACGCTGGAAATTAAGTACAAAGGCAAGACTATCCACGAAGTGTTGGATATGACGATTGAAGAAGCACGCGAGTTCTTCGATGCCGTTCCGGCGCTGGCGCGTAAGCTGCAAACTCTAATGGACGTTGGCCTGACGTACATCCGACTGGGTCAGTCCGCTACCACACTCTCGGGCGGCGAGGCGCAGCGCGTGAAGCTGGCGCGCGAACTGTCAAAACGCGGTACCGGGCAAACGCTGTATATTCTCGATGAGCCGACCACCGGTCTGCATTTTGCGGATATTCAGCAACTGTTGGACGTGCTGCATCAGCTCCGGGATCAGGGCAACACCATCGTGGTGATTGAGCACAATCTGGACGTGATTAAAACCGCTGACTGGATTGTCGATCTCGGTCCGGAAGGTGGCAGCGGAGGCGGCGAAATTCTTGTCTCCGGCACACCAGAAACGGTCGCTGAGTGTGAAGCCTCACACACGGCACGTTTCCTCAAACCACTGTTGTAACTACGCAACACTTATCAGGCCCACAGAACAGGCGTAAAGCTTGTAGGCCTGATAAGACGGTTGCGCCGCATCAGGCAACGGTTGTGCCTGATGGCGCTACGCTTATCAGGCCTACAAGACCGTTCAGGGCTGCGTCAGTATCCGCCGTTTATCAGCAGGCAGCGTGTTCACAGCCTGCTGATAAGAGGCGTCAACCAGATAATAAATCTGTGAATCCGGCAGCGAGCCGTCCAGATACACCGTACTCCAGTGCGCCTTATTGAGATGCCTGCTTGGCCGAACATCGCTATGCTGCTGGCGCAACAACTCTGCCAGTTCTGGGCTGGTTTTCAGAGACACCGCCGGGCGTTCTTCCACCTCTTTTACCATGGCAAAAAGCACATCTTCGACTTTGATTTGCGTGGCCTTCCAGTCACTGTGAACACTCTGTTCCGCGCCCATTTTTGCCATGCAGTATTGCAGCAACTCCGAATTAGTCATCTTTATTCCCCTTACCAGCATATTGCCTAATGAGAACATCATTTATTCAGTGTGCAGCAAGTCCGCAAAAGGTAAAAGCCAGCAATGTAAATTTGTTTAAAAAAACAGCAATCCGCAGCCAGTGTCCTCAATATTCCGAGTTGACGATCACCTCTTCACCAAACGCACCGGCCTGTGGCAGCGGCTTATAAGTGGAGTTAGAGGCGCGCAAAATGCGAATACCACGAATACCCACGTCGCGAGCGGCAGTGATGTCATTATCGGAGTCACCGTAAAACATGCGGATATTTTTATCCTGTAACCACTGAGTTTTGGTGTTCTGGCCCGGCTTATCGCCGGCAAAAATGACCGGATTCATATTGCCAGCCGGGATGTGAAAGTTATCAGACAACGTTTTCGACACCGTTTCAGTCTTCGTCTGGCTACGCCCGGTCACGAAAAAGATGCTGTCACCACGACGCACGTGCATATCAATTAGCTGGCGCGCGACTTCTTTTGGAATACTGAACTCGTCCCAGCCGTTATTCATTTTTTCCCAGAAGGCCGGATTCTTCAGGTAATCCTCACTGTCCGGAGAATACGTTTTTTTACCGCGCCAGAAACCAGGGCTGGAAAAGAGGACTGTGTCATCGATATCAAACCCGACCGCCATCGGCGGACGTCCGGTCAGGCTGTTTTCAATTTGTGCCACGGAGACCCAGTGAATGGGAGCCTGCTCAGCGAGCTTTGCAACATTGGTGCCTGGATTGAGCTGAGAGGGAGAAGAAACGAGTGCCTGGGCTGGCTGATTTAGCGTGAACAATAAACAAACGGCACTCAGTGCCAACGTAAACTTGCGCATATTTTTCCCTAAGTAGTCAGTTAGTTATCATTTTTTTATTAACAACTGGTCAAAAAACTATCTGACCTTACCCCTTAGGGGGAGGGAAAGGAAGGATTTTCTCTGGTTTTGCCCTGGAAAAGGAGCACGATCACACAGGAAAGCGTGCCTGATGGCGCGACGCTTATCAGGCCTCCAAACGAAAATCCATATACCTTTGTAGGCCGGATAAGGCATTTACGCCGCCATCCGGCAACATACAAAGCCGGTTACATGACGGCGGCAAATGCCTTTGCCACGCGCTGCACGTTACCGTGATTCAACCCAGCTACGCACATGCGACCGCTGGCGATCAGGTACACACCGAACTCATCGCGCAGGCGATCAACCTGGGCTGCGCTAAGCCCGGTATAGCTGAACATACCGCGCTGTTGCAGCAGGTAGTCAAAGTTACGGCCCGGGATCTCTGCATTCAATACGTTAACCAGCTCCTGACGCATCGCCAGAATGCGGGTACGCATCTCTTCGACTTCCGCCAGCCAGCTGGCTTTCAGCGCGTCATCACCCAGTACCGCGGCAACTACCTGCGCACCAAAGTTTGGCGGGCTAGAGTAGTTACGACGCACCGTCGCTTTTAGCTGCCCCAGAACGCGGCTGGCGGTATCAGCATCTTCACATACTACAGACAGTCCGCCGACACGCTCGCCGTACAAGGAGAAAATCTTCGAGAATGAGTTACTGACCAGAGCGGGCAATCCGGCGCTGGCAATGGCGCGAATCGCATAGGCGTCGTCTTCTATTCCACCACCGAAGCCCTGGTAAGCAATGTCCAGGAACGGAATCAAATCGCGTGCTTTCAGGATCTCAATAACGCTATCCCACTGCGCAGGAGTTAAATCCGCGCCCGTCGGATTATGACAGCACGGATGCAGCAGCACGATGCTGCGCGCCGGTAAGGTATTCAGCGTTGCCTGCAGGTCGTTGAAACGCACGCCGTTAGTCGTGTCGTCATACCAGGGGTAAGTGCTTACTTCGAATCCTGCCCCCTCAAAAATTGCGATATGGTTTTCCCAGGTCGGATCGCTGACCCATACGCCAGAATCAGGGAAATAGCGTTTCAGGAAGTCTGCGCCAACCTTTAACGCACCGGAGCCGCCCAGCGTCTGAATAGTTGCGACGCGCTGCTGCTGGAGAACCGGATGATCTGCGCCAAACAGCAGCGGCGCAATAGTATGACGATACGTGTTCAGACCTTCCATCGGCAGATACAGCGAAGCACCATGCGGTTTGGCATTAAGTCGAGCTTCCGCTTCCGCCACCGCTTTAAGCTGAGGAATAATTCCGTCTTCGTTGTAATACAGGCCGATGCTGAGGTTCACTTTGTCGCTACGTGAATCTTCTTTGAAGCGCTCCATGAGCGATAAAATCGGGTCGCCGGCGTAGGCGTCAACTTTCTGAAACACGTGTGGTTCTCCAGGTTTACAGGCAAGGGTTAAGAACACAATAAACCGGAAGCGGGAGAAGATCGAGAGGATGTTGAGGGTAATATTGCCGGAAGGCGGCGTAACCGCCTGTCCAGCACATCATTCTGCTAATCGATATACTTCATCGCCACCCTTGAGGTCAGGCGCGTAATAAGTTCGTAAGCACTTACTTTCGTCATTTCAGCAATGCGTTCAACGGGCAGTCCCTCCCCCCACAGAATCACCGAATCGCCGGCTTTATCCTGCGCTTCGGGGCCTAAATCGACGCAGATCATATCCATCGCAACGCGACCGACGATCGGCACTTCACGGCCATTGACCAGTACCGGCGTCCCAGACGGCGCCGCGCGCGGATAACCATCACCATAGCCCATTGCCACCACGCCCAGACGCGTGTCGCGCTCGCTCTGCCAGGTTCCACCATAGCCAACCGGTTCGCCCGCTTTGTGCTCACGCACCGCAATCAGGCTGGAGGTCAACGACATCACCGGCTGACAGCCAAAATCGGCGCCGATAGAGTGGTTTTCCAGTGGCGACACACCATACAGAATCAGTCCCGGACGCGCCCAGTCGAAGTGAGACTGTGGCCACAGCAGAATACCGCCCGATGCGGCAATCGAACGCTGCCCAGGTTTGCCCTCGCAAAAGCTGTTGAAGATATCGAGCTGTTTTTCGGTCGCGCCGCATTCAGGTTCGTCTGCGCGCGCAAAATGGCTGACGATATTGACCGGCTGGCGCACATTTTCACATTGCGTTAGGCGCTGATAAAACGCCTCGGCCTGCTCAGGGCGTACGCCCAGGCGGTGCATACCGGTGTCGAGCTTCATCCAGACGGTAACGGGTTCAACCAGATTAGCGGCTTCCAGGGCTTCGAGCTGCTCCTGGTTATGGACGGCTGTATGCAGACGCTGCGCGGAAATAGTCGGCAGATCGGAGGCATCAAAAAATCCCTCCAGCAGCAGGATGGGCTGCGTGATCCCTCCCGCTCGCAACCGCAGGGCTTCTTCAAGACGAGCGACACCAAAAGCGTCCGCATCAGGGAGCGTTCGCGCGGTCTCTAACAGACCATGGCCGTAGGCGTTCGCTTTCACGACCGCAACCAGTTTACTGGCAGGAGCCAGTTCACGCAGACGTTGCAGGTTGTGTCGCAGAGCGCGGCGGTTAATGACTACAGTTGCCGCTTGCATTTGTATTCCTTAGAAATTACTCATCATCATATTGAGGACCGGCATAGTTGTCGAAGCGGGACCACTGTCCGTTAAACGTCAGGCGCACCGTACCGATCGGACCGTTACGCTGCTTACCAATAATAATTTCGGCGATGCCTTTTAAGTCACTGTTTTCGTGATAAACCTCATCACGATAGATAAACATGATTAAGTCGGCATCCTGTTCGATGGAGCCGGATTCACGCAGATCCGAGTTAACCGGGCGCTTGTCGGCGCGTTGTTCCAGAGAGCGGTTAAGCTGCGACAGCGCCACCACCGGCACATGCAATTCTTTCGCTAACGCTTTCAGCGAGCGGGAGATTTCTGCAATTTCCAGCGTACGGTTGTCGGAGAGCGACGGCACGCGCATCAGCTGCAGGTAGTCGATCATGATAAGTCCGATACCGCCATGTTCACGGGCGATACGACGGGCACGCGAGCGCACTTCCGTTGGCGTCAGGCCGGAGGAGTCATCAATATAGATGTTTCGTTTCTCCAGCAAAATACCCATTGTTCCGGAAATTCGTGCCCAGTCTTCATCATCCAGTTGACCGGTACGGATTTTGGTTTGGTCTACGCGTGAGAGCGAGGCCAGGGAACGCATCATGATCTGTTCCGAGGGCATTTCAAGACTAAAGATAAGAACCGGCTTATCCTGCAACATCGCCGCATTTTCGACGAGGTTCATCGCAAATGTTGTTTTACCCATCGACGGACGCGCGGCGACGATAATTAAGTCTGACGGCTGCAAACCCGCCGTCTTTTTATTGAGGTCGTCATAACCGGTGTTCACCCCGGTGACGCCGTCGTGCGGCTGCTGGAACAGCTGCTCGATACGCGCGACGGTGGCGTCGAGCACATCAGTAATATTTTTCGGCCCTTCGTCTTTATTTGCGCGGCTTTCCGCGATTTTAAAGACACGGGATTCAGCAAGGTCCAACAGATCTTCACTGGAACGGCCTTGCGGATCAAACCCGGCTTCCGCGATTTCGTTCGCAACCGAAATCATGTCACGAACAACGGCACGTTCGCGGACGATATCCGCATAAGCGCTAATATTCGCCGCACTTGGCGTATTTTTAGACAACTCAGCCAGGTAAGCAAAACCGCCGACGCTGTCCAGTTGTCCCTGAACCTCCAGCGACTCTGCCAGCGTAATCAGATCGATGGGTTTCCCCATCTCCTGCAGGCGATGCATTTCCGTGAAGATATGCCGGTGCGGCCGGGTATAAAAATCTTCCGCCACCACACGCTCGGCGACATCGTCCCAGCGTTCGTTATCCAGCATTAAACCGCCCAACACCGACTGTTCCGCTTCAATCGAGTGCGGCGGTACTTTCAGCCCGGCGACCTGGGGATCGCGCTCACGAGCATCAGTCTGTTGTTTGTTGAAGGGTTTATTTCCTGCCATAGTGAATGGAGTTACCGAGATAATGATTGGGTCGAAAGATTACCACATTTCTTTTGGAGGAAGCATGGCAACACGTATTGAATTTCACAAGCATGGTAGCCCTGATGTACTCAAGGCGGTGGAGTTTACCCCCGTAGACCCGGCGGAAAACGAAATCCAGGTCGAGAACAAAGCTATTGGGATCAACTATATCGACACCTACATCCGCAGTGGTCTTTATCCGCCGCCATCTCTGCCCAGCGGCCTGGGTACCGAAGCTGCCGGCGTAGTCAGCAAAGTCGGCAGCAAAGTGACACACATTAAAGCTGGCGATCGCGTGGTGTACGCCCAGTCTGCCCTTGGTGCCTACAGCTCAGTGCATAACGTTCCGGCCGATAAAGCCGCCATCCTACCCAACGCTATCTCATTTGAACAAGCCGCAGCCTCATTCCTGAAAGGGTTAACCGTTTTTTATCTGCTGCGTAAAACCTATGAAATTCAGCCTGATGAGCCGTTTTTGTTCCATGCGGCTGCGGGCGGCGTCGGGATGATTGCCTGCCAGTGGGCAAAAGCATTGGGCGCGAAGCTGATTGGTACCGTCGGCAGTGCGCAAAAAGCGCAAATTGCGCTGCAGGCCGGCGCATGGCAGGTCATTAACTATCGTGAAGAAAGCATAGTTGAGCGAGTGAAAGAGATAACCGGCGGGAAAAAAGTACGGGTGGTGTATGACTCGGTGGGGAAAGATACCTGGGAAGCCTCGCTGGATTGTTTACAGCGCCGGGGACTAATGGTCAGCTTTGGTAATGCTTCCGGGCCGGTGACTGGCGTGAACTTAGGTATTCTGAACCAGAAAGGTTCGCTGTACGTGACCCGTCCTTCACTCCAGGGGTATATCACCAATCACCGCGAATTAACCGAAGCCAGCAATGAGCTATTCTCGCTAATTGCCAGCGGAGTAATCAAAGTGGATGTCGCGCCTGGTCAGACGTTCGCACTGCACGATGCACAGCGTGCTCATGAAGTACTGGAAAGCCGGGCAACGCAGGGATCGAGTTTGCTAATCCCATAATGCTTCGACTTCCCCTAAATAATTCAAATTGCAGGAAGGCGGCAATTGAATGAATCCCCAAGAGCTTACTGGAGTAAGTGACTGGGGTGAATGAAAGCAGCCAACACACCTGCGGTTTGAATTATGACGGGGAAGTAAAGAATTAGGGCTTCCCGTGGGAAGCCCTTTCTTTTTTTAGTTCGGCTGTATGTAGGGTACAGCTCGATGAATTCGTTAACCTGGCAATAGTGACAGATTTGATAATCAATTCCTATTTGGTTCTAAAGGCAATGTTGCAGGTTGTGACGCACCGCTCAATACCTTAGTAAAATCGACGGTTATTGCGCTGATACTGTGGGACTTTTGGCGCTTTTATCGCCTTGATAACCCACACCACGGCAACAGCCAGTAGCAGCCAGGGCAACAGTTTAATCATCAAGGCAAATAGTCCGCCCAGAAACATCACTGCAGTGGCTACGACCAATGCGGCCAGAACGCCCAGCAAAGATACGCCGGTGACCATCAGCATGATAAAAAATCCAATCACAAAAAGTAGTTCCAGCATGGCTCTCTCCCGAAATGAAATTCTCTCCATTGTTTTACAAGAAACATGCCAAAAATAATGCATTGATTTATAAAGAAAACGCCCCGCGACAAAGCGCAGGGCGTGGTGAAATTAACTAACTTTTGGTGAAAACTTAACGCTTGTCTGCCACCAGCTTCAGCGCGTGCTCCAGTACGTTAATATCTGCCCCGGCTTTATGCGCATTTTCGCTCAGATAGCGACGCCACTGACGAGCCCCAGGGATCCCCTGAAACAGCCCCAACATATGGCGCGTCACATGTCCCAAATAGGTTCCCTTACTCAGTTCACGCTCAATGTACGGGTACATGGCGCGCACCACGGTAACCGGATCGGTATCTTCGCTGGTAACTGCAAAAATCTCGCGGTCAACGGACGCCAGAATTCCTGGGTTTTGATAAGCTTCACGCCCTACCATCACGCCATCCATATGTTGCAGATGAATTTTCGCTTCTTCCAACGATTTAATGCCGCCGTTGATCGACATCGTCAGATGCGGGAAATCACGCTTTAGCTGATAAACACGGTCATAATCCAGCGGTGGAATTTCGCGGTTTTCTTTCGGGCTTAACCCGGACAGCCAGGCCTTGCGGGCGTGAATGATAAACATCTCACATTCGCCGTTGCCAGATACCGTGTTAATGAAATCGCAGAGGAATTCGTAACTGTCCTGGTCATCAATGCCGATACGCGTTTTCACCGTTACCGGAATCGACACCACGTCGCGCATTGCTTTGACGCAATCGGCGACCAGTTGCGCATTCCCCATCAGGCAAGCGCCAAACATGCCATTCTGCACGCGGTCGGAAGGACAACCCACGTTGAGATTGATTTCGTCATAACCCCGCTGTTCAGCGAGCTTTGCGCACTGCGCCAGCGCCGCCGGATCGCTCCCGCCCAGTTGCAATGCGACCGGATGCTCTTCTTCGCTATACGCCAGATAATCGCCTTTACCATGAATGATCGCGCCGGTGGTTACCATCTCCGTATAGAGCAACGTCTGGCTGGACAGTAAGCGCAAAAAGTAGCGGCAGTGTCTGTCCGTCCAGTCGAGCATCGGCGCGATAGAAAAACGATGAGCGGGAAAAGCGGTAGACTGAGATTCAGGCAGCATGGCGAATATTCAAGCATCCGGTTAAAAAAGGGGCGCTACTATAGCATAGACCGTTACGATAGTGAGCCACATCCTCGCGGCTCACTCCCTCTGCCCCTCAACAAACGCTATTTACGCCCCGGTTTTCCGTCGTGTGATCCGAAAAACTGCGGCGGATGGTCGACCCAGCGATCCTCGCGTGTAGCGGCATAGACCGGGTTAAGCGGATAATAAATGCGGTTATATTTTTTGTTCGCCTCACCCACGACTAATAGACGCACCTCTTCGCTGGTATTATTGATAAAGGTATGGCACACGCCCGTACCTGCCGGGAAACCGACGCTGTCGCCCGGTTCTAGCTTCCATAAATACCCGTTAATCCAGGCCTCAGGATAACCTTCCAGCACATAGATAAACTCTTCCTCATCGCTTTCAGCGTGCGGGTACGACGTGCGCCGACCCGGCGGCAGGCGTTCATGATGAATGCCGAGTCGTCCTAACCCCAACTTGCGGGCAAGCGGCGCGCCAATAGCAAATAGCTCATCGCTGTCGGGATAAGTGGAGTCATCAGCCCCCTCAACCTCACGCCAGTGTCGAATACAATCGGGTCTTTTCATGGTTATTTTCCAGTATTGCGATGCGTCAGGTATAGCACACCGCGGTGGATCTCGGCGTTTTAAGCAGAACATGTTAAAGTAAGGGATTAACCTTCCACGCAAATCGAGGCGCCAAATGGACAAAACCACTACGCAAGAGTTATTGGCTCAAGCTGAAAAACTCTGTGCGCAACGCAACGTGCGGCTTACGCCACAGCGTCTCGAAGTGCTGCGCCTGATGAGCCTGCAGGAAGGGGCTATCAGCGCCTATGACCTGCTCGACCTGTTGCGGGAAACCGAGCCGCAGGCCAAGCCGCCAACCGTGTATCGCGCGCTCGATTTTCTGCTGGAACAAGGGTTTGTGCATAAGGTGGAATCCACCAACAGCTATGTCCTTTGCCATCTGTTCGATCAGCCAACCCACAGTTCCGCAATGTTCATTTGCGACCGCTGTGGCGTGGTAAAAGAAGAGTGCGCAGAAGGTGTGGAAGACATCATGCATACGCTGGCGGCCAAAATGGGTTTTGCTCTGCGACATAATGTTATTGAAGCACACGGGCTGTGTCCGGCCTGTGTAGAAGTTGAGTCATGCCGCCATCCTGGCGAGTGCCAGCATGACCATACGATTCAGGTGAAGAAGAAAGTTGGGCGCTAGGTAAGCGGGAGAGCGTACATCCTTGTACTCTCAGGAGGGAGGGGTTAATTACCAGCGGTAATCATTACGTTTTTCCCAATCGTTAACTTCTTTCTCCGCCTGATCTTTCGCGTAACCGTAACGCTCCTGGACTTTACCGACCAGTTGGTCACGTTTACCTTCAATGACCGTCATATCATCATCGGTCAGTTTGCCCCATTGCTCTTTCACTTTACCTTTAAACTGCTTCCAGTTGCCGCCGACTTCGTCTTTATTCATCATCAAGTCCTCATCGTTAGGTTGTGAATAGCGAGAGTGCCATGTCCAGACACATGCTGTTTTCTCTGGACGTGAGAATAAGTGTAGTCAGGGATTCTGGGTTTTATTTACTATTCGGAATTTTTAACCATCCTGCTCAGGCGAACCAGGTTCCATTACGCCAGTGGCGTCGCCAGATAAAGGCCAGTGAAAGCCCACGCAGCGCGAGGAAAACGGTTAACGCCAGCCACAAGCCATGATTTCCCAGCCACGGTAAAGTCAGCAGCGTTAAGGCGAATCCCACTGCGGCAACGGCCATACTGTTGCGCATTTCTGCCGCGCGCGTCGCGCCAATAAACATGCCGTCGAGCAGATAACACCAGACACCCACCAGCGGTAACACCACCTGCCAGAAGAGATAGCGATCGGCCAGTAGTCGGATTTGCGGCAGCGAGGTCAGTAGCGCAACAATCTGCTCGCCAAACAGGGCATAAACCAGAGAAAACAGAATAGCCACAATACCGGACTGCCGACAGGCCGCCCGCCAGACGTCCAGTAACTGGCCACCATCTCGCGCCCCATAGGCCTGGCCCGAATGCGCTTCCACGGCATAGGCAAATCCATCCAGCGCGTAGGCGGTAAAGGTTAGCAGAGTCATCAGAACGGCATTAACCGCAATAATATCGCCTCCCAGACGTGCACCCAGCACCGTGATAGCGCCAAAACAGAGCTGCAGCAGCAGCGAGCGCAACATGATGTCACGGTTAAGCGCCAACAAACGGCGGAAGTTGCCACGCCACGCCTGCTTCAGCATTGCCAGCGAAATTCCGCGCATATGCAGGACTTTGCGCACCATCATCAGGCCGATCAGTAAGGTGGCATATTCAGCAATCACCGTCGCCAGTGCCGCACCTTGCACGTTCATATGCAGGCCCATCACCAGCCATAAATCGAGCACAATGTTAAGAATATTGCCAACAATCAACAGGATAACCGGCGCACGCGCATACTGAACGCCAAGCAGCCAGCCGAGCAGCACCAGATTAGCCAGCGAGGCGGGTGCGCTGAGCCAGCGGATTTCAAGGAAACGCCGGGCTTGTTCCAGTACCGCTTCACTTCCCCCGACAATATGCAGCGCTACATCGATAATCGGCGTACGAAACAGTGCGATAAGCAACCCCGCGCCCAGCGCCAGCATTAGCGGCTGCACCAGTGCGCGCGCCAGCGCCTGAGGATTTTTCGCACCAAATGCCTGCGCAGTAAGACCCGTGGTGCTCATGCGCAGGAAAAGCAGCAGCATAAAGAGAAAACTGGTTGCCGTAGCACCAACCGCAACACCGCCAAGATAGACCGGGCTATCCAGATGACCAATCACCGCGGTATCCACCAGTCCCAGCAGGGGAACAGTGATATTGGAGAAGATCATCGGTAAGGCGAGGTGCCAGAGTGCTTTATCAGAAGAGGTAAAGAAAGGCATACAGGAGGGCCTGAGAAGAAGTTAGACGTACTGGACAATGTGATGCAGGCCCGGCAAGCGCAGCGCTACCGGGCACATTGCCGGATGGCAACGTAATCGTCTTATCCGGCCTACAGAGATTCAGCAGAAAATCAGAGCCATTCACCGTTACGAATGACACCTACCGCCAGCCCTTCAATGGTGAAGCTTTGCTCACGCAGGTCGACAACGATAGGTTTAAATTCGCTATTTTCTGGCAGAAGTTCAACCTTGTTGCCCTGCTTTTTCAGGCGCTTAACCGTAACTTCGTCATCAATACGGGCAACAACAACCTGACCGTTACGCACGTCCTGAGTTTTATGCACCGCGAGTAAATCACCGTCCATAATACCAATATCTTTCATCGACATACCGCTAACGCGCAGCAGAAAATCGGCGTTCGGTTTGAACAATGAGGGATCGACCTGGTAGTGGCCTTCGATGTGCTGCTGCGCCAGAAGTGGCTCGCCTGCCGCCACGCGGCCGACAAGCGGTAATCCTTCTTCTTCTTCCTGCAGCAGTCGAATACCGCGCGATGCGCCAGATACAATTTCCAGCACACCTTTACGCGCCAGCGCTTTCAGATGTTCTTCAGCTGCGTTTGGGGAACGGAACCCCAAACGCTGCGCGATCTCCGCACGCGTCGGTGGCATACCTGTCTGGCTGATGTGATCTCTAATGAGATCAAACACCTCTTGCTGCCTGGCCGTTAACGCTTTCATTCCGCCCCCTGGGTGTATATACAGTTATGCTGTGAGTATATACAGCTAAAGGCGATTTTGGAACCGCAAACTGCACAAAAAACAGGAGATTTATAAAGATGTGGAATCCTTATCGCAAATGCGACCACAACAGGATGCCCCAGGTGATCAGAGCAACGAAAATAGACAGCAACACTGCCGCCGACCCCATATCTTTCGCCCGACCGGAAAGTTCGTGATACTCAGAGCCAACACGGTCAACCACCGCCTCAATCGCACTGTTGAGGATTTCAACGATCATCACCAGCATCACGGAACCAATCAACAGCACGCGGGTAATCGCATCGACGTCCAGCCAGCAGGCGATGGCTACGCCCAGTAGTACGGCAACGCTTTCCTGGCGGAATGCCGCCTCATTGATCCATGCGGCGCGAAAACCTTTCCAGGAATAGCCTGCAGCTTTGATAATTCGGGTAAATCCAGTGGTATTATTGGCCATCAAAAAGAACCTTTTTACATTATTAGCGTCAATGTCATTGTAACGTTACCCCGTTTGTTTCAGGGTGTGGCAAAGCAGCGCGAAGTATGACCGGATACCACAGAAATTCACTAAACTTTCTGATATCCTTGCAGCGCATTTGCATTATTAACCAGAGGCTTTACATCGTTTATGTCCGGCTGGCCACGAATTTACTACAAATTACTGAATTTACCATTAAGCGTCCTGGTAAAAAGCAAGTCTATTCCGGCAGAACCTGCCCCGGAGTTGGGACTCGATACGTCTCGTCCCATTATGTACGTCCTACCGTACAATTCAAAAGCAGACTTGCTGACGCTGCGTGCCCAATGTCTGGTGCACGATCTCCCCGATCCCCTGGAACCGCTGGAGATAGACGGGACTTTACTGCCGCGCTACGTGTTTATTCACGGCGGCCCACGTGTGTTCACCTATTACACGCCAAAAGAAGAGTCCATCAAGCTGTTCCATAACTATCTCGACTTACATCGCAGCAATCCAGACCTGGATGTGCAGATGGTGCCGGTTTCGGTGATGTTTGGCCGTGCGCCAGGGCGTGAAAAAGGTGAAGTTAATCCGCCGTTACGTATGCTAAACGGCGTACAGAAATTCTTTGCGGTGTCCTGGCTGGGTCGCGACAGTTTTGTCCGCTTCTCCCCGTCAGTCTCTCTGCGTCGTATGGCGGATGAACACGGTACGGATAAGATCATTGCCCAGAAGCTGGCACGCGTGGCGCGTATGCACTTTGCTCGCCAGCGCCTGGCCGCTGTCGGCCCGCGCCTCCCTGCCCGCCAGGATCTGTTTAATAAGCTGTTAGCTTCAAAAGCGATCGCTCGCGCGGTAGAAGATGAAGCGCGCAGTAAAAAAATCTCCCACGAAAAAGCGCAGCAAAATGCCATTGCGCTGATGGAAGAGATTGCCGCCAACTTCTCCTACGAAATGATCCGTTTGACGGACCGTATTCTGGGCTTTACCTGGAACCGTTTGTATCAGGGGATTAACGTTCACAATGCTGAACGTGTACGCCAGTTGGCGCACGATGGGCATGAAATCGTGTACGTTCCGTGCCACCGCAGCCATATGGACTATATGCTGCTGTCGTACGTTCTGTACCACCAGGGTCTGGTTCCGCCGCACATCGCAGCCGGTATCAACCTGAATTTCTGGCCAGCGGGGCCGATTTTCCGTCGTCTGGGCGCATTCTTTATTCGTCGTACCTTCAAGGGCAACAAGCTCTACTCCACCGTATTCCGCGAATACCTGGGCGAATTGTTCAGCCGCGGCTACTCGGTTGAGTACTTTGTCGAGGGTGGACGTTCACGTACTGGTCGTTTGCTCGACCCGAAAACCGGCACCCTGTCGATGACTATTCAGGCGATGCTGCGCGGCGGTACGCGTCCTATTACTCTCGTACCGATCTACATCGGCTACGAGCACGTAATGGAAGTGGGCACCTACGCCAAAGAGCTGCGTGGCGCGACGAAAGAGAAAGAAAGTCTGCCACAAATGCTGCGTGGCTTAAGCAAGCTGCGTAACCTGGGTCAGGGCTACGTCAACTTTGGTGAACCAATGCCATTGATGACTTACCTCAACCAGCATGTGCCAGAATGGCGTGAATCTATTGACCCTATCGAGTCTATCCGTCCGGCCTGGCTGACGCCGACGGTGAATAACATTGCTGCCGATCTGATGGTACGCATTAACAACGCTGGCGCGGCCAACGCCATGAACCTGTGTTGTACTGCGCTGTTGGCTTCCCGCCAGCGCTCTCTGACCCGTGAACAGTTAACCGAGCAGCTCGACTGCTACCTGAGCCTGCTGCGCAACGTGCCGTACGCGGCGGACTCAACCGTTCCTGCGCAGAGCGCCAGTGAATTGATCGACCACGCCTTGCAGATGAACAAGTTTGAGGTCGAGAAAGACACCATCGGTGACATCATTATTCTGCCGCGCGAGCAGGCGGTCTTGATGACGTACTACCGCAACAACATTGCGCATATGCTGGTTCTGCCTTCGTTGATGGCAGCCATTGTGACTCAGCATCGTCGTATTTCACGCGTCGCGCTACAGCAGCATATTGATGCGTTGTACCCGATGCTGAAAGCCGAGTTGTTCCTGCGCTGGGAGCGCGATGAGCTTGCCGGGGTGATTGACGAACTGGCCAGCGAAATGCAGCGCCAGGGACTGATTACTCTACAGGATGGCGAGCTGCATATTAATCCTGCCCGCTCCCGTACGCTGCAGCTGTTGGCTGCGGGTGCTCGCGAGACGTTGCAACGCTACGCTATCACCTTCTGGCTACTTAGCGCCAACCCGTCCATCAACCGCGGTACGCTGGAGAAAGAGAGCCGCACCGTGGCACAACGCCTCTCAGTGCTGCACGGCATTAACGCGCCGGAATTCTTCGATAAAGCGGTGTTCAGCTCTCTGGTGCTGACGCTGCGTGACGAGGGATTCATCAGCGACACCGGTGATGCCGAGCCGGAAGAGACGATGAAGATCTATCAGATGCTGGCCGAACTGGTCACATCGGATGTGCGTCTGACCATCGAGAGCGCCACACAGAGCGAGTAAGCATAAAAAAACCGGTCGAAATGACCGGTTTTTTATTTCGCAGGCTAAGCCAAAATCAAAGATGCCAATAGCTCATCGCCAGTCCCAGGAACAGCACCAGGCCTACATAATTATTGTTCATAAACGCTTTAAAACAGGCATCACGTTCACGATTAACGATCAGCTTCTGCTGATACACAAACAGCGCACCCGCCACCAGCAAAGACCAGTAATAGCCTAACGCCAGTTCGTTCAGCCACCCAACCAGCGCCATCAGCACCAGTACACCGACCTGCAGAATACCAATAATGAGTTTGTCGTTCTGGCCGAACAGGATCGCGGTCGATTTAATGCCAATCTTCAGGTCATCATCCCGATCAACCATCGCATACTGTGTATCATAGGCCACCGCCCAGAGAATGTTGGCGAGGAACATCAGCCAGCAGCTCAGTGGTACAGACTCGCTCACGGCGGCAAACGCCATCGGTATAGACCAGCCAAACGCCGCGCCCAGCACCACCTGCGGCAGATGCGTGTAGCGTTTCATGAAGGGATAGACCCACGCCAGCGCTAGCGCCGCAACGGACAACAAAATGGTCATCGTGTTGAGCGTCAAAACCAGCAGGAAGGCCAACAACACCAATACGACGAACAGCGTTCGGGCTTCTTTTTCGGTGACAGCGCCGCTCGGCAGCGGTCGATTCGCGGTGCGTTTAACGTGTCCGTCAAACTTCCTGTCGGCATAATCATTTACCACGCATCCAGCGGCGCGCATTAACCAAACGCCGGCGACAAATACCGCCAGGATCCACAGTTGCGGCATGCCTGGGGTCGCCACCCACAATGCCCATAGCGTTGGCCAGAGCAGCAGTAAGGCGCCGATCGGCTTATCCGTACGCATCAAGCGGTGAAACGCCAGCAGCTTATTCTGCGTCAGACTCCACTCCATCTTTATCTTCCTCTCAGTACAACGGCGATGCAGGCAGAAAAAGTTCGGTAAGCATCAGCGGCTTACCGCTCAGCCGTAGGCGGGAACGACGCCCCCATAGCGCTGCATCGCGGCCAATCTCAATAAAATCTCGGGTCAATGTCGATGACGTAAACAGGTAGCGTCCGAGCGGGGTTTTCCCCAGGTTCTGTAAGGCCAGTTCAGGGCCGCACAAGGTTGATTCAGGCACCACGGTCCGTCCGGCAAGCCAGGGTTCACCATCCGCACATAACAGGATTTCACGTAACCAATAGCGAGACTCTTTAGGCAGCAGCGTCAGTTCTTCAGCCACCTCATTTTGCCCAACGAATTCTTCGCGAATCAACGTTACGGTGACCTTTTTCCCCTGCTGCTCAAAACGTTTGGTCATGGAATCTTCCAGTAACAACCAGTCGAGCAGTTGGGGGGCCAGCGCCGGGATCGCATCAAAATAACGCAGCGCACGCAGTTGCGTTAACGCAGGGTGTGGCATGCCTTACTCTCCGATTTATAACCTGAAGGCATTGTATCGCAGAAAATGCATTACGGGGTGAGCAAACACAATTAAGTGATCGTCAGAGCAACATAAGTGTAACAATTAGCACCGAAGGATAAAAAAAGGTGCGCCAGGAGACGCACCAGTTGTTGCAAAATCAGCACTGCGGGGAGACGTTTACCCCTTGCCTTTTACACTGCTGATAAAGGTGGATCGGGCAGATTTGGATCCCAGACGTTCAGCTTCATCAAGCAGCTTCAGCGCTTTATCGACATCGCCTTTCGCCACGGCATCCTTAATGCCCTGGTTAAAATAACTTTCCGTGTCATTTAACATCGGCTCACTTTTCTTCACCGGTTGTGGCGCTGGAGCAGCAACGGCTGCCGCCGGAGCCGCATAAGTAACTGCAGGCGCTGCGGTATTACCCACCGTGACAGGGCCTGGGCCGGATGAGCCAAACAGCGGCCCTACCAGCACGCTGGAGGAGGAACTGGTTTTGACTTTCAGCTTCAGCAGACCGTCGGTGGTATGACGGGCGATCGGGTCAGGGATATCCGGAACAGCGTTACCTACACCCTTGGCATAGGCTTTTGCCGGGTCAAGCAGGGTCGTGGTCTGCTGGAGATCTTTGTCTGTGGTAAAGACCAGAACATAGAGCTTTTGCTGGCCCAGCGCTGGCGTCAAACGCATTACGCCTTCCAGACGATCGGCACTCATCACGCCGGGTTCCTGGTAGGTGAAATAGCTGCTGGGGAAGAACGCAGATGGCGTCATGTTCTGATCAAGAATTAAAACGTTTGGTGCAAATACACTGGTTTGTTTGTTGACTTCACTGGTCAGCGTCAGGGTTAACTCACCAATATTCGCGGGTACGCTGTACGCAGCGACTGGGCCAGTAATACCAGCAACATCCAGACGCTGACCCGCTGCCGCGAGTTGTGTTGACTGGGTTTTAGATTGATCAACCGGCGTCCAGGTTAGCTGTTGTAGCGCAGCAGTGGGAATAGTTGGAGCCGCGGTGGTGTTCTGCGGAACAATATTTACATCGGCCAGGCTGATGCCAGGCGCGCTGGCAAATAACCCTGCAGATAAACAAAGGGCAACGAGACTTTTCTTCATTTTCATTGTTATCACCTCAGATAGCATGGGTTCAGCGGTGGCCAGGCAATAGCGCGCTAAACCGTAATCAAGAGGGGCTGGCGCCCCTCTTTCGGTCTTTACGTCAGGTTAGTGCTGAATTACCACCAGATTTCCATCTGGGCACCGAAGGACCACTCATCGCTGTCGCCACGGCTGGTTGTGCTGATACCAGAGTTCGTTGCAGCGGCGTATTTGGTTACGTCGTTACCATTTTTAACGTAGCCCCACTCTTCATCCCATTTGGCATAGGTTGCAAAGACACGAATTGCCGGGCGGGACCAGATGCTGTCGCCAGCCTGCCACTGTTGCGCCAGGGTGATTTTGTACTGGCTGTTGCGATCGCCAGTCTGCTGAGATTTGACGTTGTCGTAACCGACTTCCAGCAGGGTGCTCATGATCGGTGTCCATTTGTACATCGGACGGATACCGACGGTGTACCATTCGGTCCCCAGGTCGTTATCCATATCGAGGTTCTGGTACATACCGACGTACATCAGATCCCATTTGTCGCCCAGGGAGATTGCACCGTGGTCAAGTACGCGGAACAGGCTACCGTTGTTATTAATAACGTTATTGGCGTAATTCGTTTTACTACCGTCTGGGTTAGTAACGGTGAAGGAGGATGAACCGTAAGACCCTTGGTTCAGACCTTTACCCTGAGTGGTCATAGAATCTGTCGCGTACTGAACAACAAACTTGTTGTAGCCCTTCAGCATGCTCTGGGTATGTTCAGCGGTGAACATCCAACCATCTTTAGATGCGCCGTCTGCCAGGTGGTAATCATCGGTGGTATTCGCACGGCCATAGTCAACGCCCAGTTCCAACATCCCATCCGGGTTAGTTGCCAACTGTGCTAAACGAACGTCAAATACGTCGTTGGCGGTGTCTTTGGTACGATCATAGATATTCTGGCTGCTGAAAGCATATGAACCACCCGCTTCCTGTGAACGGCTCGCGGCCAGAGACAGTTTACCGAAGCCCAGATCGATGTTTTCAATACCAGCACCAGGACCTGAAATATCCCAGTAGTAGAAGTCGATCATGTGAACGTCATGACGCTGATAGAAGCGCTTACCTGCCCAGATAGTGGAGCCTGGCAGCCATTCAATCAGGTTTTTACCCTGCACGTTGGCTTCACGGAAGGCCGGGTCAGTCCCTTCCCAGTCATTCTGCTGTGCGACGGAATAGGCAACGTTAGTGTCGAAGTAGAAGCTCTTATCGCCCTCTTTCCACACTTCCTGACCTAGTTTAATTTCCGCATAGGTTTCACATTCGTTACCAAGACGGTATTTACTTTGGGCGCCGGTTGCCTGGAAACACTGTTGTTCACCGCCGCTACCCGTCCAGCCAATACCGGAACGTGCATAGCCATGGAAATCCACAGCCATTGCCTGAACAGACATAATGCCTGCCGCCACAGCAACCGCCAGAGGGAGTTTGCGCAGAGTAATCATCGTTCTATCTCCTGAGATCATTGCTTTTCTTTAAACGCTTCACCTTGACGGTTTTGCGCTTTTTTTTAATGGGATACCTTAAACACCCGGCTCTTGATGCAACCGACGACATGCACTGCCATCCTCACGGAACAGATGGCAACGCTCTGGCGGCAGGCCGATAGCGAATGTGGCACCCTCTTCTACCAACACCACGTCGTTCTGGCGGTAAACCAGGTTTTGACGGATGGCGGGGATCTGGATATGAATTTGTGTTTCGTGACCAAGCTGCTCGACCACCTGCACTTCACCTTCGAGGGTGACATCGGCGATATCGCTGGGCAGCAGATGTTCCGGGCGGATACCTAAAGACATGTTGGCGCCAACCTGCACCGCATGGCTGTCTACCGGGAGCCATATTTGCTGGCGGTTAGGCAGTTCAACCTGCACCTGATCGATGGCCGTCCCGGTGACTTTCACCGGCAGGAAGTTCATCTTCGGCGAGCCAATAAACCCGGCAACAAAGCGGTCAGCCGGGTAGTGGTATAGCTCCAGCGGTTTACCGACCTGCGCTACGCGACCGGCATCCAGCACCACAATTTTGTCAGCCAGGGTCATCGCTTCGACCTGATCGTGGGTGACGTAAATCATCGTGCGACCAAGACGTTTATGCAGGCGGGAGATTTCAATACGCATCTGCACGCGCAGCGCGGCGTCGAGGTTTGACAGCGGTTCGTCCAGCAGAAATACACGCGGTTCGGCGACCAGCGTACGGCCAATCGCCACACGCTGACGTTGTCCGCCGGAAAGCGCTTTTGGTTTACGCTCCAGCAGGTGTGCCAGTTGCAGAACTTCCGCAACCTGGTTCACACGCTGGTTCATCACTTCTTTTTTCGCCCCGGCCAGTTTGAGGCCGAATGACATGTTTTCCGCGACAGATAAATGGGGGTATAACGCGTAGGACTGAAAGACCATACCCACACCGCGTTCGGCGGGCGGAATGTCGTTCATCCGGGTCTCCCCGATAAACAAGTCACCACTGGTGATGGTTTCAAGCCCGGCGATCATACGCAGCAAGGTCGACTTACCGCAGCCTGACGGTCCGACAAACACCACGAATTCCCCTTCGTGAATGTCGAGATTGATATCTTTCGATACCACCACGTCACCCCAGGCTTTCGTTACATTTCGCAGCTGTACGCTCGCCATGCCCTTCTCCCTTCGTTACAACCTGTCATCGACAGCAACATTCATGATGGGCTGACTATGCGCGATCACTTGACTGCGTGAATCCTCCACCCCCCGGCTTTTTTATGGGGGAGGAGGCGGGAGGATGAGAGAGCAGCGTCTGAGACCCGGGCTACCCGCCTCAGAGGAATTTCGTGATGCAGCCTGCAAAAATCGGTGGGTTTTTATGTGCGCCAGTACGCAATACTCACATTTATGTAACACAGATCACATAAAGAGCGGGTGGGGCGTAGGGGTAAGGAGGATGGAAAGAGGTTGTCGTATAAAGAAACTAGTAACCGTTAAGCCACCTCTGCAAAATCACCAAACAGGATGGGAACTATGAAAATCAAAACTGGCGCACGCATCCTCGCATTGTCTGCATTGACGACGATGATGTTTTCCGCCTCGGCTCTCGCCAAGATTGAAGAAGGTAAGCTGGTTATCTGGATTAACGGCGACAAAGGCTATAACGGCCTCGCTGAAGTGGGCAAAAAATTCGAGAAAGACACCGGGATCAAAGTCACTATTGAGCACCCGGACAAACTGGAAGAGAAATTCCCGCAGGTTGCCGCGACCGGCGACGGCCCGGACATCATCTTCTGGGCTCATGACCGTTTTGGCGGTTACGCTCAGTCTGGCCTGCTGGCTGAAATCACGCCTGACAAAGCGTTCCAGGACAAACTCTATCCGTTCACCTGGGATGCCGTACGCTATAACGGCAAACTGATTGCCTACCCGATCGCGGTTGAAGCGCTGTCGCTGATTTACAACAAAGACCTCGTGCCAAACCCACCGAAAACCTGGGAAGAAATTCCTGCACTGGATAAAGAGCTGAAGGCGAAAGGTAAATCCGCGCTGATGTTCAACCTGCAAGAGCCGTACTTCACCTGGCCGCTGATTGCCGCCGACGGCGGTTACGCATTCAAGTTTGAAAACGGCAAGTACGATGTGAAAGACGTGGGCGTGGATAACGCCGGCGCGAAAGCGGGCCTGACCTTCCTGGTTGACCTGATCAAGAACAAACATATGAACGCGGATACGGATTACTCCATCGCCGAAGCGGCCTTTAACAAGGGCGATACCGCGATGACCATCAACGGTCCGTGGGCGTGGTCCAATATCGACAAGAGCAAAATCAACTACGGCGTCACGCTGCTGCCAACCTTCAAAGGTAAAGCGTCTAAACCATTTGTTGGCGTTCTGAGCGCCGGTATCAATGCCGCCAGCCCGAACAAAGAACTGGCGAAAGAGTTCCTCGAAAACTACCTGCTGACCGATCAGGGTCTGGATGAAGTGAACAAGGACAAGCCGCTGGGCGCCGTTGCGCTGAAATCCTTCCAGGATCAGTTAGCAAAAGACCCGCGCATCGCCGCCACCATGGATAACGCCCAGAAAGGCGAAATCATGCCGAACATCCCACAGATGTCCGCATTCTGGTATGCCGTTCGTACCGCAGTGATCAACGCAGCCAGCGGCCGTCAGACCGTCGATGCCGCGCTGAAAGATGCACAAGGTCGTATCACCAAGTAATACGGTTTCCCTTATCTCTTAGGGAATCAGGTTTATTGAATACGTTGTTACGCGAAATCATTCGCGCTACATCGAGGCGGCAAGGAGGCAAATCCCCAGGAGCTTACATAAGTAAGTGACTGGGGTGAGCTTCCGCAGCCAACAAAGAGGTAGTGCGAAGGATAAAGCGTAAAGAGGAAGATCCCCATGGATGTCATTAAAAAGAAACACTGGTGGCAAAGCGACACGCTGAAATGGTCAGTGATGGGTCTGCTTGGGCTGCTGGTCGGTTACCTTGTTGTTTTGATGTACGCTCAGGGGGAGTACCTGTTTGCCATCATGACGCTGATTTTAAGCTCTGCTGGCCTGTATATTTTCGCTAACCGTAAAGCCTATGCCTGGCGCTATGTTTACCCGGGCGTTGCCGGTATGGGGCTGTTTGTCCTGTTTCCGCTGATTTGTACGATCGCCATTGCCTTTACCAACTACAGCAGTACCAACCAGCTGACCTTTGAACGTGCTCAGGAAGTCCTGATGGATCGTTCGTATCAGGCTGGGAAAACCTACAACTTTGGCCTGTATCCGGCGGGTGATGAGTGGCAACTGGCTCTCACCGACGGTGAAACCGGCAAGAATTATCTCTCCGACGCCTTTAAATTTGGCGGCGAACAGAAACTGCAGTTGAAAGAAGCCGAAGCGCTGCCAGCGGGCGAGCGTGCAACGCTGCGCATCATCACGCAAAATCGCCAGGCATTAACCCAATTGACCGCCATCCTGCCGGATGAAAGCAAAGTGATTATGAGTTCACTGCGCCAGTTTTCCGGCACGCAGCCACTTTATACGCTCGCTGATGACGGTACGCTCACCAACAGCCAGAGCGGCGTAAAATACCGCGCCAATAACGATATTGGTTATTATCAAGCGATTAACGCTGACGGTAGCTGGGGTAGCGAAAGACTCAGTCCAGGCTATACCGTTGCCATCGGCTGGGATAACTTCACTCGCGTGTTTACCGACGAAGGCATCCAGAAACCGTTCTTCGCCATCTTTGTCTGGACGGTGGTCTTCTCCGTTCTGACTGTGATCCTCACCGTTGCTGTGGGGATGGTGCTGGCCTGTCTCGTACAGTGGGAGTCTCTCAAAGGCAAAGCGATTTACCGTGTCCTGCTGATTCTTCCGTATGCCGTACCGTCGTTTATCTCGATTCTGATTTTCAAGGGCTTATTCAACCAGAGCTTTGGTGAAATCAACATGATGCTGAGCGCACTGTTTGGTATCAAACCGGCCTGGTTCAGCGACCCAACCACCGCACGCTCGATGATTATTATCGTCAACACCTGGCTCGGTTATCCATACATGATGATCCTGTGCATGGGTCTGCTGAAAGCGATTCCTGACGATCTGTATGAAGCCTCGGCGATGGATGGTGCAGGTCCGTTCCAGAACTTCTTTAAGATAACGCTACCGCTGCTGATTAAGCCGCTGACACCGCTGATGATCGCCAGCTTCGCCTTTAACTTTAACAACTTCGTGCTGATTCAGCTGTTGACCAACGGTGGCCCGGACCGACTCGGCACCACCACGCCAGCCGGTTATACCGACCTGCTCGTGAGCTACACCTACCGTATTGCCTTTGAAGGCGGCGGTGGTCAGGACTTCGGTCTGGCGGCGGCGATTGCCACGCTGATCTTCCTGCTGGTCGGAGCGCTGGCGATTGTGAACCTGAAAGCCACACGTATGAAGTTTGATTAAGGGAGACAACGAACATGGCTATGGTACAACCCAAATCTCAGAAACTGCGTCTCTTAACAACGCACCTGCTGCTGCTGATTTTCATCGCGGCGATCATGTTCCCGTTGCTGATGGTTATCGCTATCTCGCTGCGCGAAGGCAACTTTGCCACCGGCAGTTTGATCCCGGAAAACATCTCCTGGGAACACTGGAAACTGGCACTGGGCTTTAGCGTTGAACACGCGGATGGCCGTGTGACGCCGCCGCCGTTCCCGGTACTGCTGTGGCTGTGGAACTCTGTGAAAGTGGCCAGCATTACCGCGATCGGTATCGTGACGCTTTCCACCACCTGTGCTTACGCCTTTGCCCGTATGCGTTTCCCGGGCAAAGCAACCCTGCTGAAAGGGATGCTGATTTTCCAGATGTTCCCGGCGGTGCTGTCTCTGGTCGCGTTGTATGCTTTGTTTGACCGCCTGGGCCAGTATATTCCGTTTATCGGCCTGAACACGCACGGCGGCGTGATCTTCGCCTATCTTGGCGGTATTGCGCTGCATGTATGGACGATTAAGGGTTATTTCGAAACCATCGACGGTTCGCTGGAAGAAGCGGCCGCGCTGGATGGCGCAACGCCGTGGCAGGCATTCCGCCTGGTGCTGCTACCACTTTCCGTTCCGATTCTGGCGGTCGTGTTTATTCTGTCTTTCATTGCCGCTATTACCGAAGTACCGGTCGCGTCACTGCTGCTGCGTGATGTGAACAGCTATACCCTCGCGGTAGGTATGCAGCAGTACCTCAATCCACAGAACTATTTGTGGGGCGACTTTGCCGCCGCAGCTGTACTTTCAGCCATTCCGATCACTCTGGTGTTCTTGCTGGCGCAGCGCTGGCTGGTCAACGGACTGACGGCAGGTGGTGTGAAAGGTTAAGTTTTACCGAAGTAACTGCCCGGCAACGGGCAATGCCACTGCAACCCTCAACTTATGTTATCCCAACCTGTGACTGTTATTCGGCGCTCTACGGAGCGCCCTTTTTTTATGTAAATTACAGGCTGTTAAGCGATGTAAAACGTTTACATTCGCCGGATTATTTTTATTGACAGATAGTTAACATCTTTGTGATAAGCATCACATATGCAAATTTTCATAATGACGAAAACAAAATACAGAATAACACTTCCACCCTCGAAATATTACATTACTCTAAAGATGAAATCGGGCGAGTAACAAATATGAAAGTTTATAATTTTGATAAAGTTATTTCACGCGACGGAACCTATAGCGCTAAATATAATAACAAGGGGCGTGAAATCATCCCTCTATCTGTAGCTGATATGGATATCCCGGTAGCTGATTTTATGGTTTCTGAATTATCAGTCGCAAATCAGAAAGGTATCTACGGTTATACATTATTAAGTGATGACTGGCAGCAAGTGACAGCACAGTGGTATCAACGCCATTACTCGTGGAAGGTCAACCCTGAACACATTGTTTTTTGCCCACGAGTGGTACAAGCCGTTTCATTATATATCCAGAATTTTACCCAACCGGGAGATGCTATTGTCAGCCTGGCACCAGCCTATCATCCTATTAGCCATGCAGTTGAAGTCAACCATAGAGTATTGCTGGAAAGTGCGTTGCTTTATCGTGACCGCTCCTATGAAATAGACTTTGCGGATCTCGAAGATAAGTTTAAAACGGCTTGTTGTTTCATTCTAATATCGCCGCATAATCCAACAGGAACAATCTGGTCAGAAGATAATCTAAGAAAAATAGCTTCATTAGCAGAGAAATACAACGTTTTTATTATTTCTGATGATGTTCATGCAGACTTCAATTTCATCAAAAAACAACATCAAACAATTTCTTCGATAAGTTCATACGTTGCACAAAACTCGTTTATTTGTACATCTCCGGCAAAAACATTCAATATGGCCGGACTTGAAATCGCCAATATTGTTATTGCTAATGATAAGTATCGAGAAAAGTTTAAATCAGCTCTTATTGCAGCAGGTATCCATAATCCTGGTTATTTCTCTGTTCCTGCATTTCTCTGTGCTTACCGCCATGGTGATTCTTGGTTAGCAGCATTAAAAGATTATTTAGCCGAAAACAGGAGTTGGGTTCAATCCTTTTGCCAGACTCATTTTCCAGACTGGGTTTTAGCCTCTGGTGGCGGAACTTACATGTTGTGGATTGACTACCGAGCGATGAACATCAGCGAAGAGCAGCTACGCCATTGGTTTGTTTCGCTCGCAGGTGTTGAGATGAGTTGGGGATCAGATTTTGGCGATGAAGGACTTGGTTTTTTCCGTGTGAACATTGCCACGCCGAGAACCATTCTTAAAGAAGCATTTGAACGGATTTATCAGAGCATACCCTACACTAAAGGAGTTTCCCTCCATGAATAATAACAATACTCCAAGAACACCAACTCTGGTGGAATCAATGTTACCGATACTGGCGATGGTCTTATTGCTGGGGGTCGGTTATGCGGCTTTCGATCTACCACCTGAGCCATTAATGGTCCTTTCGACCGTCATTGCGGCACTATTGGTTAAGCGTTTGGGGTACGGCTACAACGCAATCCTTGAATCAATTTCGCAGAAAATCGCCAAAACGATGCCCGCTCTCTTAATTTTGATCAGCGTGGGCCTACTGATTGGGACATGGATGATAGGCGGTACTATTCCGCTGATGATTTATTACGGCCTTAATCTGATAAACCCTTCAATGATCTATGTGACAGCCCTGCTTGTCACTGCAGTCGTCTCTGTGTGCACAGGAACATCCTGGGGCTCAGCGGGCACAGTCGGTGTAGCGTTTATGGGCGTGGCCATCGGAATGGAGGCTAATCTGGCAGCAACTGCTGGCGCTATTGTGGCGGGAGCTTACTTCGGGGACAAACTGTCTCCCCTTTCTGGTGACACTAACCTGGCAGCGATGGCCGCCCAGATAGATCTCTATGAACATATCGCTCATTTACTTTACACAACCCTTCCTTCCTTGATCCTTTCTGCTGTTGTCATGACTCTCTATGGTATGAATGGCGATCTCGGCGGCTCGACCGTTCCCGATAAAGTTCAGTTAATTACAGAGGGATTAAAGGGTATTTACCATTTTAATTTGTTGTTACTGTTACCCATTGCTATTGTCCTGTACGGCTCGATTACCAAGAAACCAACCATTCCAATTATGTTAGTTTCGGCACTGGTTGCCATGATCAACGCCAGCGTCATTCAGGGTTTCACTCTGCACGATATTGTAAAAAGCGCCGTAGACGGATTTAACGTTTCAATGCTTGCCGATAAAGATGTTAATCCCCTATTGGGTAATTTGCTTAACCGTGGTGGCATGAACTCGATGATGAGTACGCTGCTGATTTGTTTCTGCGCCCTTTCATTTGCGGGAACATTGGCTCTGAGCGGTGCTTTAGAAGTCATTGTCCACAACCTACTTAAATTAGTTCATTCCACAGGTACCATGATTCTTGCGACTATTGCCTGTGGTTTAACAATGATTAGCGTGACCTGTAATGGTCAGATCTCAATCCTGATTCCGATTGAAATGCTACGAAGCGCTTATATTGAGCGCGGGTTACACCCAAAAAATCTGGCAAGGACAGTAGAAGACTCTGCCACCATATTCGAGCCGATTCTGCCCTGGACTGCGGCGGGAGCCTACATGGCAGGTACGCTTGGTGTTGCAACATTAAGCTATCTTCCGTGGGCTATTCTCTGCTGGAGTGGCATTTTCTTTGCGACGTTATGGGGGTTCACTGGTTTTGGCATTGCTCGCTTATCCAAAGAAAAGCAGCAACAGCTCATGATGGAAGCAGCAAATGAAAGCAAGTAGTACCAGCCTGATTAAGATATTTGCCAATAATTAACTACGTCTACACGCCGCAGCCCGATTGCGGCGTGTTGTCTTTTACTCTCGCTTCAGCCGTTTGGAATTACACAGCCACAGGGTGATCACCAGCAGCAGGATCGCTGCAGAATAGATCAGCACATCCATCGGCGCTTTATGATCGACAATGATCAACCGCACAATCGCGGTGATCCCGATATAGACAAAGTAGCGCAACGGAAAGTGAAACCCTGACTGAAAGTACTTCACAATCAACGCGATAAATTCAAAGTAGAGGAAGTAAACCACCAGCCCTTCCACCAGTTCATACTTGCTGGTTTGTTCCGGGGCGAACAGCACGTCCGCCAGATGCAGCGTTTCTTTCCCGAGGAATACAACCAGGATCAGGCCCAGACTCAGCAGTCCCAGATTCAACACGGTCTGTAAAATAGTGGAGATAAACTCCACGCGCGGACGAGATAGCGACGTCATAGCAGCACCTCTTACTCAGTGGCGAGGTTCCTGTATAACGCAAAAATGTGACAGAGATCTACATTTTTTGTTTATATTTTGTGCAAGAAAGGTCAACGGAGAATGATGAATGCCACGATACATTTCACAGGATGAATTATGCAGCTAAGACAATCCGCTGTCCGCAACGTTACCTGCGGTGAGAACGTGGTGATTTATGAACCCGCCAATCTCTACGATTGCACATTGGGAGACAACGTTTTTGTCGGACCATTTGTTGAAATCCAGGGCAGCACGCAGATTGGCGCAGACAGCAAAATTCAGTCGCACACCTTCATCTGCGAATATGTCACCATCGGTTCCCGCTGTTTTATCGGGCATGGCGTGATGTTCGCCAACGATATGTTCCGCGAAGGAAAACCCAACGCCGACCGCAACAGCTGGGGACGCATTACGATTGGCGACGATGTTTCGATCGGCAGTGGAGCGACCATTCTGGCGGTCACTGTCTGCGATGGCGCGGTCATCGGCGCAGGAAGCGTAGTGACCAAATCAATCACCGAGAAAGGCGTGTACGCGGGAAACCCGGCAAAATTATTGCGTCGCCTGTAACTTCCCTGATGACGGCGTAAACACCTTATCCGGCCTGCAATACAGGCACTTTGTAGGCCGGATAAGCGTAGCGCCATCCGGCTGGCAAACGGCTCGATTACCGAAAATTCACGCTGCGATCGCTGGTCATATCGTACAGACCAAACTTACGCCCAAGCTGCTGACCGCCATCACGTGTTAACGGCGTCCAGCCAATCGCCGCACGGCTGCGGGTCGGACCAGACGAGAACAGATCCAGCGGCACGGAAACGTACACCCCTTTAGTAAAATCACCCTCGCCATACTCATCCGGCGAGGCGTTAGTGATAGTCGCATAACCACCCACCACGACACCGCTGTCGAAGCGTTTGGCGATCTCCAACGTTCCGCCCTTATCCCCGGCCAGATACTGACCCACGCTGGCTTTCACCAGCACATCCTGGGCGAAAGAAGGATTCCAGTACGCGGTCAAATGCCCGGTCTTCACGCTGTAGTCGGTGAATTTCATCATGTCCTGCGCGCTACGCCAGTCACGCTGTTTCACGTAGTTGGCATCAACACCAAACGCCCAGTTGCTGTCCAGCGGGCGATACAGCACTTCTGCCCCCGCCCCGCCGTACATGGTCTCCAGATAGCCGCCGTAAACCTGTCCGTAAAAGCCGTTGCCGAGTGACTGGAAGTAGTTGGCCTGCAGGTTATTCACGTAAACATCGTTTTGCACGTAGTCACGTACATGGGTACGCACACGCGGCAAATGCGAATCCTGCGGCGGGTTGGTGTAGTTAAACTTGTCATAGTTATTGGCGAGGTTGGCGAACAAACTCCCGGTGGTCAGCAGATGATCGGTCACCCACCAATCCGCCGTACCCATCACGCCCAACTGATACATATAGAAATTTTCCGGGCCACCCACCGACTGGTTTAGCACCGGATCGATATGGAAATCGAAGCGCGACTTATCGATATACCAGCCCTGCTCGGTCGTTTTCGGCACCACGGGCTCCACGCGTTTTTGCGCCAGTTGAGTCTCATGGCCCAAGGGCTCGCCTTCCAGATGGCGCTTGAGGCTGGAAACCTCTGTTTCGGTCGTCACCTGCGGCAAGTTAAGGCGATTTTCCGTAATACGGATCGTGCGGATCCCGTCAGGAAGATCGTTCATCACGATCCGGTTGGCACGCTCGATCCCCTCGCGCGAATCACGGTATTTCACCTGTTCGCCTGTTACATACAGCGTATCGCCCTGCACCTGGATTTTAGGATCCGCCAGCCCGGCATTGTATTTCAGCAGCGTTAGCTGATTCGCCACTACCGAATGTTGCAGGATCGCATCCTGCGGCTGCGGCTGATATTTCGGGCGGGCGTTGTCGTTATAGTGTGGTCGCAGATCGTTAAAGTTAGTCCGCAGCGTGACCCCAAACATAAAGGTGTTGCCGCGCTCATAGCTGAGGTTAACGTCGGCCCAATCGGTGACGCGATAAATAGCGCCGACGTTAAACTTGCTCTTCTGATCCTGCTTGCCCGCAAAATCCTGCTGGTAATTATTACCCTCATACTCCAGTTTCAGACGCAGCGGCTGCCAGGGTGTCTGATATTCCACGCCACCAAACAGCGACGCCGGGCCGTGGAACATCTGGCTGCCGTCAATGGAACCCGCCTGCTTGTAACTGTTATCGCGATGACAGAATTTATCGCTGTATGAGCAAAACGGATTGCTGACGTTGCCGCTGGTCCCGAGGTATCCCCAGCCAAGACCGAGTGAGAAATCAAACGGTCCCCAGGCTTTGTTCGCCACAATATACTCCGCATCGAACAGGCCCGTTCCGCCAATATCTCGCGCGCCAACTGCCACCTGCGGCATCCAGTAGCTCTCTTCCCACAGACGTAGTTTGAGATCAAAAGCCTTATCCTTGTAAGTCTGATCGCCAGAAAACGACTCCACGCTACTGTATTGTTTGGTACGCACATCGGTATAGCGCAGCGTGGTTTCCAGCCACGGGAAGAGCTGCACCGACGCAGAGTAATAGCGGTACTGATCGTTATCGCGGTAGTTAAGACTCATTTCGCCCTCACGCGCCATGCGTGCGGTTGGGGTTTGCAGCAGCCCCACGCCGCCAAAATCGGACTGGGAAGGACCAATCGGCGCAGGATACGCTTCACCGTGACAGGCCGCACTGATACCCAGCGCCAACAGGCTGAGCAGATAAGTTTTTCTCATTATTCGGGTATCCGCTGGGTCAGGGTGCGAAGAATGTCGGCATTGATTTCATCCGGGGTGCTGCTCCAGACAGAGTCCGACAGCCCGACAAAAATGATGCTGCCGGGCATCGGCTCAATGTGACGTTTGTTCCAGTAGGCGACCGGTACTTTTTGTGTGCGTCCGTTGGGATAGACAACCCAGGCGTAGCTACGATCCGCGCCGCTGAGCCGATGCTGCCCATCGAGATAGCTGGCAACATTACGTCCGGGTATAAACGGCTGTTTACCTGTGTGGCTTAGCAAACCAAACAGCGTGATATCCGTGGGCTGCGGTCCGACCCACAGTGTGTAATTGCCCTGCAACGGCGGGTTACCTAGCTCACTGGTACGCACTACATCCGGGTCGAGATTAATCGTCTGTCTACCGGTCACCTTCAGCGCCTGAATTTGCTGGCGTAATGCGTTGATAGCGCCAGCAGCATCACCGCTTGCTTCAGCGCTCAACGTCGCCAGACGAGCCAGTAATGCCTGCTGCTGACGTTGTGCCTCAGTTGTTGCCCGCTCTTCGCTGATAACCGCGCCTGGCCACCAGCTATTGCTTAACCGCGGCTCTCCAACCAGGTCGAGCAGATGTTCAGCCCCGGTCAGCGTTTTTGCTTCTGTGCTACCTGTCGTAATCACTTTTACGCTGCCCGCAGCAAAAACAGATGCCGCGCACAGGCTGAATGTCAGCGCAGTAATCATTTGTTTCATCATGGTTTTGCCGCCTTAATCAGCGTGGTTTTCACCGGGAAGAAACCTGCGCCAAGATACTGTTCCGACTGGCGAATCTGCCCTTCACTGTCGATCCAGTAGCGGTTATGCCAGCGCGTTTGATCGGTGGTGACCTCTTCATCAAGGATCCGTACCGGCGTGTTATCGCTGCCGACTTTGATGGTGTCGGCGCCATCCCATGTGAAAACCGAGCGCGCGGTGGCATAGCTTACCTGCTGATGTTCAGTCCAGCCCATCGTGCGGGTCCAAGTTGCGCCGTCGACTATCTGATTTGGCTTGATGAGCAGGTCTGTCGCCAGATTATTCACCTCGATTAGGTTGTCCCCGCCAAGGTGTGTTTTCACAATGCGCCCATGCTGCGTGACGAGAATAGCCCGATCCTGAGTCACCCACTTCTGCTGTCCGTTTTCTGCAAACGCGAGTACCACAAACAGTTGGGGACCGCCGTTGAGCTGCATGTACTGGCTGGCGTAAGGCATGTTTTGAATTTCATCGTCCGTCATCTGTACGCCGGGAGTACCAAACACGCTATCCCACAGCGAATGACCCAGCCCTTCGGTAGTGGCTGAGCACGCCTGCAGTAGCAGGCAAACCATTATGATCGCTGGTCGCTTCACGACGTTTCTCCGCATTATTGCCGGGTGGCGCGACGCTTACCCGGCCTACAAATCCCACAGACTTTTGGCAATTCCAAAATAACCACACCGAAGTGTGGTTAGAATTAAACGTACCTTTATTACTGGGTACTGGTGGTTGTGGTAGTTGTGGTTCCGGTATTAGAACCATCGCCGCCGCCGGTCGCCGCCAGGGCAACCCCCACCGCAGAACTTACGGTGCTCACGCTGGTTGCGGAGGAACTTCCTGCCGAAACCGACGCAGCAGCCGACCCTGCAGCCTCACCCACCTGAACGGGGGCGGCATAGACAGAGGTCGCCGCAAGCGCAGATATAGCCCAAAGGCCATACAGAACTTTTTTCATCACAAATTCCCTTCATTGTATGAATGGAGATTTACCCAAAAGAATTTCGGGCGAGATCGAGTATACACAAGCGAAGTATGCAAATTAGGTCGAGAGGGAATTTAGGACAATTAGATAACGAGAGAAAATATGATTAACAACAAATAATAAAAACAACTTAATTCAAAGAGTTAAAATATAATAATAAAAATACAATATCCGGTAAATCTGAAAATATCAGAAACAGGATAACGTTGAATAAATTATTTTAGGATTAAGCTCAATTAAAGGGTGAAGTAAAAACGTAGATATCCTGGAGTAATCTTATAAAAAGCCGATATTAATATCGGCTTTTTTATTTCATTAATGCCGGATGGCGGCGAAACGCCTTATCCGGCCTACAGGATATGTGCCTGTAGGCCGGATAAGCGCAGCGCCATCAGGCGCGCCAGGCTTTGTAACGGTTAATCAACCCATTAGTAGAAACATCATGGGAAGAAACAGTTTTATCATCGTTCAGCTCTGGCAGAATGCGGTTCGCCAGCTGTTTGCCCAGCTCAACGCCCCACTGGTCAAAGGTGAAGATGTTCAGGATCGCGCCCTGAGTGAAGATTTTGTGTTCGTACAGCGCAATCAGCGCACCCAGGCTGAACGGCGTGATTTCGCGCAGCAGAATGGAGTTCGTTGGACGGTTACCTTCGAACACTTTGAACGGCACAACGTGCTCAAGCGTAGCCGGATCTTTACCCTGGTCGCGATATTCCTGCTCAACCACTTCACGAGATTTACCAAAAGCCAGCGCTTCGGTTTGCGCGAAGAAGTTAGACAGCAGTTTCGGATGGTGATCCGACAGCGGGTTGTGGGTGATTGCCGGCGCGATGAAATCGCACGGCACCATTTTGGTACCCTGGTGGATCAGCTGGTAGAACGCATGCTGGCCGTTAGTACCCGGCTCACCCCAGATGATTGGGCCAGTCTGGTAATCCACCGCATTGCCGTTACGGTCAACGTATTTACCGTTGGATTCCATGTTGCCCTGCTGGAAGTAGGCCGCGAAACGGTGCATATACTGGTCATACGGCAGAATCGCTTCGGTTTCGGCACCGAAGAAGTTGTTGTACCAGATACCGATCAGCGCCAGCAGCACCGGCAGGTTTTTCTCAGCCGGGGTGGTGGAGAAGTGTTTGTCCATCGCATGCGCGCCGGAGAGCAGCTCAACAAAGTTGTCGAAGCCTACGGACAGGATGATGGACAGACCGATTGCAGACCACAGGGAGTAACGACCGCCAACCCAGTCCCAGAACTCGAACATATTGGCTGTATCAATACCAAACTCGCCAACCGCTTTACCGTTAGTGGAAAGCGCTGCGAAGTGTTTGGCTACGTGCTTGTTGTCGCCAGCGGTCGCCAGGAACCAGTCGCGCGCGCTGTGGGCGTTGGTCATGGTTTCCTGGGTGGTGAAGGTTTTGGAAGCGACCAGGAACAGCGTGGTTTCCGGATTCACTTTCTTCAGCACTTCGGCAATGTGCGTACCATCGACGTTCGACACAAAGTGCATGTTCAGGTGATTTTTATACGGACGCAGCGCTTCGGTCACCATGAACGGGCCAAGGTCAGAACCGCCGATACCGATGTTTACTACATCAGTGATGGCTTTGCCGGTATAGCCTTTCCAGCTTCCGGAGATGATCGCTTCAGAGAAAGATTTCATCTTCTCCAGTACCGCATTCACTTCCGGCATCACATCTTTGCCGTCAACGATGATCGGCGTATTGCTACGGTTACGCAGCGCCACGTGCAGCACGGCACGGTCTTCAGTACGGTTGATTTTCTCACCGGAGAACATGGACTTGATGGCACCCGCCAAATCGGTTTCTTTCGCCAGATCCTGCAGTTTAGCCAGCGTCTCTTCAGTGATGCGGTTTTTGGAGAAATCCACCAGCATCAGATCGTCAAACGTCGCGGAAAACTTAGTGAAACGATCGCTATCTTTCGCGAAAAGATCCGCGATAGTAACGTCTTTCATTTCTTCAAAGTGTTTTTGTAGTGCCTGCCAGGCTGAGGTCTGCGTTGGATTGATGTTTTTCATTAGCAATACTCTTCTGATTTTGAGAATTGTGACTGAGATCGATTGTAACGCCAGTCACAGAAAAGTGTGATTGTTTTAATGCCATTGCCAGGGCATCCGCCAAACGTGGCTAAAAAGTATAGCGGTTATCAGCGTTGTTATTAGTACCGTTACTCAACGCAGTTGCAGCATGAAAAATCCGCATAATCCCAGCGTTGACAGTGCAAGCTACACATTTTATTTATAAATACGGTATTTGCATTTGCGCCTGCACCGGTTTTCGTTCTGCCTTATGTGCCATGGTCGCTCTATTCATTCCCTGACACGAGGTAGTTATGACTGATGTAGTTGTCTCCAAGTTTGGTGGTACCAGCGTGGCGGATTTTGATGCCATGAATCGCAGCGCTGATGTAGTGCTTTCTGATGCTAACGTCCGTGTGGTGGTACTTTCCGCTTCTGCGGGAATCACCAACCTGCTGGTCGCACTGGCTGAAGGGCTGGAGCCAACCGCGCGCTTCGAAAAACTCGATGCCATTCGTCAAATTCAGTTCAATATTCTGGAACGCCTGCGTTATCCAAACGTGATCCGTGAAGAGATCGAACGTCTGCTGGAAAACATCACCACACTGGCAGAAGCGGCGTCACTGGCGACCTCAACCGCGCTGACCGACGAACTGGTCAGCCACGGTGAACTGATGTCTACCCTGCTGTTCGTCGAGATCCTGCGTGAACGCAACGTGCAAGCGCAGTGGTTTGACGTGCGTAAAGTGATGCGCACTAACGATCGTTTTGGTCGTGCAGAACCCGACGTCACGGCGCTGGCTGAACTGGCAACGCTCCAGTTGGCCCCGCGTCTGAGCGAAGGTCTGGTGATTACTCAGGGCTTTATCGGCAGTGAAGGCAAGGGCCGCACCACCACGCTGGGACGTGGCGGCAGCGATTATACCGCCGCCTTACTGGCAGAAGCCCTACACGCAACGCGCGTTGATATCTGGACCGACGTTCCCGGCATCTACACTACCGATCCACGCGTAGTTCCGGCTGCACAGCGTATTGATGAAATCGCCTTTGAAGAGGCCGCGGAAATGGCGACCTTTGGCGCGAAAGTTTTGCACCCGGCAACCCTGTTGCCAGCCGTACGTAGCGATATTCCGGTATTTGTGGGCTCCAGTAAGGATCCAAAAGCAGGCGGTACGCTGGTATGTAATAAAACCGCGAATCCACCGCTGTTCCGGGCGCTGGCATTACGCCGTAAGCAGACGCTGCTGACACTGCATAGCCTGAATATGCTGCACTCTCGCGGCTTTTTGGCGGAAGTGTTCGGCATCCTGGCACGCCACAATATCTCGGTCGATTTAATTACCACATCCGAAGTCAGCGTGGCGCTGACGCTGGATACCACTGGTTCAACGTCCACCGGCGATACACTGTTAACACAGTCTCTGCTGATGGAACTGTCTGCCCTGTGTCGGGTTGAAGTGGAAGAAGGCCTGGCGCTGGTGGCGTTGATTGGCAATGACCTGTCCAAAGCCTGTGGCGTGGGTAAAGAGGTGTTCGGCGTACTGGAGCCGTTCAACATTCGAATGATTTGCTACGGCGCGTCCAGCCATAACCTGTGCTTCCTGGTACCCGGTACTGAAGCGGAGCAGGTGGTACAGAAGCTGCACCATAATTTGTTCGAATAAGTAGACGTCAACGCCCGATGGTTCTTAGGCCATCGGGCATTTTCAGCGCATCACCGTTTCATATAACAATCTGTCCAGCTCCCTGACATCGCCTTCCCGGCAATCCGGTAACGCCGGTGGAATCTCTCCTCTTTCCAGCTCGGCGCGGATAAACGCATGCAACAGTGGACGGCGCGGGCCGTATTCCGCTTCACCCGCACACTGCTTGCGCTCCAACAGCTCATCAATTTCATGACGCAATGGCGCATCCAGTTCACTTCCCGCCAGCAGGTCGGCAAAACGCATCGGCGGTACGCCCTTGCCCGCTTCCACCCAACGCACCGCCAACAGGGGTCGCAGAACGTAGAAGTACTTCTTCAATCGCACGTCGTCACCCTGCAAATAACCGCGGAAGTTTTTCCGCGCCATCGAGTAGTAGTGCCAGCGGGCACGTAGCGGAGAAAACCATTTGGGCACCAACGCTTTCAGCGCCGAAACGGTCACTTCATCCTGCTGGTAGACCACCGGCGAATCCAGCCACTCGATAAGCGTCGGGTTTGCGCCTTTGAGTAACCCCAGCGCCTTGCGCCATTCCCAGCCGCACACGTCCAGCTCATCATCTATCGGCAGCTCGATAACATCGCGTGGCGCTTCGACCCGCAGATACCATTCAGGGGGATGAACATAGAGAAATCGCACGTCGTAGTCGCTGTCCGGCGAGGCAAATCCCCAGCCACGGCTGCCGGATTCACAGGCATACAGCACCCTGACGCCATAGCGCTGCTCAACCTCTTTTAGCTGGCGCAATACCCTTTCACGCATTGCGCCGTCCACTGTGTTGTCGCTCATTATTCTTATCCTTTTATGTTCACAAGGCCGTGCAGCACCTGATCCAGGCCCCCGAACACCGAGATTTTATCGATACGCTCAGCAACTCTTTCGAGGGTTTCCAGTTCTTTTAAGCGCAGCGCTACCGGGTTGTTTTCCATCACTTTTGCCGTATTTAACAGCGATCGCGTGGCGGCCGTCTCTTCACGACGTCGGATCACGTTGGCCTGGGCGGATTTTTCCGCTTCAACCAGTTGCGATAAAATAGCCTTCATATCGCCGGGCAGGACAATATCCTTCACCCCCAGTGAAGCCACTTCAATACCAAACGGCGTCATACGGGCTTTCACCTGCGCGCTCACCACTTCATCGATCGCCTGCTTATCTTCCAGCAATTCGTCCAGCGTGCGCGTTCCCACCGCTTCACGCAGCGCAAACTGCAACTCACGGTAAAGGTGATCCAGCGGTTTAGTCAGTTGACCAAATGCCAGCAGCACATCGCTATAACGCCAGTTCGCCGCCAGGTTTAAACGCAGGTTGACCTTATCTTTGGTCAGGATCTCCTGACCGCCAACCTCCAGCACCTGCAAACGGGTATCCACCACTTCCGCTTCAATCAGATGGTTTACCTTCCAGTATGCTGTTAACCCCGGCAGCAACAGCGCCTGAGTTTCACCATCAATTTTCAGTACACCGACGTGCCACGCCGGGACCTGCACCGTTAAGATAGCTTCGCGACCTTTCACCGCACCGCTGCGACGTGGCTGTAACACCGCGTTCATCACGTCAACAGGAACCAAAACCTGACGAGTATCCATCCGTACCAGCTTCAGCGCTTCATCGGCCTGCCAGTACAGACGGCGCGTTGCCGGTGGCAAAATTTCCTGCAAGACGCCGTTCACATACAGCGCACCTGCTTCAGTATCGGTTAAATCAGCTACCACACAGTACTGCTCCACCCATGTAGGCTGGAAGCGACGTAAATACTCCGCGAGCGCTTCCGGAATTTCGCTGCCATCGGTATTGATTACCAGAACGTCCGGAGTGTTAAACCATGGCAAACGGTGTTCACCTGCATCCAGTACCTGATAGTAATCACCCTGTCGGGATAACAGGCCAAGCTGGCCTTTACGAATAGTGATTTTTTTCATCATTTTTTATTCCTTATTGTGAGTCAGGCGCGGGTGCAGGGGCGAAGCGACAGGGGAATTCCTTTTTGCCTGTCACACGGCATCATTACCGGCAGCCTGTTCTGGAGCGTGCTAACTGCACATCACTCCGCTTTATTTCTATGATTAACAACCAGTTTTCATTCGGGGATGAAATTGGGAATCGAACCCACTGTGTGTCATCGGCTGACGGAACACTCCCGGAAAACAGCCTGTGCCGTTCCTGACGTGCCGGCGGGGTTTAACCCCCTGCGCTTTCAGCGTGATTGACGCAAGTGTTATTGCCAGAAGCGTGCCAGGAATAAAAACAGGCATATTTAATTTTTAATTGATTGATTTTTATGATTTTAATTATTAACGCCAATAATGGCGGTTGTCTCAACGGGTTAATTTTTTTATCTTTTATTCTCTTATTTATCTTTTTGGATAAACTATGAAAAAGCGACGGGTAGTGATTGGCGTACTGGGAACGGTGCTCGATAAGCGCGGCAAGCGGGCCAATCGGTTTAAGAAGTGGCGACCCACGGTTGGGCTATGCCAACAACCCGATTTCCCTGTCGACAGGCTGGAACTCCTCCACCAGCCACGCGATGAGAGCATGGCGCAACGGTTGATTGAAGACGTCGCGCTGCTTTCGCCGCACACCCAGGTTCGCCCGCATGCCGTCACCATTAACGATCCGTGGGACTTTGAAGAGGTCTACGCCGCGTTTCTCGACTTTGCCACGCATTATGAATTTGATACGGAAAACGAAGAGTATCTGGTGCACATCACCACCGGCACTCACGTGGCACAAATCTGCTGGTTTTTGCTGACGGAAGCCCGCTACCTGCCCGCCAGCCTGCTGCAAACCAGCCCGGCGCCACGCGGTTCATCAGATGAGGTCGTCGCCGCTGGCGTCTGCTCGGTTATCGATCTCGATTTAAGCCGCTACGCCACGCTCACCAGCCGTTTTCAGCGCGAACAGCAGCAGTCAGTCTCTTTTCTGAAAGCCGGGATTGATACGCACAACGCCACCTTCAATAAACTGATCGATCGCATTGAGCGGGTCGCTCTGCGTTCGACCGACCCGATCCTGCTCACCGGCCCTACCGGCGCGGGCAAATCCTTCCTCGCGAAACGCATTTTCCAGCTACGCCAGTCGCGGCATCTGGTAGCGGGAAAACTGGTGGCGGTTAACTGCGCGACCCTGCGCGGCGACAATGCGATGTCCACGCTGTTCGGTCACGTGAAGGGAGCCTTTACCGGTGCACTCACGGCGCGTAGCGGATTACTGCGAGAGGCCGATGGCGGCGTGCTGTTTCTCGATGAGATCGCCGAATTAGGGCTGGATGAGCAGGCCATGCTGCTAAAAGCGATTGAAGAAAAAACCTTTTTCCCGTTTGGGTCAGACAAAGAAGTACGCAGCGATTTTCAGCTGATTGCCGGCACCCATCGCGACATGCGGCAATGGGTATCTGAAGGCCGCTTTCGCGAGGATCTCTACGCGCGTATCAATATGTGGAGCTTCGCTCTGCCCGGTCTGGCGCAGCGGCGGGAAGATATCGCGCCGAACGTCGAGTATGAGCTGCAACGTTTCTCCAGCAGCAAACAGACGCAAATCCGTTTCGATAAAGAAGCCCGCGCTTCCTATCTGGCATTTGCCTGCTCCCCACAGGCGCAATGGCGCGGCAACTTTCGCGAGCTAAGTTCATCCATCGCGCGCATGGCGACGCTTGCCGAACAAGGTCGCATCACCTTATCCCTTGTCGAAGAAGAGATTGCGCTGCTAAAGGAGAGTTGGCAGATAGCCACTCCGCAGCCTGAACTGAATATGGACATTGACCTGTTCGATCGCCGCCAGTTAGAAACGGTACTGGAAGTGTGCCGCCGCTGCGCGTCGCTGTCGGAAGCCGGACGCGAGCTTTTTGCCGTCTCGCGGCAGAAAAAAGCCAATCCTAACGATGCAGACCGCCTGCGCAAGTATCTCGCTCGTTTCGGGCTGAGCTGGGAAAGCGCTCGCAGCGATCAGATACAATGAAACAATATCTAGATCTAATATTACCCAATCTGAACTGTTACTGGTTTTCCTAACTTCACCAGCATCATGACCAGCGCATCAAGGGTAAATTTGTTGGTTTTCTGATTAACAACATCTGAAACACGGGGCCGGGAAATATTCAGTTTCACAGCAGCTTCCGCTTGTTTCAGATGGTTTTCATGAATCCATCCGGAAATTTCTTGCATCAACTGCTGCTTCAGGAGAATGAGTTGTTCTACCTCACATTCAGCATCATGCTTTAGGCTCTTCGCTTCCGCTTCTGCAAACCCCAGTTCGGCAAAAATATTGACATCCGGAGAGGTTACATGGCGAACCTTATTATCAACGGTATTGTTCATTTCTGATTCCTGTCTTCTTACAAAGCCGTTCGATATCTAACTTTAGCAATGTGGTTATCGTGCTCAGAAGTACGTTTTGTCTTTTTATTGAAGCAATGCAATACATAGACCGCGTTAGCATAGCGAGCAATGTAGATGATTCGGTATGCGCCAGATTCATACCTGAGCCTTACCTCCTCAACACCGCGACCTATCTCTGGCATCGGCTTCCAGTCAGCAGCTTCTAATCCCGCCTGTAAACGATGTGAAAACCAGCGGTTTTACGTATATCTTCAGGAAAGCTTCGTAAATCATCAAATGAACTGCCAATCCAGACAATGGGCTTTAAGGCTCGCCTTATTGAAAGCATAACACGTCCTTGTATAAAATTTTATACAAACAATAAAATGTTGTAACCCACACGTTTTCCTGTCATTACGCTAAATCAGAATAGAAATTCCGTCACTTCAACAAGCTATATTTTGCGAGGCTCTTTCAGGATTAGTTTTATTCTGCACGAATTACCGTACACTGAGGATATCGGCAAACAGAGGGCACCCGTATGGCACTCCCCCGCATTACCCAAAAAGAGATGACCGAGCGCGAACAGCGTGAACTGAAAACGCTGCTTGACCGCGCGCGCATTGCACATGGTCGCCTGCTGACCAACGCTGAAACAAACAGCATCAAGAAAGAGTACATCGATAAACTGATGGCCTTGCGCGAAGCAGAAGCTAAAAAAGCCCGCCAATTGAAGAAAAAGCAGGCTTATAAACCGGATTCAGAGGCGTCATTCTCCTGGTCGGCGAATACGCCAACGCGCGGCAGACGTTAACGTCCTTTCTTCTTACGCCCCGGCGAGGTAAAACGCTTGCCGTTTGCCGCCGGGCGCGATTTCTCTTTCTCCGCCGATTTTTCGATTTTCACTACCGGGCGCTTGATGCCTGCGGTGGCGGCTTTTGGCTTCGCTTTCGACTTCGGTTTAGCTTCTGATGATGAATTCTCAATCAGCTTGAACAGATCGATCAGTTCGTCATCCGTCAGGTCACGCCATTCACCCAATGGCAAACCGGACAAACTCACGTTCATGATGCGTGTGCGCTCAAGCTTGGTAACTTCATAGCCAAAGTGTTCGCACATACGACGGATCTGACGGTTCAGCCCCTGAATCAGCGTGATGCGAAACACAAACGGCGCTTCTTTCTTCACCTTACATTTCTTGGTGACGGTGCCGAGAATTGGCACACCAGCCCCCATCCCACGGATAAAGTCATCAGTGACCGGCTTATCTACCGTCACCAGATACTCTTTTTCGTGATCGTTACCGGCACGCAGGATTTTATTCACCAGGTCGCCGTGGTTGGTCAGAAAGATTAGCCCCTGGGAATCTTTATCCAGACGGCCAATGGGGAACACGCGCTTGCTGTGATTCACGAAATCAACAATGTTGTCGCGTTCGCTGTCTTCGGTGGTACTGACAATTCCTACCGGCTTGTTCAGCGCGATAAAAACCAGATCTTCCGCTTCACGCGGCTCAATCAACCGACCATTCACTTTTACGACGTCGCCAGGCATCACCTGATCGCCGATGGTGGCGCGTTTACCATTCAGGAAGACATTCCCTTGTTCGATAAAGCGATCCGCCTCGCGACGCGAGCAGATTCCGCTTTCACTGATGTATTTATTTAATCGGATGGATGAGTCGGGCAGCATAATTTCTCCTGTATACACTTCATCCTTCAAGCCGTCTCTGCGTTGGCTGCCCTCACTCACCCTGGTCACATAGTTATCTATGCTCTCAGGAATTCGTTCCCTTGCCGCCTTGATACAACTTGAATGCTTTTGTGTATTAAAAGCGAAATATACCCTACCTTGCGGACGATAAAAAATAATCGTGTTCGACTGCCCACGCACTATTTGTGATCCGTCACACCTTTTGACACAAAAGTGTCAGCGATCCATCCCTGCAATTTTGTTGGGTGAAAACAAGCAGAATCAATACATTAGAGAGACAAGCACATCTGTGCCGACAGCACACCATCACCACATCAAATGTGCAACACAATCGGTCATTACAGGGCACTGAAATAAGTGAAAATAGCTTTGAGATGGAGAACAGTTGGGGTTATATCAGATCAAGAAGACAATTTCGTGATTTGCACAAATGTGCAGGAGTCCAAAAATGGCGACGGAAAACAGCGATGATATCCGCCTGATCGTAAAGATAGCGCAGCTGTATTACGAACAGGATATGACACAAGCGCAAATCGCCCGCGAGCTGGGTATTTACCGCACCACGATCAGTCGTTTGCTAAAACGTGGACGCGAGCAGGGTATCGTCACCATCGCCATTAATTACGACTACAACGAAAATCTGTGGCTGGAACAGCAGCTAAAACAGAAATTTGGCCTGAAAGAAGCGGTGGTGGTTTCCTGCGACAGTGAACAGGAAGACGAACAACTCGCAATGATGGGTGTGCACGGCGCACAGTTGCTGGAACGCTTACTGGAACCTGGGGACATTATCGGGTTCTCATGGGGCCGCGCGGTGCGGGGACTGGTGGAAGGGTTATCCCCTGCCAGCCAGTCGCGCCAGCTGATCTGTGTGCCGATTATCGGCGGACCGTCCGGCAAGCTTGAAAGCCGCTACCACGTCAATACGCTAACCTACGGCGCTGCGGCAAAGCTCAAAGGGGAATCACACCTGGCAGATTTCCCGGCACTGCTGGAAAACCCGCTGATCCGTAACGGGATCATGCAGTCACGACATTTTAAATCGATTTCCGCTTATTGGGATAATCTGGACATCGCGCTGGTCGGGATTGGATCTCCGGCAATACGTGATGGCGCCAACTGGCACGCTTTTTACGGCAGTGAAGAGAGTGATGACCTGCATGCTCGCCGGGTCGCCGGAGACATTTGCTCGCGCTTTTACGATATCAACGGTGTAACCGTAGAAACCAATATGAGTGAAAAGACGCTCTCCATCGAAACCAATAAATTAAAACAGACGCGTTACTCCATTGGCATTGCAATGGGTGAAGAAAAATACAGTGGGATATTAGGCGCATTACGTGGGAATTATATTAACTGTTTAGTCACCAACAGCCATACCGCTGAATTATTGTTGAAGTAAATAAATTCTAATTGGTCCTGCCATAATTAATTTTATGTGGGATCCCCTTATCTGAAATCGGGAGTTAATTATGCAAACGTGGTTAAACTTGCAGGGCAAAGTCATTATTGTTACCGGTGGTGCATCCGGTATTGGACTGGCGATTGTTGAAGAGTTATTAGCGCAGGGCGCTAATGTGCAAATGGCGGATATTCACGGTGGTGACGGTAAATATGAAGGCCATAATGGATATCATTTCTGGCCGACAGATATTTCCAGCGCCAAAGAAGTTAATCATACCGTTACCGAAATTATCCACCGCTATGGGCGTATCGATGGTTTGGTGAATAACGCAGGCGTTAATTTTCCGCGGCTGCTGGTCGATGAAAAAGCCCCCGCCGGGCAATATGAACTCAACGAAGCCGCTTTTGAAAAAATGGTGAATATCAACCAGAAAGGTGTGTTCTTAATGTCGCAAGCAGCGGCACGCCAAATGGTAAAACAGCGTAACGGCGTGATTGTGAATGTCTCTTCAGAAAGCGGGCTGGAAGGTTCAGAGGGCCAAAGTTGCTATGCCGCCACCAAAGCCGCATTGAATAGCTTTACCCGTTCCTGGTCGAAAGAGTTGGGCAAACACGGCATTCGTGTGGTGGGCATTGCACCTGGCATTCTGGAAAAAACCGGACTGCGTACCCCCGAATATGAAGAAGCGCTGGCCTGGACTCGCAACATCACCGTCGAACAGCTGCGCGAGGGCTACACCAAGAACGCGATTCCAATTGGTCGCTCAGGGCGCTTAAGCGAAGTCGCTGATTTTGTTTGTTATCTTTTGTCTGAGCGCGCCAGTTACATAACCGGAGTAACCACTAACATTGCTGGCGGAAAAACGCGCGGTTAAGGAGGTTTTATGGTCAATGCAATCTTCTGTGCTCACGGCAAACTGGCCTGCGCCATGCTGGAATCGGTACAGATGGTCTACGGTGATGCCAACGTTGAAGCCGTGGCATTTGTCCCCGGAGAGAACGCCAGCGACATCGTGGAAAAGCTGAAAAAGTTAGTAAGTATTCACACTGGCGATGAATGGCTGATTGCCGTCGATTTGCAGTGTGGCAGTCCCTGGAATGCTGCCGCGACGCTGGCAGTGCACAATCCGGCGATACGGGTCATTAGCGGGTTATCACTGCCGTTGGCGCTGGAGCTGGTAGACAACCAAAGCAGCATGAATGTGGATGAACTGTGCGAACACCTGACGACCATTGCTCAACAAACCTGTGTCGTCTGGAAACATCTGGAAACGGCCGAAGAGGATTTCTGATGAACATTACCCTTGCTCGTATTGATGACCGCCTGATCCACGGTCAGGTCACCACCGTCTGGTCGAAGGTGGCAAATGCCCAACGGATTATTATCTGTAATGACGACGTTTATAACGATGAAGTACGTCGTACATTATTACGTCAGGCCGCCCCGCCGGGAATGAAAGTGAACGTTGTTAATATCGAAAAGGCGGTCGCAGTTTACCATAATCCGCAATACCAGAACGAAACCGTTTTTTATCTATTTACCCGCCCGCAGGATGCATTAGCAATGGTAAAACAAGGGGTAAAAATCACCACATTAAATATTGGCGGCATGGCCTGGCGACCAGGTAAAAAACAATTAACCAAAGCCGTTTCTTTAGATAACGACGATATTCATGCGTTTCGTGAGTTAGATAAACTGGGTGTCACGCTGGATTTACGCGTCGTCGCATCCGATCCATCTATTAATATTCTCGAAAAAATAGAAGAACAATCGTTCGCTGAATAAATAAAAATGCCTGTGTACTTATGCTTTAACAGGCAGGGATGATCACATTCACAAGGTGACATATTATGGAAATAAGTACCCTACAAATTATCGCCATATTTCTATTTTCCTGTATTGCAGGAATGGGCAGCGTGCTGGATGAGTTCCAGACCCACCGTCCGCTAATTGCTTGTACCGTTATCGGCCTGATCCTCGGTGATTTAAAAACCGGGATTATGCTCGGCGGCACGCTGGAGTTAATCGCTCTTGGCTGGATGAACGTCGGCGCAGCGCAGTCTCCCGATTCGGCGCTCGCCAGTATTATCTCTGCCATTCTGGTTATCGTCGGTCAGCAAAGCATTGCTACCGGTATCGCCATCGCCCTGCCGGTGGCGGCGGCAGGCCAGGTACTGACGGTATTCGCCCGTACCATCACCGTGGTGTTCCAGCACGCGGCGGATAAAGCCGCCGAAGACGCCCGCTTTCGTACCATCGACATGCTGCACGTTTCCGCTCTCGGTGTACAGGCGCTGCGCGTTGCCATTCCTGCATTAATCGTCTCGCTGTTTGTCAGCGCCGATATGGTCAGCAATATGCTCAATGCCATTCCGGAATTCGTCACCCGCGGATTGCAGATTGCCGGTGGCTTTATCGTGGTGGTCGGCTACGCCATGGTGCTGCGCATGATGGGGGTGAAGTACCTGATGCCCTTCTTCTTCCTCGGGTTTATCGCTGGGGGTTATCTCGATTTGAGCCTGCTGGCTTTCGGTGGGGTTGGCGTGATTATCGCGCTGGTCTACATCCAGTTGAACCCACAGTGGCGTAAAGCCGAACCGCAGGCGCAACCCGCCTCTTCTCAAGCTATCGATCAGCTTGATGACTAATGGAGCCAGCCATGGAACAGAAAAAACTGACCAAATCCGACCTGTTTAGCATGTTCGTTCGCTCCAACCTGCAACAGGCGTCATTCAACTTTGAACGCATTCATGGGTTGGGCTTTTGCTACGACATGATCCCTGCCATCAAGCGCCTGTATCCGCTGAAAGAAGACCAGGTTGCAGCACTCAAACGGCACCTGGTGTTCTTCAATACCACACCTGCCGTTTGCGGCCCGGTGATTGGCGTGACCGCCGCGATGGAAGAAGCTCGCGCCAACGGTGCGGAAATTGACGACGGTGCCATCAACGGTATCAAAGTTGGGCTGATGGGTCCGCTGGCCGGCGTCGGCGATCCGCTGGTATGGGGAACGCTGCGCCCGATTACCGCCGCGCTCGGCGCATCGCTGGCGCTGTCCGGCAACATTCTCGGCCCACTATTGTTCTTCTTTATTTTCAATGCAGTACGTCTGGCAATGAAGTGGTACGGCTTACAGCTTGGCTTTCGTAAAGGGGTCAACATCGTCAGCGACATGGGCGGCAACCTGCTGCAGAAACTGACCGAAGGCGCATCGATTCTCGGCCTGTTTGTGATGGGAGTATTGGTCACCAAATGGACCAGCATCAACGTGCCGCTGGTGGTATCGCAAACGCCTGGCGCAGACGGCACCACCGTCACCATGACCGTGCAGAACATTCTCGACCAACTCTGCCCCGGCCTGCTGGCGTTGGGTCTGACGCTGCTGATGGTGCGTCTGCTCAACAAGAAAATTAATCCGGTATGGCTAATATTCGCCCTGTTTGCGCTGGGAATTATCGGTAACGCACTGGGCTTCCTGTCCTGATTTTTCGCTCCGGCAATGCCGGGGCAACTTCAACAAATAGTCCTCGAAAGAGGAAGAGGTGGTAACAATGCAAACAACAACAGCTTTACGTCTTTATGGTAAACGCGATCTGCGCCTGGAAACTTTCGACCTTCCTGAAATGCGGGATGACGAAATTCTGGCCTCAGTCGTAACCGACAGCCTGTGCCTTTCTTCCTGGAAAGAGGCTAACCAGGGCGAGAACCACAAAAAGGTGCCGGACGATGTGGCCACCAACCCGATCATCATCGGTCATGAGTTTTGCGGCGACATTATTGCCGTAGGCAAAAAATGGCAGCATAAGTTTCAGCCCGGCCAGCGCTATGTCATTCAGGCTAACCTGCAACTGCCGGATCGCCCGGACTGTCCCGGCTACTCCTTCCCGTGGGTGGGCGGTGAAGCCACGCACGTCATCATTCCTGATGAAGTCATGGAGCAGGACTGCCTGTTGGCCTACGAAGGTGAAACCTATTTTGAAGGTTCGCTGGTTGAGCCGCTATCCTGCGTGATTGGCGCATTCAACGCCAACTATCACCTGCAGGAAGGCTCTTATAACCATAAGATGGGCATTCGTCCGCAGGGACATACACTGATACTCGGCGGCACCGGTCCGATGGGACTACTGGCGATCGACTATGCACTGCATGGCCCGGTTAACCCGGCGCTGCTGGTGGTAACCGACACCAATAACGACAAGTTGAGCTACGCCCGCAAGCACTATCCATCAGAACCACAAACGTTGATCCATTATCTCCACGCCCAGGATGCGAGTTATGACACCTTGATGGCGCTGAGCGGCGGGCACGGGTTTGATGACATCTTTGTGTTTGTGCCCAACGAACAGCTGGTTACGCTGGCCTCTTCCCTGCTGGCTGCCGATGGTTGCATGAACTTCTTTGCTGGTCCGCAGGATAAGCAGTTTAGCGCGCCGATTAACTTCTACGACGTACACTACGCCTTCACCCATTATGTTGGGACGTCTGGCGGCAATACCGACGACATGCGCGCGGCGGTAAAACTGATCGAAGAGAAGAAAGTTCAGGCGGCAAAAGTGGTGACGCACATTCTGGGGCTGAATGCGGCAGGTGAAACAACGCTGGAACTGCCAAAAATCGGCGGCGGGAAAAAACTGGTTTATACCGGAAAAGCCTTACCATTAACCGCGCTCACGCAGATTGATGATCCAGCCTTGCGCGATATCCTGGAGCGTCATCAGGGGGTCTGGTCGCAGGAAGCCGAACAGTACATATTGTCTCACGCCGAGGAAATTTAACATGATTAACCGCGACACCCAGTTGTGCATGTCGCTTGCCGGTCGCCCCGGCAACTTTGGCACTCGCTTTCACAACTATCTGTATGAAAAATTAGGGTTAAATTTTATCTACAAAGCCTTTACCACGCAGGATATTGAGGCCGCAGTGAAAGGCGTTCGCGCGCTGGGTATCCGCGGTTGCGCGGTCTCAATGCCGTTTAAAGAGAGCTGCATGCCGTTTCTGGATGCCATCGATCCTTCCGCAAGCGTCATTGATTCCGTCAATACCATCGTCAATGACAACGGTACGCTGACAGGATTTAACACCGACTATATTGCGGTAAAAAGTCTGATTGCCAGCCACCAGCTCAATAGCAGCGCACGCGTCATGATTCGCGGCAGCGGCGGCATGGGCAAAGCGGTGATTGCCGCCTTTCGCGATGCGGGGTTTACGGATGTAATCATTGCCGCACGTAATCGAGAGAGCGGCACTACGCTGGCAAAACAGTACGGTTTCCAGTGGCAGCCGCAGCCGGATGGAATTGCCTGCGATATTCTGGTCAACGTGACGCCCGTCGGCATGGCGGGCGGGAAAGAGTGTGATGAACTGGCCTACAGCGAAGCGATGGTTGCGACCGCCAGCATAGTGTTTGACGTGGTCGCTCTGCCGCCGGAAACGCCGGTGATTAAGCTGGCACAGCAGTTGGGTAAAAAAACCATCAGCGGCGCAGAGGTCATTGCCTTACAGGCCGTAGAGCAATTCGCCATGTACACCGACGTGCGCCCGGATGACTCGCTGATTGCCGAAGCCGCAGAATTTGCGCGGGCGGGGTAAAGGAGCAGGAACAGAGCGCCGGGGATGGGCGCTCTTTTTTAAGTTCTACGCAACAGCAAACAGCGTCTGATCGGCTTTCGCTTCCAACCGCGCCAGCGCGGGAATCAACTGGCTGATGTTTACCAGACTGTGTCCTAACTGGCATACGCTCTCATGGGAAAAATGTCCCTGACTTTCACCTGACATAGTCAGCAGGCTTTCGCCCATAAAATTCAGCGTCTGGTACAACCCTGCCAGCACCTCTTCACAGCCAAACGATAGCGCCAGATTTTCTTCGGTGGTGAGATGGCGACAATCAAGATGGCGAAACGCCTCGGCGAGTGGAGAATAAAACAGATCGGCTTGCGGTATGAGAGAAGAAGACGCAAAACAGGCGTTAGTAGTACTATTAGCATCAGCCATAGCATTACCTCGTATAATGTTGTGGTTAGACGCCCTGATCGTGTTCCCGCACTTTCGGGGCGTTGTCATTTTTGGTGTGTGAGAGTAATGTGTCATCACACATACTCACACTACTCTTGTGTAATTAAGGTGTCAACACACATGAACGAAAGAAGAGGCAATCCCCCGTTTCAATTCCGTCTGGATCCGGAACTGCGCAAAGCGATGGAAGAAGCACAACGGCAGGATGGCGATGAATCGTTGGCAGCCTGGATTAAACGTGTGATTAGAAAAGAGCTGAAGCAGAAAGGGATCGAAGTCTAGCGATCAGCATTATGTATCGTTTTCTTGAGGTGTGCTTAGAGCGGGCTGCGGACATTGGTAAGGTCTTAATTACATCGTGGCGTTTTGAGCAGCTTTGAGCAGCAATAGTGCTGCCAGAGCGATGGTGACTCTTCCTTCCAGTAAACCAAAAATAGCTCAACCACAAAAACCAATCCGTTTGATTTTTCGCCGCTTTAACGAAATAACCCTTATCAAATACATGGGATAAGGAACAAACGGAATGTTCACTCTTTACATGAGGTGGGATGCTGAGCGAGAACTGGCTCCAAGTGATATTCAGTTCATTCTATCGCCACGAGATGCGCTGGATATGGCGAGCATCTTTTACGAACTGGATTACCTGGAATATGACCAGCGCAACCGCATTCTGCCTCACAGCGTCCCGAAGCGACGGAGAGGGGTTTACCACCGATTCGCAACACAACCCTACAAACGCAAGCGTCTTACTGAATACGACGGACTCTATGATGAGGTGAAATGGAATCTGGAGCTCGGCTGGATGGTCGGCGTTAACACTAAGGAAAAATGGGATCACTTCCGCAATCCGTTCTATTTCGATGATGAAAGTAATCTGATTTATGACTGCTTTATGGATATCTACAGCGAGGGTTTTCAGCAGGCAGTGCGTCAAATCTACGAATATAGCCTCAACGAGCATCAAGGAAGGAAGCCGCCTCCGACAATTAAACATCACGATTCCGATGCCCCTATACAGCGCGCTCAGGCGGGTAAAACTATTAATAGTAAAGCAGCCGGGAGGCTTTTGGCGGCTGGCGGCATCTATAATGGCAACATTGAGGGATTCCATCAGGCGGCAGAACAACTCGGTGGTGATGCTCTAGCGGGTTACGATCAGGTCATGGACAACAAGGGATTACTCATTACTGCCGCTTCGGCAGCAGCCACCCTTGAAGATTATAAGTTAAGCGGTGCCATAGAAGACCTATACCATCCGGACGCCCCATTATGGTAAATAATACTGAACTGAATATCCTGAAATTATTAGCTTCCAGAGACGATGTTAATTGGACTTGGTACAACCTTGATAGAGCAATGAGCATCAGAAAAATGGATGGCATTGGCAACGTTGCAAGGCTTGTCTCCAATCTATCAGAGGCCGGGTTAGTGGACATTGTTCCGGGAACAACTGGTGGGATGAATTATTATCGCGTATCTGAAAAGGGCCATAACTTACTGAATGATATTAACGAGCAACATCTGGTCGATTTACCATAACACCCGTTGCAAGGCTTACGTGAAAAGCCCGCATTCCAACTGCGGGCTTAAGGTGTAGTGGTCAACTAAGACGGATCACTGAGTTAGCGTTTTTTCCTGTATTGGTTTTCCGATTCGTTTGGTGGTAACTCACCATTATATTCATGCATCCTGAGCACACTGTAATACCCAACGATATAATCCGTTATTGCCCAGGCTGTATCACTCCCTGCAAAACAATCCATTCACTTTTAGAAAACCGCTGACACTGCGAGCCTCCGCTCCTGACAAAAAGCCCCTCTATCCCCTATTATTGTTTCCCAAATCAAGCATAACATCTGAAAAATGACGCATTATTGCGAGGCGCTTTCCTGTTTACGCCCACCAGCATTTCCTCTTACCTCCCAGTTTTTTATTCTCTGCTTTCAACTTGTCAATTCAAGATGTAGTTTATAAAATACATGGAACGTAATCATGGAAATTCTTCAGACCACGGTTTTCCAACACTGGGAGCAGAATCTACGGGATCGCGCAGGGCCAAAACGCTCATTGCCGCACGACTTTTTCGACTGCCGAATGGTTTAGCTGGCGATGTTAAACCTATTGGAGAATGCTCGCCCGTTCACTGGACTATCAGGAGACCTTCCGCCATGAATAATCTTACTCAGTACGATCCCGCTGCTGCGCTGGTTGATGATGAAGAAATTGCTGTATTTATGGCGGATGCCCTCGAAACAGGCGATGCAACGTACATTGCAAAAGCGTTGGGCGTGGTGGCACGCGCTAAAGGAATGGCGAACATCGCGGCAGAAACGGGATTATCCCGCGAACAACTCTACCGCTCGTTTAGTGAGAAAGGAAACCCGACGCTGAAAACCACGCTGGCAGTGATGAAGGCGCTCGGTATTGGATTGACACTTAGAAAATAGTCCCAGCTTCTATCTCTCACTTCCAACATCGTGAGCCATATCAGTAAGGCGTCAGGCTGATAGTGGTAGCATTAGCGCGGTTTGTAATTTTCTGATTACATGGAGAAATGATGGAACTGCTTTTATTGAGTAACTCGACGCTGCCGGGCAAAGGCTGGATGGAACATGCGCTGCCGCTGATCGCAGAGCAACTGAATGGTCGCCGTACGGCAGTGTTTATTCCGTTCGCCGGCGTGACGCAAACCTGGGATGAGTACACGGCGAAAACGGCAGCCATCTTTGCGCCAATGGGCGTTAACGTTACCGGTATTCATACCGTTACCGATCCAATTGCAGCCATTGAAAACGCCGAGCTGGTGATTGTCGGCGGCGGGAATACCTTCCAGCTGCTGAAAGAGAGTCGTGAGCGCGGGTTGCTGGCGCCGATCGTGGATGTCGTCAAACGCGGTGCGCTGTACATCGGCTGGAGCGCGGGTTCCAACCTTGCCTGCCAGACCATCCGCACCACCAACGACATGCCGATTGTCGATCCCAAAGGCTTTGATGCGCTGGGTCTGTTCCCGCTGCAGATTAACCCACATTTCACCAACGCGCTGCCGGAAGGCCACAAAGGCGAAACGCGTGAACAGCGTATCCGCGAACTGCTGGTTGTGGCACCGGAGCTGACGGTGATTGGCTTGCCGGAAGGTAACTGGATCAAGGTGAGTAACGGTAAGTCCGTGCTCGGCGGCCCGAACACCACGTATATCTTTAAAGCGGGTGAAGAGGCGGTTGCTGTTGAAGCAGGCCACTGCTTTTAGTTGATTTGTTGTCTGATGCCGGATGGCGGCATAAATGCCTTATCCGGCCTACCGCTTCACCTCACTCAATAATCATCCCGCTCATCGTCTTCATCCGGCTGTTCCAGCACGCTGTAGGCCACGGAGCAAAACAGCGAGTTCAGACGCTGCATATCGCCCAACAGCGCAAGGTGCAGGGAACTGGTCTCGATGCTTTGCACGTTCTGCTGATGCAGACGATCAACGTGCGCGTGCGAATAACGACGGTTGAGAATACGGAAGCGATGCTTGCTGCGGCGCAGACGACGGGCGCTGGTCACATCGCCAGAGAAGAATACCGACATCGCCAGCTGTAGATTGCTGAGCAGCTGATCGTAAAGCGCATCCAGCTCTTTCAGCCCTTCCACCGAAAATGCCCGACGGGCGGCCAGCGACTTATCGGCAATCTCACTCCCCATACGCTCGACGATATCGGAAGCCTGTTCGAGGTTGAGCGACATTTCGATAATCTCCGCCCAGCGGCGTGATTCCTCTTCCGCCAGTTCATCCTTTGGCATCCGTGCCAGATAGAGTTTAATCGCCGTGTACAGCACGTTGATGTCATCCGCCATCCTGCGCAACTCTTTCTCTTCGCGCGGCTCGCCGTGCATCACCTTCTTCAACCCGTCCATCATCTGTTCCATCGCATCACCAATACGCAGTGCTTCACGGGCGGCATTGGCGAGCGCGAGCGTTGGCGTATCGAGCGCGCTGACGTCCAGATGCTTGGGTTTCAGATGCGCGTCCAGCTCCGGTTCATCGCGGATGATGCGCTTACAAAAACGCGCCATCGGTTCAGCGAACGGCACCATCGCCACGCAGCGCACCAGGTTGTAGAAGACGTGGAAGTAGATAATCAGTTCAGATTTCGGCAGCGGCAGTTCATCCATCAGATTGGCCAGCGGATGAACAAACGGCAGGATAATCAGGCTCCCCACCAGCTTAAACAGCAGGCTGCCGAGCGCCACACGACGGGCTGCAGCATTCGCAGCACTGTTGTTGAGCATCGCCAACAGACCAGAGCCGAGGTTGGCGCCAATCACCAGACACAACGCTACCGGGAACGAGATAATGCCTGCCGCGGTCAGCGTTGCCGTCAACAGTACCGCCGCCAGGCTGGAGTAACTGATAATCGCAAACATGGCGCCAATCAGCGCATCCAGCATGATATCGCCGGTGAGCGAGGCGAAAATAACCTGTACGCCGTTAGCCTGGGTGATCGGCGTTACCGCCTGCACAATCAGCTCCAGCGCCAGTAAAATCAGCCCCAGTCCAATACCGACCCGCCCCAGTTGCCCCACGCGGGACTGCTTACGGCCGAGAAAGAAGATCACGCCGATAAAAATCAGCAGTGGCGACAGCCAGGAGAGATCGAAGGTCAGGATACGCGCCATCAGCGCGGTCCCCACATCGGCACCGAGCACAATCACCAGCGCAGGAGTCAGCGCCACGAGATCTTGTGCAACAAACGAGGTCACCAGCATGGTGGTGGCGTTGCTGCTTTGCACCAGCGCAGTCACGCCGATACCCGCACAAAAGGCGAGCGGCTTCTTTTCAACGCTACGGCTGAGCACGGTACGCAAGCGGGCGCCGAAGACGCGCATCACGCCGGTACGCACAATATGCGTACCCCAAACCAGCATCGCGACGGCAGAAAGCAGGTGTAACAGAGTTAACACGGAATCAGGTACTCCTTATCGTTATATGTTCCTGGGCTCGGCGCAGATAGCGTGTCTGATGGCGCTGCGCTTATCAGGCCTACAGAATGTCCCTTGTAGGCCGGATAAGGCGTTTACGCCGCCAGTCGGCAAATAGCGCTCGCGAACCTTCTTTCAGTATAAGGGTTTAAACGTAATAAAGAGACAGGGCACTCATTGAGCGCCCTGTTTGTTGTAAAGAAAGATGACAGTTTTGTGAATCAGTCGGCGTCGTAGCCGAGGTTCGGCGCTAACCAGCGTTCCACTTCTGCCACGCTCATCCCTTTACGGAAGGCATAATCTTCAACCTGATCGCGCTGGATTTGCGCCACAGCGTAGTACTTGCTGTCCGGATGACTGAAATACCAGCCGGAAACCGACGCACCTGGCCACATGGCGAAGGATTCGGTGAGCTTCATCCCGGTATGCGCCTCCACGTCCAGCAGTTCCCAAATGGTGGCTTTTTCGGTGTGTTCCGGACACGCCGGATAGCCCGGTGCCGGGCGAATCCCCTGGTAGTTTTCGCGGATCAGCTCCTCGTTACTGAGATTCTCATTCGCCGCATAGCCCCAGTAGACTTTACGCACGCGCTCATGCAGATATTCTGCAAACGCTTCCGCCAGACGGTCAGCGATCGCTTTCACCATGATCTTGTTGTAGTCGTCATGTTGCGCTTCAAAAGCATCTGCCAGCGCGTCTTCTTCCAGACCACCAGTGACCGCAAAAGCACCGATGTAATCCGCTTTACCGCTCAGTTTCGGCGCAACAAAGTCAGACAAGCAGTAGTTGGCGAAACCGACTTTTTCCGTCTGCTGGCGCAGGTGATGACTCACGTTGATGACGTGCGTACGCGTCTCGTCACGGTAAATCTCGATGTCGTCACCCACGCGGTTGGCCGGGAATAAACCCACCACGCCACGCGGATTCAGCGTCTTCTCAGCGCTGAGTTTATCCAGCATGTCGTTGGCATCTTTGAACAGGCGCTTCGCCTCTTCGCCCACTACTTCATCTTCGAGGATTCGCGGATATTTCCCGGCCAACGACCAGGTCATAAAGAACGGCGTCCAGTCGATGTAGTTGCGCAGGGTTTCGATGCTGGCTTCCACTTCCTGTACGCCCAGACGGTGCGCCACCGGCGGGGTGTAGTTTTCCCAGTCAAAGGCCAGATCGTTGTCGCGGGCAGCCTGTAACGTTACGGGCGGAGTACGCGGTTTCTTACGCGCATGCTGGATACGCACGGTTTCATACTCTTTACGCGTACGGGCGACAAAGTCATCACGCTGGGTGTCAGAGAGCAGCGCAGCGACGACGCCAACGGTACGCGAGGCGTTCTGCACGTACACCGTCGGGCCGCTGTAGTTCTGCTCAATTTTCACTGCGGTGTGCGCTTTCGAGGTGGTCGCGCCGCCAATCAGCAGCGGAATAGTGAAGCCCTGACGCTCCATCTCTTTCGCCACGTTGACCATTTCGTCCAGCGATGGGGTAATCAGCCCGGAAAGGCCAATCAGATCGGCATTCACTTCACGCGCCGTTCTGAGGATTTTCTCCGCGGGCACCATCACGCCAAGATCGACGATTTCGTAGTTGTTACATTGCAGCACTACGCCGACGATATTTTTACCGATATCGTGCACGTCGCCCTTCACGGTTGCGATGACCATTTTGCCGTTGCTGGAGCCTTTCTCTTTGCTGGCCTCAATGTACGGTTCGAGGTACGCCACCGCCTGCTTCATCACGCGGGCGGATTTCACCACCTGCGGCAGGAACATTTTGCCCTCGCCGAACAGGTCGCCAACCACGTTCATGCCGTCCATCAGCGGTCCTTCAATCACCTCGATCGGGCGCGCAGCCTGCTGGCGAGCTTCTTCGGTATCCAGCTCAATAAACTCGGTTATGCCTTTCACCAGCGAGTATTCGAGGCGCTTTTTCACGTCCCAACTGCGCCACTCCGCCGTCTGGGCATTCGCCGTGTCGTCGGTTTTACTGCCGCGATACTTCTCAGCAAGCTCCAGCAGTCGTTCGGTGCCATCGTCACGGCGGTTGAGGATCACGTCCTCAACTGCATCGCGCAGCTCGGCGGGCAGGTCGTCGTAAATTGCCAGTTGTCCGGCGTTGACGATCCCCATGTCCATACCGTTGCGAATGGCGTAGTAGAGGAATACTGCGTGAATGGCTTCACGTACTGGGTCGTTGCCACGGAACGAGAATGAAACGTTAGAAACTCCGCCGGAGATCAGCGCGTGCGGCAGTTCGCGTTTGATGTCTTCACAGGCCCCGATAAAGTCCTGCGCGTAGTTGTTGTGTTCATCAATCCCGGTCGCGACGGCAAAGATGTTCGGGTCAAAGATAATATCTTCCGGCGGGAAGCCCACCTCTTCGGTAAGAATCTTGTACGCCCGACGGCAGATCTCAATTTTACGCGCGCGGGTGTCGGCCTGGCCCTGCTCGTCAAAGGCCATCACCACCACTGCAGCACCGTAGCGACGCAGCAGCTTCGCGTGATGGATAAAGGTCTCAACCCCCTCTTTCATCGAGATGGAGTTAACGATGCCTTTACCCTGAATGCACTTCAGCCCTTTTTCGATTACTTCCCATTTCGAGGAGTCGATCATAATCGGCACGCGGGCGATATCCGGTTCACCGGCAATCAGGTTGAGGAAACGAACCATCGCCGCTTCGGCGTCGAGCATCCCCTCATCCATGTTGATATCGATGATCTGCGCGCCGCTTTCCACCTGCTGACGGGCGACATCCAGCGCTTCGCTGTATTTCTCTTCTTTGATCAGGCGTTTAAACTTCGCCGAACCGGTAACGTTGGTACGCTCGCCGACGTTCACAAACAGGCTGTCGTCGCCGATGTTCAGCGGCTCAAGGCCGGAAAGGCGGCAGGCAACCGGGATTTCCGGCAAGCGGCGTGGCGGCAGTCCGTCCACTGCGCGACTCATGGCGGCGATGTGTTCCGGCGTGGTGCCGCAGCAGCCGCCAACAATATTCAGGAAGCCCGCCTCGGCCCATTCGCGGATTTGCGCCGCCATGGTGTCGGCATCGAGATCGTACTCACCAAAGGCGTTCGGCAGCCCGGCGTTCGGGTGCGCGGTAACGTAGCATTCGGCAATACGCGACAGTTCCTGCACGTACTGGCGCAGTTCGTCCGGGCCTAAGGCACAGTTCAGACCAAAAGTCAGCGCATCGGCGTGGCGCAGGGAGTTGTAGAATGCTTCGGTGGTCTGGCCGGAGAGCGTACGCCCGGAAGCGTCGGTGATGGTGCCGGAGAGCATAATCGGCAGCTCAACGCCCAGCGCTTCGAATTCAGTTTTAACCGCGAAAATAGCGGCTTTGGCGTTGAGGGTATCGAAAACGGTTTCAATCAGGATCAGGTCACTGCCGCCTTCCACCAGCGCTTTGGTGGATTCGCGGTAGGCGGCCACCAGCTGATCAAAGGTAATATTGCGGTAAGCCGGGTCGTTGACGTCGGGCGAGATAGACGCCGTACGGTTGGTTGGGCCAAGCACGCCCGCGACGTAGCGCGGTTTGTTCGGCGTGCGTGCCGTCCATTCATCTGCCGCCGCGCGCGCCAGTTTGGCTGCCGCAAAGTTGATTTCCGCCGACAGGGATTCCATCTGGTAATCCGCCATGGCGATAGTCGTGGAGTTAAAGGTGTTGGTTTCGATGATGTCCGCGCCCGCCTCGAAGTAGGCGTTGTGAATCGCGGCGATCACCTCCGGTTTGCTGAGCACCAACAGGTCGTTGTTGCCTTTCAGATCGCACGGCCATTCGGCAAAGCGTTCGCCGCGGAAATCCTCTTCGCTCAGACGATATCCCTGGATCATGGTGCCCATACCGCCGTCCAGCACCAGAATACGTTCATTTAACTGCTGACGTAATTGTTCTACTTTGCTGCTCACACTCGCTCCCGACAACGCTCAACCAGACCGAAAAAACTCAACAGGTCATACTGGCACAAACCTGAGAGGCGGAAAAGAGAACAACGGCTAACATGAGACATGTTCAGCTTCACTCATCCGATCAGTACAGGAATTCTTGCATTATAATTGAATAAAACGAAAATGATTTCCACGATACAGAAAAGGAGTCTGCCATGGTTGCCCCCGTTCCCGCGAAACGCGGTAGAAAACCCGCCGCTACTACTGCGCCCGCAACCGGGCAGGTTCAGTCCCTGACGCGCGGCCTGAAGCTACTGGAGTGGATTGCGGAATCCAACGGCAGCGTGGCGCTGACCGAGCTGGCGCAGCAGGCCGGCCTGCCAAACTCCACGACTCACCGATTATTGACCACCATGCAGCAGCAGGGATTTGTTCGCCAGGTCGGTGAATTAGGGCATTGGGCCGTGGGCGCACATGCGTTTATCGTCGGCAGCAGCTTTTTGCAAAGTCGTAATCTGCTGGCGATTGTGCATCCGATCCTGCGCAAGCTGATGGAAGACTCCGGTGAGACGGTCAACCTCGCCGTGCTGGATCAAAGCGATCATCAGGCCATTATTATCGACCAGGTGCAGTGCACCCAACTGATGCGCATGTCCGCGCCTATCGGCGGCAAACTGCCGATGCACGCCTCCGGGGCGGGCAAAGCGTTTTTATCCCAACTGAGCGAAGAACAGGTGACAGGGTTGCTGCACCGCAAAGGACTACACGCTTATACCCACGCCACGCTGGTGTCGCCAGTGCATCTGAAAGAGGATTTGGCCCAGACGCGCAAGCGCGGCTATTCCTTTGATGATGAGGAACATGCGCTGGGTCTGCGCTGCGTGGCGTCGTGCATTTATGACGAGCACCGCGAGCCGTTCGCCGCGATTTCCATCTCCGGACCCATTTCGCGTATTACCGACGATCGCGTGACCGAGTTCGGCGCCATGGCAATCAAAGCGGCGAAAGAAGTGACGCTGGCGTACGGCGGATTTCGTTAAGATGGGGTTGCCGGGTGGCAGCTACGCCTTACCCGGCCTACGGTCTGTTTCATAACGCACGCTGAAACGCTGTTTGCGTCGGTAAGCGTAAACATCTTCCACATGCCCGTTTTTAATCCGCGTTTGCAGACCACGCCAGTAGTCGGCGCTGAACAGCTCAGCGTGCATCTCTTCAAATAGCGGTCCGATACGCGGGTCGGCACATAGCCAGTGGCGAAACTCTTCCGGGAAGACATCTCCAGGCGATACGCTGTACCACGGCTCAGCGCTCATCTCATCTTCCGGGTAGCGTGGCGGCGGGATATGACGGAAATTAACCTCCGTCATGTAGCAGATTTCATCGTAATCGTAGAACACCACGCGCCCGTGACGGGTGACGCCGAAGTTCTTAAACAGCATATCGCCGGGGAAAATATTGGCGGCGGCCAGCTGACGAATCGCGTTGCCGTACTCTTCAATGGCATCGCGCAGTTGTTGACCTTCGACCTGCTCCAGCCAGATATTCAGCGGCACCATCCGTCGTTCGATATACAGATGGCGAATGACAATCTGATCGCCAAGATCGGTAATTTTTTCCGGGGCTTCCTGCAATAACAGCGCCATCAGCGCCGGATCGATTTGCCGTTTATCCAGCACAAAATTCTCGAACTCCTGGGTGTCAGCCATCCGCCCCACACGATCGTGCTCTTTGACCAGTTGATAACAGGCGCGGACGTGGGCGGCAGACATCTCTTTTTGCGGCGCAAATTTGTCTTTAATGATTTTAAACACCCGGTCAAAGCCCGGCAGGGTAAACACCAGCATCACCATACCGCGAATCCCCGGCGCTTCAATAAACTGCTCATCACAGTTGGCCAGGTAGAGCAGATACTCCCGATAACTTTCCGTTTTTGCATGCTTCTGACAGCCAATCGCCATATACAATTCAGCGGTGGTTTTACCGGGCAGGATCTCGCGCAACCACTCCACCAGTGCCGCGGGCAGCGGGGCATACACCATAAAGTAGGAGCGGGCGAAGCCAAACACAATGCTCGCCTCCGCCGTCGTGGTCAGGCAGGTATCGACAAACAACTCACCTTCGTCTGTCCGGTGGATTGGCAGTAAAAACGGCAGCGTTCCAGAAGGGGTAATCAGCTTACCGACCAGCCAGGCGGCCTTGTTACGATAAAACAGTTCATTCGCCACCTGTAAATGGCAGCCTGGCAACACATCCGTTCCCAGGGTTTCGGTCAGGTGTTCGATGATGTAGTGGATATCACGATGTTTATTCTGCCATGGAAGACGCAGGGGAAGATCGCTAAGGACGCGAGTTAGCAGCCACTCCCAGCCGGTATCAGGAAAAAAGTCTTTCGCCAACGGGCGTGGGATCGTGCGGAAACGACGCTCTGGCTGAGAACTGAAAATAAACAGCCGCTCGGGAGTCAGCGAGCGGTGGTCAAATAACCGACAGTAAACGGAGTTAAAAAAGCTCTCCGCAATCTCGAAGCGCGGGTAATCCGGCAGTAGCCGGGTGTAATGCTCTTTCACGCGAAGTAAAAAATCCGCGTCGGTACTTTTGCCGTCTGTAATGCAGCGCAACTGCTCCACCACCAGACCTACGTGATGATCGTAAAGGTGAATACGGCTTTTCATCGCCTGCTGAACCGCATGCCAGTCGGCATGTTCAAAACGCTGCTGCGCGCCGGAGGTGACTTCCAGAAAACGCCCGTACTGGGCGTCGAAACCTTGCAAAATCGTCTGAGCAATCAGTAATTCCAGGCCACGCGTCATCGACTTCTCCCATCCGGCACAACGTCATGCCGGATGGCGCGTTCGCTTATCCGGCCTACATCCCTTCGTAGGCCCGGTAAGCACAGCGCCACCGGGCATTAATCAAAACTGCGATTCTTCGGTCGAGCCGGTCAGCGCGGTCACCGAGGAAGCGCCGCCCTGAATGATAGTAGTGACTTTGTCGAAGTAGCCTGTACCCACTTCCTGCTGATGGGACACGAAGGTGTAACCGTCTTTAGCCGCCGCAAATTCTGGCTGCTGAACCTTCTCAACATAGTGGCGCATGCCTTCACCCTGCGCATAGGAGTGTGCGAGGTCGAACATGTTGAACCACATGCTGTGGATGCCCGCCAGGGTAATGAACTGGTATTTGTAACCCATATCCGACAGTTGCTGCTGGAAGCTGGCAATGGTTTTGTCGTCCAGGTTTTTCTGCCAGTTAAATGACGGCGAACAGTTGTAGGCCAGCAGTTTGCCGGGGAATTTCGCGTGAATCGCATCGGCAAAGCGCTTCGCCAGTTCGAGATCCGGCGTGGAGGTTTCACACCACACCAGATCCGCATAAGGTGCATAGGCCAGACCACGGCTGATCGCCTGCTCAATACCCGCATGCGTACGGTAGAACCCTTCGCTGGTACGTTCGCCGGTGATGAACTCGCTGTCGTATGGGTCGCAGTCAGACGTTATCAGATCGGCTGCGTCAGCATCAGTACGCGCAATAACCAGCGTCGGAACACCCATGACGTCGGCTGCCAGACGGGCTGCCACCAGTTTCTGGATAGCTTCCTGAGTCGGCACCAGAACTTTGCCGCCCATGTGACCACATTTTTTTACCGATGCGAGCTGATCTTCGAAGTGAACGGCCGCTGCACCAGCCTCAATCATCGATTTCATCAGTTCAAACGCGTTCAGTACGCCGCCAAAACCCGCTTCCGCATCGGCAACGATCGGCAGGAAGTAATCCACATAGCGCGGATCGTTCGGTTCAATACCGGTTGACCATTGGATCTGATCGGCGCGACGGAATGTGTTGTTGATCCGATCCACCACTGCCGGGACGGAGTTCGCCGGATACAGCGATTGGTCCGGGTACATGCTAGATGCCAGGTTGGCATCTGCCGCCACCTGCCAGCCTGAAAGGTAGACCGCTTCAATACCGGCTTTCGCCTGCTGCAGCGCCTGACCGCCAGTCAGCGCGCCGAGGCTGTTGATATAACCTTTCTTCGATTCGCCGTGCAGCAGACGCCACATTTTCGCCGCGCCAAGCTGAGCCAGCGTGCATTCCGGGTTGACCGAGCCACGTAATTTCACCACTTCCTCCGCGCTATATGGACGGGTGATGCCTTCCCAGCGCGGTTGAGTCCATTCTTTCTGTAATTCTTCGATTTGTTGAGTACGGGTTTTCATGTGCAGATGCTCCATATTGTTATGTGGTGGATTACGCCAGCAGGCGGTAGCCTGGCAGGGTCAAGAAATCGATCAATTCATCAGAGGTAGTGATTTGCTCCATCAGGCGCGCGGCATCGTCAAAACGCCCGCTGCTGTAGCGGTGTTCGCCCAGCTCGTCCTGAATCACCAGCATCTCTTCGGCCAGCATCTGACGGAACAGCGGTTTGGTAACCGGCTTGCCGTTGCTGAGCGTCTTCTGGTGGTGGATCCACTGCCAGATGGAGGTACGGGAGATTTCGGCAGTGGCCGCATCTTCCATCAGACCGTAAATCGGTACGCAGCCGTTACCGGAGATCCACGCTTCGATGTACTGCACCGCAACACGAATGTTGGCGCGCATGCCTTCTTCAGTACGCTCACCTTCACAAGGCGCCAGCAGTTGTTCTGCGGTAATCGGCGCATCTTCTTCACGGGTCACGAACAGCTGATTTTTGTTTTCACCGAGCACGTCGTTGAACACCGCCATTGCGGTATCTGCCAGTCCCGGATGGGCAATCCATGTGCCGTCATGACCGTTATTGGCTTCCAGCGCTTTGTCCGCTTTTACCTTGGTCAGAACCTGATTGTTACGTTCCGCATCTTTGCTGGGAATGAACGCTGCCATGCCGCCCATCGCGAATGCGCCACGTTTATGACAGGTTTTAATCAGCAGACGCGAATAGGCGCTGAGGAATGGCTTATCCATCGTCACCACCTGACGGTCCGGTAGCACGCGATCCGGATGGTTCTTCAGCGTTTTGATATAGCTGAAAATGTAGTCCCAGCGACCGCAGTTCAGACCCACAATATGGTCACGCAGGGCGTGCAGAATTTCGTCCATCTGGAAGACGGCCGGCAGCGTTTCAATCAGCAGAGTCGCTTTGATGGTGCCGCGCGGCAGGTTAAAGCGATCTTCTGCATAGCTGAACACTTCGCTCCACCATGCTGCTTCTTGCCAGGCCTGCGTTTTTGGCAGGTAGAAGTAAGGGCCGCTACCTTTTGCCAGCAACGTTTTGTAGTTGTGGAAGAAATAGAGGGCAAAATCGAACAGGCTGCCCGGGATGGATTCGCCACGCCAGGTGACGTGTTTTTCCGGCAGATGCAGACCACGAACGCGGCATACCAACAGAGCCGGATTAGGTTTGAGCTGGTAAATTTTACCCGCTTCGTTGGTATAGCTAATGGTGCCATTGACCGCATCGCGCAGGTTTATCTGCCCGTCGATAACTTTGCTCCACTCAGGAGCCAGCGAATCTTCGAAGTCAGCCATAAAGACTTTGACGTTCGCGTTCAGCGCGTTGATAACCATCTTGCGCTCAACGGGTCCGGTTATCTCTACGCGACGATCCAGTAAATCATCAGGAATACCGCGAATCTTCCAGTCACCCTCACGAATGGAAGCTGTTTCCGAAATAAAATCAGGCAACTTACCGTCATCAATATCCTGCTGCTGCTGAATACGTGCAGCCAGAAGTTTATTGCGTTTTGGCGTAAATCTTGTCACCAGTTCAGTCAGAAACTCTACTGCTTCAGCGGTCAGAATTTGTTGCTCCTGTTCGCCACGCGCCCTGGTGAAGACCAGTTCATCGGTTGTCGTTGCCTGTTGATTCATTGTGTAGTTCCTCGTCATTGATCCAAACACATCCCCAATGCGAACGAAGGATCGTTGTGCGCTTTTCGTTCAGCACAACTAAGACTACTCATTTAAATTTCAAAATCAAAAACAATTTCCATTTTTAATTTAATTATCAATTAACCTATTGATAACAATATAAATAAAATTTAATTACACCGTGAGGTGCGTTTCGGAAATAAAAAAGGCACCCGAAGGTGCCTGATTCAATATGCTGAAACGCTTAAGGATCGTCTGCTACAGAAGATTAATCCAGCGTTGGATTCATGTGACGCAGATCATATGGCGTGATCTGGTAGACGTAATAGTTGAGCCAGTTGGTAAACAACAGATTACCGTGGCTACGCCAGGTTGCCCGCGGTTTGTTTTGCGGGTCATCTTTCGGGAAGTAGTTATAGGGCACTTCCGGCGTTAGGCCCGCTTCGACGTCACGAAAATACTCACTGCCGAGCGTATGGGCATCATATTCCGGATGGCCCGTCACAAAGGCAATTCGTTTATCTTTGCTGGCAAACAGGTAGGCATCTCCCTCTTCGGTTTCAGCAAAAATCTCGAGATCGGTGTAGTCGCGAATAATCGCAGCAGGAAAATCGGCATAGCGCGAATGCGGAGCCAGGAACGCATCATCGAATCCACGCGTCAGCAGCGCATGAGGATGCAGAATATGGTGCTCATAGACGCCTGAGAGTTTGTCCGTACGGGTTTGCTTAGGAATTCCGTACAGGATATTCAGCGCGGCCTGCACCGCCCAACAAACAAATAGCGTTGAGGTAACGTGATCTTTCGCCCATTCAAGCACTTGTTGAATCTGCGGCCAGTAAGCCACGTCATTAAATTCAACCAGACCCAACGGCGCGCCGGTCACGATCAGTCCGTCAAAGTTCTGCTCGCAGATATCCTCGAAATTACAGTAAAAGTTATTCAGATGCTCCGTAGGGGTGTTACGTGACTCGCGAGCATCGATGCGCAATAGCTGAACATCTACCTGTAGCGGTGAGTTAGACAGTAAGCGCAGGAACTGGTTTTCCGTTTCAATCTTCTTGGGCATCAGGTTGAGGATGAGCACCTTCAGTGGTCGAATTTCCTGACCGGAAGCGCGGGATGTCGTCATCACAAAGACGTTTTCCTCACGCAAGAAATTGACGGCGGGTAGCTCGTCCTGCACGCGAATTGGCATAACCTGATAACCTCACTACATACGTTTAAACGTTTAGACATCCAGATAGCTGAAGATACCCAGGAATCATGCGAATGTCGAGCCTGCATCCTCAAGTTGAGAAAGTTTCACGGCCCTTGCTGTAGAATAGTGCAGTAAAGATAAAAGGAGAATGCTATGCCCTTTACCATTCGTCGTTCGCGTAAGGACGAAGGTGATAAGCTCATATCTATTTGGTGTCGTTCTGTCGATGCGACGCACCGTTTCCTCTCTGCGGAGTATCGGATTGAGCTGGAAGAGCTGGTAAGTTCATTTTTACCAGAAGCTCTGCTATGGGTTGCAGTGACAGAACAAGATGAGCCTGTCGCCTTTATGCTTCTGAGCGATCAGCATATGGATGCGTTGTTTGTCGATCCGGATGTGCGTGGTAGTGGCGTTGGTAAACTGCTAATTGAACATGCTTTATCAATGAGTTCAACGCTGACAACCAACGTTAATGAACAGAATGAGCAGGCAGTTGGATTCTATAAGAAGATGGGATTTACTGTGACGGGACGTACAGAGGTGGACGATCTCGGACGAGCATACCCGTTACTCAACCTCGTACACGGGTAGCCGTACTTATTGCCTGATGCGCTGCACTTATCAGGCCTGCACAATACGTTCAGCCCGGCGGTTTTACCCCGCACACACACAAAAAAGCCCATCCGTCAGGATGGGCTTCTTCACTTTATTTGATGCCTGCCAGTTTATGGCGGGCGTCCTGCCCGCCACCCTCCGGGCCGTTGCTGCGCAACGTTCAAATCCGCTCCCGGCGGATTTGTCCTCCTCAGGAGAGCGCTCACCGACAGACCACAGATAAAACAAAAGGCCCGGTCTTTCGACCGGGCCTTTCGCTTTTATTTGATGCCTGGCAGTTCCCTACTCTCGCATGGGGAGACCCCACACTACCATCGGCGCTACGGCGTTTCACTTCT
>NZ_JAOWES010000057.1:0-35034 GCF_030334095.1 Citrobacter sp. Cf118 | reverse complement strand
GAGTTACCGGTTCAATATTCCAGACAGACTCGCGGTTCATTTAAGCATCCATGCCCGCCCTGAACTCCGGGCACACTGTACGTCACATCGCCGCACCACACCTGGTTAGGTTCTGTCACTGCGAACTGTCGCTCAAGGCGATTCGGGATAGCGATGTGTTCATGACCAACACGTTTATACCGGTGGGTAGGCTGCTGACAACTCACCAGCCCCAGTTCTTTCATGAGCCTGCCAGCAAGCCAGCGTCCCATTCTGAAGCCTCTCAGGGTTGCCATAATGGCGATACTTCTTGCGCCAGCAGAGCCATGGCTGATGTTATGCAGCTCCCGAACCTGGCTGCGTAACACAGCTCGCCAGCCGTCTGGCTTTTCGGCGCTTTTCTCCCAGTATTTGTAGCTACTGCGATGAACCCCGAACACGTGGCAGAGTGTGACCACAGGATACTGCGCTCTGAGTTTCCCGATTAACGAGAATTGTTCAGGGAGTCTGACATCAAGAGCGCGGTAGCCTTTTTTAATATGTCGTTTTCCATTTCAATGCGTTGTAGCTTTTTCTTCAGCTCACGTATTTCAATCTGTTCCGGGGTTATAGGGGAGGCTTTAGGTATTTTGCCCTGTCGTTCATCCCGCAACTGCTTTACCCATCGCGTCATGGTAGAAAGACCCACATCCATAGCACTGGCCGCAGCTGCAACGGTGTAGTTCTGATCAAGGACCAGTTGAGCGGATTCACGTTTAAACTCTGCGCTGAAATTTCTTTTTTTCATTGAGGCACCTGTAATGTTCTGAGGTAAGCATATCACCTCTGTTCAGGTGGCCAAATTCAGTAAACCACTACACTTACACCTGGCTCAATGATTTCTACCATCTCCAGCCCCTTCTCTTCAGCATACGTCCTCGCTGCCGATAACTGGCGGTCTTTTGTCGTTCCCTTGTCTTGTCGGTCACTTGACCAACGGATGTAGCTGTAAAGTTTAGGCATGATGTATAATCCGAGTTTTCCCGAGCAATGTATTGTACAAAATAATGTCTAAGATTGGATTTATATCATTAGGGTGCCCGAAAAACCTCGTCGATTCTGAGCGCATCCTGACCGAACTTCGTACCGAAGGCTATGATGTCGTGCCAAGCTACGACGACGCGGATATGGTTATCGTTAATACCTGCGGCTTTATCGACAGTGCGGTTCAGGAATCCCTGGAAGCAATCGGCGAAGCGCTTAACGAAAACGGCAAGGTGATCGTCACCGGTTGTCTGGGCGCGAAAGTCGATCAGATCCGTGAAGTCCACCCGAAGGTGCTGGAAATCACCGGGCCGCATAGCTACGAGCAGGTTCTGGAGCACGTTCACCATTACGTACCCAAACCAAAGCATAATCCGTTCCTGAGCCTGGTTCCTGAGCAGGGTGTCAAGCTGACTCCGCGCCATTACGCCTATCTGAAGATTTCTGAAGGCTGTAATCACCGCTGTACGTTCTGCATTATTCCATCCATGCGCGGCGATCTGGTGAGCCGTCCGATTGGCGACGTCCTCAGCGAAGCCAAGCGTCTGGTCGATGCGGGCGTGAAAGAGATTCTGGTAATCTCTCAGGATACCTCCGCTTACGGTGTGGATGTGAAGCATCGTACCGGTTTCCATAACGGCGAGCCGGTAAAAACCAGCATGGTTGATCTGTGCGAGCAGTTATCAAAACTGGGGATCTGGACGCGCCTGCATTACGTCTACCCCTACCCGCACGTTGATGACGTGATCCCGCTGATGGCAGAAGGGAAAATCCTGCCGTATCTGGACATCCCGTTACAGCATGCCAGCCCGCGTATTCTTAAACTGATGAAACGCCCAGGCTCCGTAGACAGACAGCTGGCGCGCATCAAACAGTGGCGTGAAATCTGCCCTGAACTGACGCTGCGCTCCACCTTCATTGTTGGTTTCCCGGGTGAAACGGAAGAAGACTTCCAAATGTTGCTCGACTTCCTGAAGGAAGCACGTCTGGATCGCGTGGGCTGCTTTAAATACAGCCCGGTAGAAGGCGCTGGCGCTAATGACCTGCCGGATCAAATCCCGGAAGAGGTGAAAGAAGAACGCTGGAACCGCTTTATGCAATTGCAACAGCAGATCTCTGCTGAACGTTTGCAAGAGAAAGTGGGCCGCGAGATTCTGGTTATCGTTGATGAAGTTGACGAAGAAGGCGCAATTGGTCGTAGCATGGCTGATGCTCCGGAAATCGACGGCGCGGTATACCTGAATGGTGAAACCAAGGTGAAACCTGGTGATATCATCCGCGTGAAGGTCGAAAACGCAGATGAATACGATCTGTGGGGTTCACGCGTTTAATTAAGCGTAACTCAACCGTAGGCCGGATAAGGCATTACGTCTTATCCGGCCTGTGATTTATCCTTTTATCTTCGGGTCCAGCGCGTCGCGCAGACCATCTCCCAGTAAGTTAAACGCCAGCACCGTCAGAAATATCGCTACCGCCGGGAAAATCGCCACGTGCGGCGCGATCACCATGTCAGCGCGCGCTTCATTAAGCATTGCCCCCCACTCCGGCGTCGGCGGCTGTGCACCTAATCCCAGAAATGACAGGCTCGCGGCAGAGATGATCGACGTGCCAATTCGCATGGTAAAAAAGACCACGATCGATGAAACCGTACCCGGCAGGATATGGTTAAAAATGATGGTCGTATCGCTGGCACCAATACTGCGCGCAGACTCAATAAACGTCTGTTGCTTCAGCACCAGTGTATTTCCGCGCACCAGGCGCGCGAAAGCAGGAATGGAGAAAATGGCCACGGCGATAATCACGTTCGCAATGCCGCTGCCCAGCACGGCGACCACGGCTATCGCCAGCAGAATGCCGGGAAAGGCGAACAGCACATCGCAGATACGCATAATCAGCCGATCCCACCAACCTTCGTAGTATCCCGCCAGCAGCCCCAGCACTGTGCCAATCGCCGCGCCAATAAACACGGCAAAAACCCCCGCCGCCAGCGAGATTTGCGCGCCAACCAGCACGCGGCTAAAGATATCTCGTCCCAGAGAATCGACACCAAACCAGTGCAGCATCGACGGCCCATCATTCAAACGGTCATAATCGAAGTAATTTTCGGCATCAAATGGCGTCAGCCAGCGGGCAAAAATCGCGACCATGATCAGGAGCAATACAAACAGCCCAGCGAACATCGCCATGTGCTGTCGACGGAAACGACGCCAGAACTCATGCCACGGTGTGCGTATCTGCTCTGGCTTAACAAGGGGCATTGCATTCAAAATCGCCTGTCGGCGCCAGTTAAAAAATCGCATCCTTACTTGTACCTGATAGCCGGATTAATGGCGGCGTAAAGCACATCCACCACTAAGTTGATAAGAATAAACTCCAGAGAAAACAACAGTACCTCGGCCTGAATCACCGGATAGTCGCGCATTTCGACGGAGTCCACCAGCAGTCGCCCAAGCCCAGGCCAGTTGAACACCTTCTCAACCACGATTGATCCACCAAGCAAAAAGCCAAACTGTAGCCCCATCATGGTGACCACTGGGATCATCGCGTTACGCAGACCATGTTTTAACACCACCCAAGTCTCACTCACCCCTTTAGCCCGCGCGGTACGCATATAGTCTTCGCTGAGCACATCGACGAACGAGGCGCGGGTAAACCTGGCCAGCACCGCAGCCACCGCCGCGCCCAGAGTAATAGACGGGAGGATATAGTGCAGCCAGGTATCAGCGCCAACGGTTGGCAACCAGCCAAGCTCAACGGAGAATATCTGCATGAGCAGCATGCCAAGCGCAAACGCCGGGAACGAGATCCCGGTGACCGCCAGCGTCATACTCAACCTGTCCGGCCAGCGATTGCGCCATACGGCTGCAATGATCCCCGCCGTCATACCAAATAACACAGCCCATGCCATACTCGCAATTGTCAGCCATAACGACGGCATAAAACGGCTGGCTATCTCTTCGGAAACCGGGCGACGAGAAACCATCGACGTGCCAAAATCGCCTTGCAACACGTTGGTCATGTAATGCCAGAACTGAATATGCAGCGGTTGGTCCAGACCCAGCTGCTTGCGTACCAGTTCAATCACCTCGGCGTCAGCTTCCGGTCCGGCAATCAGCCGGGCCGGATCGCCGGGTAGCAGGTGAACAAATAAAAACACCAGCACCGCAACAATCAATAGCGTTGGGATCAACCCCAGCAGGCACTTGAAAACATAGTTAAGCATCACGCTCCCTTCGCCGGCCCCTGGTTAGCGGGGCCGAATGAATAGCTTATTTTAAATCCGCATCATCAAAGCTAAATCCGGTGTCCGGCATAATCCAGAATCCGGTCAATCTGGTGCTGTGCGCCGAAATCAGTTTTTCCACTACCAGTGGGATCCACGGCGACTCTTTCCAGATAATATCCTGCGCATCCTTGTACAGCTTCGCTTTCTGCGCTGGATCGTTAGTTTGCAAGGCCGCCGCTAAATCACTGTCCACCTGCTTATTGCTATAGAACGCCGTATTAAACAGCGTTGGCGGCCAGTTTTGTGATGCAAACAGCGGTGACAGCGCCCAGTCCGCTTCCCCCGTAGAGGCAGACCAGCCGGTGTAGAACATCCGCACCCCGCTCTCTTTCTGCGCTTTACCCTCGACTTCCGCCGCGCGCTGGCCGGCATCCATCGCTGTTACCTGAGCCTTAACTCCCACCTGCGCCAGCTGCTGCTGGGTAAATTGCAGCACTTTCTGCGCGGTACTGTGATTATGTGAAGACCATAGCGTGGTGGTAAAACCGTTCGGATAACCTGCTTCTTTCAGCAGTTCGCGCGCTTTCGCCGGGTCGTATGGCCATGGCGTATAGCTTTGCGCATAGGCTATCGACGGAGGAAGAACGCCCGTTGCTGGCGTGGCATAACCTGCAAACGCCACTTTCACCAGCGCCTGACGGTTGATGGCATAATTCAACGCCTCGCGCACCTTCGGATTATCGAACGGTTTTTGTGTGACGTTCATGCTGATGTAACGCTGCATAATAGACGGACTGGCCACCAGTTCCAGGTTTTTATTCTTCGCCAGTAACGCAGCCTGCTCGTAAGGGATCGGGAAGGCAAACTGCGCTTCCCCGGTCTGCAGCATGGCCGCACGCGTGTTGTTGTCAGTCACCGGACGCCAGGTAATCGTATCCAGCTTTGGCAGCCCTTGCTGCCAGTAACCCGCGAACTTCTTAACCTTCACAAAATCTGTCTGATTCCAGGTATCAAGCTGGTACGGCCCGGTCCCCACAGGGTGGAAACCGATCTCCTTACCGTATTTCTCCAGCGCGGCGGGAGAAATCATTGCCGTTGCCGGATGCGCCAGAATATTGATAAAGGCAGAGAACGGCTGTTTCAGCGTAATCTTCACCGTTGACGGATCTACAACCTCGGTTTTATCGATATTCTTATACAGGTTGTAGCGTTTCAGACGGTTTTCCGGATTGCTGGCGCGGTCGAGGTTGGCTTTAACCGCATCGGCGTTGAAGTCGGTGCCATCCTGAAATTTCACACCCTGACGCAGCTTAAGAGTGTAAGTCAGGCCGTCATCAGAAACCGTATAGCTCTCTGCCAGCACATTTTTCAGCTTCATCTCTTTATCAAGGCCAAACAGTCCCTGATAAAACGACTTCGCTACCGCCTGCGACAACGTGTCATTCGCGTCATAGGGGTCAAGCGTGGTGAAATTGGATCCTACCGCCACCACCACGTCTTTGGCGGCCCAGCCAGGCGATGCGGCCAGCGCAGAGGCCACTCCCACAGCAACCAGCCATTTCCGAGCAACAATTTTTGTCATGTTATTCTCCTTAAACCCTGCCTGCCTGTTATAAACGCGAAAGCGCATTTTCTGGTTGCCCACGCGCAACATAATGCCCCGGGCCAACTAACTGTAACGACACGGGGGAAATCTCTTCGCCGCGCTTGCGGATATTGCTGGGGATATCATCCGACAACAGCACACGCTGTGGTCGGTGATGCGATGGATCGGCAACCGGTACTGCCGCCATCAGTTTGCGCGTATACGGATGTTGCGGATTTTCAAACACCGCGCGTCGGGGGCCAATCTCAACGATTTGCCCGAGATACATTACCGCCACACGGTGACTGATCCGTTCTACCACCGCCATATCGTGAGAAATAAACAGATATGCGATACCCAATTCTCGCTGCAGGTCGAGCATCAGGTTGATGATTTGCCCGCGAATTGAAACATCCAGCGCCGAGACAGATTCATCGGCAATAATCACTTTGGGATTGAGTGCCAATGCCCGTGCAATACAGATACGCTGACGCTGACCGCCGGAAAACTCGTGCGGATAGCGCCAGGCATGCTCAGGCAACAATCCTACGCGTTCCAGCAGCCATGCAACCCGTTTTGACCCCGCATCACCCTGCAATAACCCATGCACCCGTAGCGGCTCCAGAATGGAATATCCCACCGTCTGACGAGGATCGAGCGAGGCATACGGATCCTGGAAGATAAACTGAATATCCCTACGCAGCGGCTGCAACTTGCTGGCAGCAAGGGTATCAATACGCTGTCCGTTGAAAATGATTTCCCCACGCTGAGACTCAACCAGGCGCAACAGCGCCCGCCCGGTGGTGGATTTCCCACAGCCCGACTCTCCCACCAGCGAGAGCGTTTCTCCCGGCCACAGGTCAAAGCTGACGTTTTCCACTGCATGCACCTCGCGAGTTACGCGATTTAGAATGCCGCTACGCAGAGGAAAACGCGTCACCAGGTTACGTACCTGCAAAATTGGCTCGCCTTCAACCACGGTATTCTGTTCGGTCTGCGGCTCTACATGACTGGGATCGTGTAATGAAATAAGCGGGAAACGGCGCGGAAGTTCATGCCCGTTCATTGCCCCAAGCTGCGGCACGGCTGCCAGCAGCGCTTTAGTATAAGGATGCTGGGGAGCGTGAAAAATCTGCTCAACGCTGCCGGTTTCTACCGCCTCGCCCTGATACATCACCAGCACGCGGTCGGCAATATCCGCCACAACGCCCATATCGTGGGTAATAAAGATCACTCCCATCGACATATCCTGCTGCAACACTTTTATCAGTTGAAGGATCTGCGCCTGAATGGTGACATCCAGCGCGGTTGTCGGCTCATCAGCAATTAAAACCGCAGGGCGACACGACAGTGCCATGGCGATCATCACCCGCTGGCGCATACCGCCGGAAAGCTGGTGTGGATAACGCGATAAAATCGCCTTCGCCTCGGGGATACGCACCTGATCGAGCATTCGCTTCGCTTCTACCATCGCCTCTTCGTGACTGGCCCCCTGGTGCAAGCGGATAGACTCGGCAATTTGCTCGCCCACGGTAAACACCGGATTAAGCGATGTCATAGGCTCCTGGAAGATCATCGCGATATCCGCACCGCGCACGTGACGCATTTGTGATGCGCTCTGTTCACCCAGCTCAATAACCTGTCGATTACGGCGTCGGAGGAGCATTTCATCGCAGCTCACCTCGCCGCCGGACTGTTCAATCAGACGCATCAGCGACAAGGCGGTCACCGACTTACCAGAACCAGACTCACCGACTATCGCCAGCGTTTCGCCACGCTTCAGGCGAAATGACAGATTGCGCACTGCGCTGACACGCTGCTGCTCCTGTTCAAAGGCAATATTCAGATTGCTGACTGCCAGCACATCGCTGGCATCAAGCTCATCACTGTGTGGCAACGCTATCTCCTTTTTCCCGATAAATACCGGTGGTTGGCGTATCACCTGCGTATCCCCAGGCGCGGTACATGCCTTCGCTGTTAAACGGCAAAGCGACATTGCCCTCATGATCGATAGCAATTAAACCGCCGCTGCCGCCAAGCGCCGGTAATTTTTCCATCACTACGCGTTCACACGCTTCGGATAAACTCAGACCGCCGTAGTCCATCAACGCCGCAATGTCATAGGCCGCCAAAGCACGAATAAAGACTTCTCCGGTTCCGGTGCAGGAGACTGCCACACTTGCATTATTGGCATAACAGCCTGCGCCAACCAACGGACTGTCACCCACCCGCCCCGGTAATTTATTGGTCATCCCACCGGTGGATGTTGCTGCCGCCAGATTGCCAAACATATCTAACGCGACCGCACCCACGGTACCCATTTTGTTGTTTTCATCCAGCGGGCTCGCGCTATGGTCCAGCACCGTTTCACCCGCTGTTCGCGCCGCCAGAAGTTGAGCGTAGCGTTCTGGCGTCGAGAAAATATCCGCTGATACGCGCTCCATACCCTGCGCAATGGCAAAGTTTTCAGCCCCTTCACCTATCATCATGACGTGTGGACTGTGTTCCATTACCAGGCGTGCCGCGAGAATCGGGTTTCGCAGATGGCTGACCCCGGCGACGGCTCCCGCCTTAAGCGTGTTACCATCCATCACGCAGGCATCAAGTTCATGGGTTTCATCATGGGTATACACCGCGCCAATTCCGGCATTAAACAATGGACACTCTTCCAGCAGGCGCACGGCCTCGGTAACGACATCCAGTGCGCTACGACCGTCTTCAAGCATCCGCTGGCCGGTTTCAACGATATCCGACAGCGCCTGTATATAACGCAACTCTTGCTCCTGGCTCAGCTGCGAACGGGTGATAGCCCCTGCGCCGCCGTGAATTGCAATGACTGCTTTACCCATTTTATTCGTCCATTAGGTGGCAGGTACCGGGGTTATAAATATCAGAATTTCTGTGACTTATTGATTCGATTTTTGAATATAGAAAGATGCAGACGTCATGTAAAGGTTAAGGCCCGTACCTCACACCCCATCCCATCAGGTTATTTAGATGAGTTAATCAGAAAGGGGATCTTCCAACATCGTTGAATATATTATTCAAGCCGATCGGCAATCTGTTTTTTTGCATAAAACACAAAGCGTTCAACAGACGGCATAGACGCAGCCCAGTTCTTTTTGGTTAACCCCAGGTATTCTGCACGCGCGGCTTGCAGCGTGTCAGCATACTCAACGGGTAATTGCGGTATAAGCCAGGAGGCGCCTTCATCTCTTTGCCGGGTATTAAGTGGCTGCCTAATGGTAACCAGTAAATCGATATCGCTTTGGGGCTTTAAGCCACCTTCAACAGCAGAGCCATACAAATGAACAGCAACCAGATCGCCCTCGATAATCCGCGCAATCAGTGCACTGGCGGCATTCACCTGTCGTCGAATTGAATCCGGGATAGTCGCAGACATTTAGCCTCCTGGAGAAAAAGCAGAAATCATGAGTCTATACTGCATCTTTCCTGTAGCGCTAATCTCTGGCAGAAAACCTGTATCAGATCTGATCCTAAGCCTGAGGTAGCATACTGTCCGCGTCCATTTTCTGACATAATGAGCGGATTCGATTTTGCCCCGCAGGAGTCTTCTCATGGAATTTACCGCCGGACTGATGCCGCTTGAAACGGCTCTTTCTCAGATGCTTTCGCGTATCACCCCACTCACCGCCGTCGAAACGCTGCCGCTGGTTCAATGCTTTGGCCGCATTCTGGCCACCGACGTCGTCTCCCCGATTGATGTGCCGGGATTCGATAACTCGGCAATGGATGGCTATGCGGTGCGATTAGCCGATTTACAATCAGACCAGCCTCTTGCGGTGGCTGGCAAAGCCTTTGCTGGACAGCCATTCCACGGCGAGTGGCCTGCGGGAACCTGCATCCGTATTATGACCGGAGCCCCGGTGCCTGCCGGTTGTGAAGCCGTGGTAATGCAGGAGCAAACGGAACAAACTGACGACGGTGTGCGTTTTACCGCCGACGTCCGCAGCGGACAAAATATTCGTTTGCGCGGTGAAGATATTGCAAACGGCGCGGTGGTATTCCCCACAGGAACTCGTCTGACAACCGCCGAGCTTCCCGTGCTCGCTTCGCTCGGTATTGCCGAGGTTCCCGTTGTGCGTAAAGTCCGCGTGGCGTTGTTCTCCACCGGTGATGAGCTGCAATTGCCGGGTCAGCCGCTGGGTGACGGGCAGATTTATGACACAAACCGTCTGACCGTTCACCTGATGCTGCAGCAGTTGGGCTGCGAGGTGATCAACTTAGGAATTATTCGCGACGATCCCAACGCGCTGCGGGCCGCATTTATCGAAGCCGACAGCCAGGCCGACGTCGTCATCAGCTCTGGTGGCGTTTCGGTAGGCGAAGCGGATTACACCAAAACCATTCTGGAAGAGCTGGGAGAAATTGCCTTCTGGAAGCTGGCCATCAAACCCGGTAAACCGTTCGCCTTTGGCAAACTGAGCAACAGCTGGTTTTGCGGCCTGCCGGGTAACCCGGTGTCTGCTGCCCTCACCTTTTATCAACTGGTACAACCGCTGCTGGCGAAACTCAGCGGCAACACCGCCTGTGGGTTGCCTCCGCGCCAGCGCGTACGCACCGCTTCACGCCTGAAGAAAACGCCAGGGCGTCTGGATTTTCAGCGTGGTGTATTGCAGCGTACCGCGGAAGGCGAACTGGAAGTCACTACCACCGGGCACCAGGGCTCACATATTTTTAGCTCCTTTAGCCAGGGCAACTGCTTTATTGTGCTGGAGCGCGATCGCGGTAACGTTGAGGTCGGAGAATGGGTTGAAGTTGAGCCATTTAACGCACTGTTTGGAGGCCTGTAATGGCAGAACTCAGCGACCAGGAGATGATGCGCTATAACCGGCAAATCATTCTGCGCGGCTTCGATTTCGAAGGTCAGGAAGCGCTCAAAGATGCGCGGGTACTGGTCGTTGGTCTGGGGGGACTGGGATGTGCTGCAACCCAGTACCTTGCTGGTGCTGGCGTCGGGCATTTAACCCTGCTCGACTTTGACACGGTATCCGTGTCAAACCTCCAACGCCAGACGCTGCACAGCGATGCAACCGTAGGGCAACCAAAAGTGATATCCGCCCGTGACGCGCTAACGCGGATTAACCCTTATATCGCCATTACGCCGGTGAATGCGCTGCTGGACGATAGCGAGATTCACGCGCTTATTGCCGAACACGATTTGGTGCTGGACTGTACGGATAACGTCAGCATCCGCAATCAGCTGAATGCCGGATGCTATGCCGCCAGAGTTCCGCTGGTTTCCGGTGCAGCAATTCGCATGGAAGGGCAAATTACCGTCTTTACGTATCAGGAAGGCGAGCCCTGCTACCGTTGCCTGAGCCGTCTGTTCGGTGAAAACGCCCTGACCTGCGTAGAAGCCGGAGTGATGGCCCCGCTGATCGGCGTGATCGGCTCGTTACAGGCAATGGAAGCCATTAAGCTGCTGGCAAACTACGGTAAACCGGCATCCGGAAAAATCGTCATGTACGATGCCATGACCTGCCAGTTTCGCGAAATGAAGCTGATGCGTAATCCGGGGTGCGAGGTCTGCGGGCAATAAACGAAAGCCCCGGCGGCGTTTGTTATCCGGGGCTGAATTAATATACGTTCAATACGTCAGTGATTTAACGTCATCTTCAGAAAGCCCAGTAATCCTCACGATGACCGCCCGTGGGAGACCATCGTCCAACATTGAATGAGCAATGCGTAACGCTTCCTCGCGGCGGCCTTCAACCAAGCCTTTTTGCATGCCTTCCCGCATCCCCTTTCGCTGTCCTGCCCTACGTATTTTTTCCACAATATTCATTGTACTCTCCTTGTGTTCGGGTACCCGCTGCGCCAGCTTGCGCATAAATCGTCCAAAGCGCGGTTTGTGACCGTGCTGGATTAGCAGGTAATTAAACAGCGCTTTTAGCTGGCTGTCATTAGCGCTTCCGGTAACCAACAGCGCGGCCAGCTTGTCCACCAACCCCATCAAATCGCGCTGACGAATATGCTTTTGAATCAGTTCCAGAAGAGCAATGCGTCGGTGCTGCATAATTTCTTCATCTGGAACAACGGTAATATCTACCAGCGGAAAAGCTGACAGGTAGAGCTGACGTGCAAGTGTTGGATTATCAAACTCATCCAGCCAGCATAGAGAGAAGGGATAAGGTGTATCGATTCCGTGATAAAACAGCATCGGCACAACTAAAGGTAACGTATTATGCCCGGCGTCGAGGTGACTTTGCATTGCCGCTATCGCATAACGCATCAGGCGAAATGCCATATGAATATCCGGGCGGCTTTGATGTTCGATTACGACATAAATATAGCCGTGCCCTTCACTGGTTTTCATCGACCAAAGTACATCGGAATAATATGCACGTAAGTTATCCTCGATAAAACTGGTCGGTTGCAGCTTTAATGTCGAAAAATCGCACAGCGTTCGTAGCGTGGAGGGAAGATGGATTTCAATGAAATCGCGCGCCGTTTCCGGGTATTTTAAAAACGTTTTAAATAGCGCATCGTGCGGCGTGGATGTGGGTGATTTTTTCATGGCGGTCCGTCACCTGATTAACATGATGACACGACTGTACCTGCCATGATGACGGGTCGCATGCCGACTTTGTCGGTTTTACGAGAGGGATTCGCAGATAAAAGCGTACAACTGCAACACATTCATTTTGACGGAAACATGTACGCAATAATGCCGGGACTACATCCCGGCACTCTCGTTTAAATAGACGTGCGACCGAATGCGCTCTGCCAGTCGTGCTCAAACTTCGCGACGGCAGCATCAACTGCCGGGGAGCTAATCATCTGCTGAGCAACGTCCAGCGGTAGCGTGATGGACTCGCAGCCTGCCAGCAGGCAATCCAGCGCCTGACGCGGCGTTTTAAAACTGGCTGCCAGTACTTTGGCGTGCGGGGCATGCATTTTCAGTAACGTCTGCAGGTCGGTCACCGTCTGAATGCCATCCCCTCCTTGCGCATCCACGCGGTTAATGTATGGCGCAACATATTCCGCACCTGCCAGTGCAGCCAATAACCCTTGAGCTGCACCGTATACCGCAGTACCCAACGTCGGGATCCCTTCTTCTTTCAGCAATTTTATAGCCGCCAGACCTTCTGCTGTTACCGGCACTTTGACCACGATATCAGCAATGATTGCCCGCAGCTTACGCGCATCGCTAACCATCCCTTCGGCGGTGGTCGCCATCACCTGAGCAAACAGACGGCCTTGTCCTCCCATCGCTTCCTGCAGTTGCGGCAGTAGTACTTCCAGCGTCTGATTCCCCGCCGCCACAATACTCGGGTTAGTGGTCACCCCTGCCAGCGGGAAAATGCGCGCCAGAGCTTTTACCGCATCAACGTCAGACGTATCTAAATAGAGTTCCATAACCTTTCCTCAAACGAATAATTAGCATGAATAAAAGGTAGCACGGCGAAACCTCACGGTTAGTTGACGCACGTCAATATAACTTTCATTCGAAAGTAATTTAATCTTTATACGAAAGAAAAGAGGTCGCTTATGATTTTCAATATCCAGCGCTATTCCACGCATGATGGTCCCGGGATCCGTACTGTGGTGTTCCTTAAGGGATGCTCCCTGGGCTGTCGGTGGTGCCAGAATCCGGAAAGTCGCGCCCGTACGCAGGATCTGCTCTATGACGCACGCCTGTGCCTTGATGGTTGCGATCTTTGTGCTCAGGCAGCACCCGCAGTAATTGAGCGGGCACTAAGCGGGTTGCTGATTCATCGCGAAAAACTGACCGATGACGATCTGACGGCGCTGACCCACTGCTGTCCAACGCAGGCACTAACCGTCTGTGGAGAGGTAAAAAGCGTGGACGAAATCATGGCGACCGTATTGCGTGATAAACCGTTTTACGATCGCAGCGGAGGGGGCCTAACCCTGTCCGGTGGCGAACCGTTTATGCAACCAGAGCTGGCGGCTTCTTTGCTCAAAGCCAGCCACGACGCCGACATTCATACCGCAGTGGAAACCTGCCTGCATGTCCCGTGGAAGTATATTGAACCATCATTATCTGACGTCGATCTGTTTCTGGCCGATCTAAAACACGTGGCGGATGCGCCGTTTAAACAGTGGACCGATGGCAGCGCCTCTCGTGTGCTGGAAAATCTAAAAAAACTGGCCGCAGCTGGTAAAAAAATGATTATCCGCGTACCGCTGATTCAGGGGTTCAACGCTGACGAAGCCGCCATCCAGGCTATTACCGATTTTGCTGCCGACGAGCTTCACGTCGGGGAGATTCATTTTTTGCCCTACCACACCCTTGGTATCAACAAATACCACTTACTCAGTCAACCCTACAACGCACCGGATAAACCGCTTGATGCGCCTGCACTGCTCGAATTTGCCCAGCAGTATGCCAGCCTTAAAGGTTTAACCGCGACCCTACGAGGATAATCGCCATGACCACTCTGAAACTGGACACACTCAGCGATCGTATCAAAGCGCATAAAACAGCCCTGATCCATATCGTGAAACCGCCGGTTTGTACCGAGCGCGCCCAGCACTATACCGAGATGTATCAGCAACACCTGGATAAGCCGATCCCGGTACGCCGCGCGCTGGCGCTGGCCCATCATCTGGCGGAACGCACCATCTGGATCAAGCATGACGAACTGATTATCGGTAACCAGGCAAGCGAAGTGCGCGCCGCGCCGATCTTCCCGGAATACACCGTCTCCTGGATTGAAAAAGAGATCGACGACCTCGCCGACAGACCGGGCGCAGGTTTTGCGGTAAGCGAAGAGAATAAACGCGTATTACACGAGGTGTGTCCGTGGTGGCGTGGTCAGACCGTGCAGGATCGCTGCTACGGGATGTTCACTGACGAGCAGAAAGGGTTGCTGGAAACCGGCATTATCAAAGCCGAAGGTAATATGACCTCCGGCGACGCACACCTGGCGGTGAACTTCCCGCTACTACTGGAAAAAGGTCTCGACGGCCTGCGCCACAAAGTCGATGAACGTCGCTCCCGCATCAATCTGACGTGTCTGGACGATCTCCACGGCGATCAGTTCCTGAAAGCGATTGATATCGTGCTGGAAGCCGTCACTTTACACATTGAGCGCTTTGCCGCGCTGGCGCGTAAAATGGCATCCACAGAAACGCGCACCAGCCGTCGTGATGAACTGCTGACCATGGCGGAAAACTGTGATGTGATTGCCCATGAGCCACCAAAAACATTCTGGCAGGCGTTGCAGTTGTGCTATTTCATCCAGTTGATTCTGCAAATTGAATCTAACGGTCACTCAGTATCGTTTGGCCGTATGGATCAGTACCTGTACCCGTTCTACCGTCGTGACGTAGAACTGAATCAGAGCCTCGATCGTGAGCACGCCATTGAGCTGTTGCACAGCTGCTGGCTGAAACTGCTGGAAGTGAACAAAATCCGTTCTGGCTCCCATTCGAAAGCCTCAGCGGGCAGCCCGCTGTATCAGAACGTAACCATAGGTGGCCAGAACCTGGTCAGCGGTCAGGCGATGGATGCCGTCAACCCGCTCTCCTACGCCATTCTGGAGTCCTGTGGCCGCCTGCGTTCTACTCAGCCGAACCTGAGCGTGCGTTATCACGCGGGGATGAGTAATGACTTCCTTGATGCCTGCGTGCAGGTGATCCGCTGCGGCTTCGGGATGCCAGCCTTTAACAACGATGAAATCGTCATTCCGGAATTCATTAAGCTGGGCATTGAACCGCAAGACGCCTATGACTATGCAGCTATTGGTTGCATCGAAACCGCCGTTGGCGGCAAATGGGGCTACCGCTGCACCGGCATGAGCTTTATTAACTTTGCCCGCGTGATGCTGGCGGCGCTGGAAGGCGGACGCGATGCCACCAGCGGCAAAGTCTTCCTGCCGCAGGAAAAAGCGCTCTCAGCTGGCAACTTCAACAATTTCGATGAAGTGATGGATGCCTGGGATACACAGATTCGCTACTACACGCGTAAATCCATTGAAATCGAGTATGTCGTTGACACCATGCTGGAAGAGAACGTACACGATATTCTGTGCTCCGCGCTGGTAGACGACTGTATCGAACGCGCGAAAAGCATTAAGCAAGGCGGCGCGAAGTATGACTGGGTATCAGGTTTGCAGGTGGGTATCGCCAACCTCGGCAACAGCCTGGCAGCAGTGAAGAAACTGGTCTTTGAACAGGGCGCTATCGGTCAACAACAACTGGCCGCCGCGCTGGCCGATGATTTTGACGGTCTGACCCATGAGCAGTTACGCCAACGACTAATCAACGGCGCACCGAAATATGGCAACGATGACGATAGCGTTGATACGCTGCTGGCCCGCACTTATCAGACTTATATCGATGAACTGAAACAGTATCATAATCCGCGTTACGGGCGTGGTCCGGTTGGCGGCAATTACTACGCCGGGACCTCGTCTATTTCTGCAAACGTGCCGTTTGGCGCAGCAACAATGGCAACGCCGGATGGCCGTAAAGCACACACTCCACTGGCAGAAGGCGCAAGCCCGGCTTCCGGTACGGACCATCTCGGCCCAACTGCGGTAATTGGCTCGGTGGGTAAACTGCCGACCGGTTCGATTCTCGGTGGCGTGCTGTTAAATCAGAAGCTGAACCCGGCCACGCTGGAAAATGAGTCTGACAAACAAAAGCTGATGATTCTGCTGCGTACCTTCTTTGAAGAGCACAAAGGTTGGCATATTCAGTACAACATCGTTTCTCGTGAAACGCTGCTGGAAGCCAAAAAACACCCGGATCAGTACCGTGACCTGGTGGTGCGTGTAGCAGGTTATTCCGCCTTCTTCACCGCTCTCTCACCGGATGCACAGGACGATATCATCGCGCGCACTGAACATATGCTGTAGCCCTCCCGCCCGGTGGCGCTGCGCTTACCGGGCTTACATACTCCCCCTTTAGCCGGGTAAGGCGAAGTTGCCACCTGGCGTTTTACTTTCATTCGAAATTAAATTTGTGCTTTAGCTCACATTGTTATTAAAATGTTTCTGGTCGCAGTTATGAGCCAGGAGCATATATGACCATCAAAGTTATCGTCACCGACATGGACGGAACTTTTCTCGACGACGCCAAGCAATACGATCGTGCACGCTTTATGGCGCAGTATCAGGAACTGAAGAAACGAGATATTGAATTTGTCGTGGCAAGCGGCAACCAGTATTACCAGTTGATCTCCTTTTTCCCGCAGCTCAAAGATGAGATCTCTTTTGTCGCCGAGAACGGGGCGCTGGTGTTTAAACATGGCAAACAGCTGTTTCACGGCGAGCTTACGCGCCACGAATCACGCATTGTCATTGGCGAACTGCTCAAAGATAAGCAACTCAACTTTGTGGCCTGTGGACTGCAAAGCGCCTACGTGAGCGAAAATGCCCCAGAGTCCTTTGTCGGTTTGATGTCAAAACACTACCACCGCCTGAAACCCGTCAAGGATTATCAGGATATCGACGATGTGCTGTTCAAGTTCTCGCTGAATTTACCGGACCAACAGATCCCGCTGGTTATCGATCACCTTCATTCTGCTCTCGACGGCATTATGAAGCCCGTCACCAGCGGCTTTGGGTTTATCGACCTGATCATTCCAGGCTTACATAAAGCCAACGGGATCAGCCGTCTGCTAAAACGCTGGAACCTGTCACCGCAAAACGTGGTCGCCATTGGCGACAGTGGCAATGACGCGGAAATGCTGAAGATGGCGCACTACTCTTTCGCCATGGCCAATGCGGCAGAGAGCATCAAAGCGATTGCCCGCTATCAGACCGATGACAATAACCATCAAGGCGCGCTGAACGTAATTCAGGCAGTGCTGGATAACACTTCACCTTTTAACGCCTGATCCTGCCAACCGGGGTATCCCTCATCCCGGTTTTCACTCTTTTTCTATTTTGCTCACACCAGCAGGTTTTTAAACTTGCATTAACTAATTTTTAACTTATATTGTCATTTGTAATTAAATTTAGTTTCGAATGAAAGTTAATGCGAGGTGATTATGGCTTTTACTTTTACCAGCGACACGTTGCCCGCCGATCACAAAGCGGCAATCCGTCAGATGAAACAGCAACTGCGGGCACAGCTTGGGGATGTTCAGTTGATCTTCAATCAGCTGAGCGATGCCATTGCCACCCGCGTGGCGGAAATCAACGCTCTCAAAGCGCAAGGCTCCCCGGTATGGCCTGTGTTGTCCTATGCGGATATCAAAGCGGGTCGCGTGAGTGCAGAGCAGCGTGAAGAAATTAAGCGTCGCGGATGCGCAGTCATTAAAGGGCATTTCCCCCGCGAACAGGCGCTGGCATGGGATCAGTCGATGCTCGATTACCTGGATCGCAACCATTTTGATGACGTCTACAAAGGGCCGGGCGATAACTTCTTCGGCACCCTGAGCGCATCGCGACCTGAAATCTACCCCATTTACTGGTCCCAGGCGCAGATGCAGGCCCGCCAAAGTGAAGAAATGGCCAATGCCCAGTCGTTCCTCAATCGTCTTTGGACATTTTCAAGCGAAGGTAAACAATGGTTTAACCCAGATGTCAGCGTTATCTACCCTGACCGTATACGCCGCCGTCCGCCGGGAACCACCTCCAAAGGGCTGGGCGCGCATACGGATTCCGGCGCGCTGGAACGCTGGCTGCTGCCTGCGTATCAGCAGGTATTTGCTCATGTTTTCAATGGCAAGCTGGCAGATTACGATCCGTGGCAGGCTGCGCATCGCACCGAAGTAGAAGAGTACACGGTGGATAACACCACCAAATGTTCAGTGTTCCGTACCTTCCAGGGCTGGACTGCGTTGTCCGATATGCTGCCAGGACAGGGATTGTTGCACGTGGTTCCGATTCCTGAAGCGATGGCGTATGTGCTGTTACGCCCATTGCTTGGCGATGTGCCGGAAGATGAGCTTTGCGGCGTAGCGCCCGGCAGAGTCCTGCCGATTTCTGCGCAATGGCATCCGTTGCTGATTGAAGCGTTAACCAGCATTCCACAACTGGACGCCGGAGACTCCGTGTGGTGGCATTGCGATGTGATTCACTCCGTCGCGCCTGTCGAAAATCAGCAGGGCTGGGGTAACGTTATGTATATCCCTGCCGCCCCGATGTGCGAAAAAAATCTGGCCTACGCCCACAAAGTGAAAGCTGCGCTGGAAAAAGGCGCATCGCCGGGTGATTTCCCGCGAGAGGATTATGAAACTAACTGGGAAGGACGCTTCACGCTGGAGGATTTGAATATCCACGGTAAACGCGCGCTGGGGATTATTTAATATGTAGCTTACACAATTTTCCCTAAGTATTTCGCGTTACAGGAAGGCGGTCAGCCTGTAAATCCCCGGGAGCTTACATAAGTAAGTGACCGGGGTGAACAGGTGCAGCCAACACACCTGTAACACGAAAGACGACGGGTAAATTAACCGTCAATACCTTTACTACGTAGGTAATCTTCGTAGTTGCCGGTGAAGTCGATCACGCGTTCCGGCGTAATCTCAATCACGCGGGTCGCCAGGGAACTGACGAACTCACGGTCGTGAGAAACAAAGATCAACGTGCCCTGATACATTTCCAGCGCCATGTTCAGCGACTCGATAGATTCCATATCCAGGTGGTTGGTCGGTTCATCCATGACCAGGATATTCGGTTTCTGCATCATCAGCTTACCGAAAAGCATGCGTCCTTTTTCACCACCGGAGAGCACTTTTGCAGGTTTCTTGATATCGTCCTGGCTGAACAGCAGACGGCCAAGGAAGCTGCGCACAACCTGCTCATCATCGCCCTCTTGTTTCCACTGGCTCATCCATTCGAAGACGGTTAGATCGTTTTCAAACTCGTATTCATGATCCTGCGCGTAGTAACCCACCTGGGCGTTTTCAGACCACTTAACGGTACCGTTGTCCGGCTGCAAATCGCCAACCAACGTTTTCAGCATGGTGGATTTACCCACGCCGTTGGCACCAATGATGGCAACCTTCTCCCCTACTTCCAGCAGCAGGTTGAAGTTTTTAAACAGCGGACCTTCATCAAAACCTTTCGCCAGCGCTTCCACTTCCAGCGCGTTACGGAACAGTTTCTTATCCTGTTCGAAGCGGATGAACGGGTTCTGGCGGCTGGACGCTTTCACTTCGTCGAGCTTGATCTTATCAATCTGACGCGCACGAGAGGTCGCCTGTCGAGATTTAGACGCGTTGGCGCTAAAGCGGCTGACGAAGGATTGCAGATCGGCAATCTGTGCTTTCTTCTTGGCGTTATCGGCCAGCAGACGTTCACGCGCCTGGGTTGCCGCCGTCATGTATTCGTCGTAGTTACCCGGATAAACACGCAGTTCGCCATAGTCCAGATCCGCCATGTGTGTACAGACCATGTTCAGGAAGTGACGGTCGTGCGAAATGATGATCATGGTGCTGTCACGCTCGTTCAGCGTCTGCTCCAGCCAGCGAATGGTGTCGATATCCAGGTTGTTCGTTGGTTCGTCGAGCAGCAGAATGTCCGGGTTAGAGAACAGCGCCTGCGCCAGAAGCACACGCAGCTTCCAGCCGGGCGCGACTTCGCTCATCGGGCCGTAATGCTGTTCTACCGGAATACCTACGCCCAGCAGCAGTTCACCCGCACGCGCTTCCGCAGAGTAGCCGTCCATTTCGCCATACTGAACTTCGAGATCAGCAACTTTATAGCCGTCTTCTTCGCTCATCTCAGCCAGGGCGTAAATGCGATCGCGCTCCTGCTTCACTTCCCACAGTTCAGCGTGACCCATGATCACGGTGTCAAGCACGGTGAATTCTTCAAAGGCGAATTGATCCTGACGCAGCTTACCGATGCGTTCATTCGGATCGAGGGAAACGTTGCCCAGCGTCGGTTCGAGGTCGCCGCCGAGAATTTTCATAAAAGTGGATTTACCGCTACCGTTCGCGCCAATCAGGCCGTAACGGTTGCCGCCGCCAAATTTGACGGAAATATTTTCAAACAGCGGCTTACTGCCGAACTGCATAGTGATGTTGTTGCTAAGGAGCAAAATTGATACTCTCTACTAAGTGATTGAAAGGATTAGAATATGCAAAAGCAAAACGGGTTAGCTTACAGTTACATACGATTTTCGAGCAAGAAACAAGAACAAGGCGACTCAGTGCGCAGACAGACAGAACTTGCCGAAAAATACTCTATTGCTAACAATCTTACCCTATCTGAGAAAAACTTTCAGGACTTGGGAATTTCAGCGTTTAAAGAAGGCAACAGACCGTCGCTTGGTGACATGCTTTCTGCTATCGAGCAAGGAGCAATCGAATCAGGTTCAACGATAATCATCGAGAGTCTTGACCGCTTGAGTCGTCGGGGTATCGATGTGACTCAACAGATAATCAAGTCAATCTTACAACACAACGTCTTTATAGCGAGCCTGACAGACGGTCTATTACTCAACAGAGAATCAGTTAACGACCTTGTAAGCGTGATTAGAATCGCTCTGGCTGCTGACCTTGCGCATAAAGAATCAGAGAAGAAATCACAGCGTTTGCGTGAGACAAAACAGCAACAAAGAAAAGCTGCTCTTTCTGGTAAAGTAATCAACAAAATACTGCCATTCTGGTTAGCAAGAGAAAAAGACCAGTTTGTTTTCTCTGACAGACTCGACGCAGTAAAAAGAATTATCGAACTCAAGAAAAAGGGACTTGGCACGAATAAAATAGCTAAGACATTAAACGATGAAGGATTCAGACCATTACGTTCTGCTGGTTGGAATCACACAACTGTTGGTAAAACTCTTAGTTCAGTTGCGTTATACGGTGCTTATCAAACATCAGAAACGACGAAAGACAGAAAAGTTATTCTGTTGGATATTATCGATAATTATTATCCAGCAGTAATTAGCAAAGAAGACTGGATGTTATTACAGTCTGATGCAAAGCAGAACAAGCCGGGATATAAGTCAGATAAAAACGCTTTCACAGGGCTGTTAAAGCACTCTTGCGGAGGTGCGTTAGTCAGAAAATTCCATGTTGTTACTGGTAAAACGTATCAATACCATGTTTGTGCTAATGCTCGCGATGGTAAATGCACCGTTACGCAGAATTTTAAAAACATGGAGATTGCTCTTTATAAAATCTTAAAGCACTTAAAGATGGAGAAGAAAACCTCTGTTGATACGACAATTGCACAAGAACGCGCTCAATTAAAAGAGCAAATCGACAACTTGAACGGAATGCTTCTAACAATGAAAAAAGTTCCTATGAGTGTTCTTGAGACAATCGGCAATCTTGAGGAAAAGCTACAGGAACTCGACCAGCAGTTTAAACAACAATCTGATATGGTATTAGCTGAACAATCAGTCGATTTCAACCTCCTGTCGGAAATCAAAGATCCTATCGAATTAAACATGATGCTTAAACGAGTTATAAAAGAAATCACGGTATTTAATCTTAAAAAATCTTGGCGAATAAAAGTTCAGTATCTGAATGGTCATTCTCAGAGTTTCCGATGGGATGGATATAGTATGAGTTTTGTTTCTGACAGCAAAAAACTACTGGAATACATGAACGCTGAGAAAGAGCAATTGGATAACTAACTACAACCATAAATGTAACAATACGTATTGCATTTAACTAAATGTTAACCACGTTAATATTTTACGTAGCATCCTTGACAAGCTAACATAAGACAAAATCAGAGCTTCGTGTTTTAATCTATTGAGTTTCTTACTCATTAACTTCAAAAGGAATCGAAATGAAATTACCAATTGTTGATGTATTTGAGAACCCATACGAATCCTGGACCTGCAGAAAGGCCAGTCAGGAAGAAATGATGGCTGTCTACAGGGCTACTGGCAAATTTGAAACTCATATCAAAGATAAACTGATTGCAAAAATTAAAAATCACTTAGATGCAGCAAAACACATGGCAAAAAGAGGTTCGGATAATGGATTAGAGAATTTCATTGACCGATATCTTGACAATAGCGTCAATTATAAAGAACTAAGACGCGCTATGCCTTCAAAAACTCCAAAAGTGTTATTTGACTATCAACAAAAATATCCTAATTACTCAGTAACCGAGGTGGATAAAGAAATCAATAGCATCGGTCATACACTAAGCGAAGGTCAATATCTTTTTCATGGTGGTGCATGGCTAAATGGAGCATCAAATCAATTCAAATTAACAGCACCACTTTCAACAAGTTTTTGTCCTCAAGTTGCATTAAGAAATGCTGAATGGAGAGGGAAAGCATATGATAACAATAAAATAGAGTTATTTGTATTACATACAGTGAATCCTATCACTAATGTTTTTGCTTTTCCTAGAAAGAATGCAAGTATGGGAAATGAAAAAGAGATTCTTTTTGCATCAGGGGCGACCCTGATTAGGCGAGCCACTCATTTAATACGTGATGACTATCCGGCTGGAAAATATGAACATAAGGATAAAAAAATCCCAATCTATGTAGTAGAAGTTGACATTTCATAATACAATTCATGAGGGAGCAACAGCTCCCTTATTTTACGCTCGTCCATTTCGATTCTGAGTTCCATTTTCCGATTCGAGAAAAGAACGTGTCTTGTTCATTACCCGGATAACTACGATGAACACCATCGGAAGCGTGATTTCTTGCAGATTTCTCAAGAACTTCCCAGATTGAGTTCATAACAGCTTCGGTTTCGTTTTTCGCTTCATTATCATCGTATTCGATGTTAACTGTTAATTTATCCATAGAGCCTGTGAACAGATTAAAACTCTCTGTTGGACTGCCAGTATTAGGATTCAGAAAACAAATATCAATTTTAACGTCTGCTCTGTTTAAAGCTTTCGTTCGAATCAAGTTGATATATTCTTTTCGGATATTAGCCAGCTTAACGGTCATTCCGATGTTATTAATTTCTTTTTCTTCGCTGATTGAACTGATATCAGTAAAGTCACCAGCGGCAATATAATTCTTACCTTGATATTGCAAGTCGTAATAAGCATCAGTTAACAACAGTTCTGTGCCGTTATGCATCTTAATCTGAACAAGATGAAACAACGTGCCGACACTGAACAACTGACCAGTAGTCAGTTCTGTATAATTAGTGCCGTTAAAATCGTTATACGCTTCGATGAAGTCAGGGTCTTTTCTTAGTCTGTTAAATTGGTCTTTTACTGACATTACACCACCTCTGTTGCAGTAAGTTTAATATTTGAAATCGATTGAAGATCTAACGGAATAGTATCGTTCGTCAGGATGAATCGCCCTTTCGTTCCTCTGTAATTCACAGTCTCACCAGCTTGAACGTTCTGCAACAGATTCGGAAAGAGTTTCATCTCTCCACCTGCTTTGACATCCTCCGTGACGGTATAAAGCTTGGAGTGATTCTGAAACTGAACTAATGTTCCTGCTTCTAAAGTATCGGTGAAGCTGTTCAGAGTGACCTTACGCGCTCCTTTGTTAGCTGTAACAGATGCTTGAATAAGTCCCTGAGCCGAACCTTTATAGTCAGTCAAGTAGCTTAACGGAAAGTCAAACGGCTGACCTTGTTGATGCATCGCGATAAAGCGTTGAACGTGTCTTGTGTCTTGCGACATATAATTCACAGTGAAATTCAATTCGAAATATTGCACGCCTGTATAACGTTTCTGAAAACGTCCTGATACTGCTCTGTTAGAGAAAAACGGAGCATTTGATTTAAGCTGAACATCGGTCAGCCTAACGTCTGTGTCTAATAGATTCATAAGTCCTCTCATAAATAAGATTTTAACTATATTTATGAGGCTAATATGGAACTTAACGCAATGCTTCGTTACGACGAAGGCGAAAAACTCACGATGTATAAAGACACAGAAGGATATTTCACAATCGGTGTCGGACATTTGATTACTAAGAATCCATCAAGAGACTACGCTTTGAAAGAACTTGATAAAGCAGTTGGTCATCCTTGTTATGGATATATCACAGCGAAAGAATCTGATCAGTTATTGAATACAGACGTTAATTCAACGTTACGTAAGCTTAGTAAAACAGAACTGCATCCAGTTTATATCAGAATCGATACAGTCAGGCGTTCAGCTTTAATCAATATGTGTTTTCAACTCGGCGTTTCTGGCGTATGTCAGTTCAAGAAATTCTTGGGATACATGGCTGTTGGAGATTATCAAAATGCGGCTGATGAAGCTTTAGACTCAAGATGGGCACGTCAGACTCCTAATAGAGCAAAACGTGTAACTGATGTTATTCGTTATGGAGATTTCAGAAGTTATAATTAAAAATTTAAGTTATCTAATTTGAACAGCATCAAGTTGATGAATGGAATAAGCAGATATGTAATTAACACCATCAGCTTAGTCTACATATATTTTGTTATAATATTTTACGACTCAACGAAGTCTTGTTAGGATAATGTAAACAAATCCGTTTTTTTAGATGTGAGTAATATTAGCAATGTTCATCTTAGAATGTGATATCGAAGGAAACTCGAAAATGATAATAGCTTTACACTATTGAGAAAATTTGGTTGAGGCTTCAAAATAGAGCATTCATACGTGATCAATAGCCAGACTAAGCAAGCAACAGCTAAACCCCGTAACGTACTGATTAAATTGATAATTGAAGGTGCATATGTTAAAAGTTACTGGTCTTGATAAGCTTCAGAAAGAACTCAAGGATGCAAAGCGTATACTGAGTGAGCTGGATGGCGAGCTAGGAGTCGTAAAGTTTAACCCTAACGACCCTGCTAGCATCGAGTCGGCAATTCAAACAGTTAATCACATGATTGATGAACGCATTGGCGGATGTTCAACCAACTCCATAGTCGGCTCGCTTGCGCAGCAGATGAAGGAAACATACAGAGAAGGCATTCTTAAAAAAGCTGCCGAAGCCAGATTGACTTCAAGTGAGGATGAGTAATGGCTCAAGATATTTTTTCTGAAATGAACAATGCTGTTCTGGATTTACAGGCTTCACAATACCAGACCTTTGAACGTCCACTCAAAAAGCTTGCTCAGCTTCTAAAACATTCCGATCTTGAATCATACAATGCAGACCTGACTGAAGGACTCAATCTTACAGAGTTTCTCGCAGAAAGTGAGAAGACTGGAGGAAGTATGGCTGGGAGTGCCCAGCTTGTCTGGCCAGATGATGCAAGAAAAACACTAGGCCTTACATTACTTTTGATTTTTAAGTTAGCAGAAGATCCTAATTATGCAATCAACTTTGGACATCATTTTTTCTATTCCGGAAGTAAAGTTATAGCAGGCATTCATTCGATTACAGGACAACTTATCATTCCTTTCGTTAGAGATTACAAAAATTATGTTCAGTCTAAGGGAAGCACAGAAACTATGTTGAAGCCGCAGTTTTCGAACAAAGTTTTCATTGTTCATGGTCATGATGATGGCGCCCGTGAAACAGTCGCAAGGTTTCTTGAACGTATAGGTTTAGAAGCAATCATATTACATGAGCAAGCTAATCAGGGACGAACTGTCATTGAGAAAGTTATAGCAAATAGTGATGTTGGATTTGCTGTTGTATTGCTAACACCAGATGATGAAGGTTGTGCTAAAGGAGGAATACCAGAACCAAGGGCAAGGCAGAATGTAATGCTAGAATTAGGATATTTTATCGGGCGTTTAGGCAGAGAGAAAGTATGTGCACTAAAACGCGGCTCACTAGATATTCCAAGTGATTTTGCTGGGGTTGTTTGGGAAAATATGGATAGCAGTGGAGGCTGGAAGCAAGCACTCGCACGAGAACTTGAAGCTGCTGGTCACAATATTGATTGGAATAAAGCAATGCGGAGTTGATTTTATATAGCTCTATTTTTAGCGATACTGGCGTTTCATCGACAATTAAAAATTTGGCTGCTGATTAGCCTAAAACGCAGCCAAATATAAATCATTAATGATATTGCTTAAATAAGTTTTAACGACTCATCTTCTGCCCCCCCTCTAACAAAAAATAATAGTTACTCTGGGACTTCTGAAACACCGAGATGTTTCGAGCGCTCGGCTTTTTTCTGCTGTGTTAAAATTCCAAATCAATTCAGTTCATCATCGATAGACAGGACTGATTCCGGATGATTTTTCCGTTCAAGATAAATACAGTAATAAACCCTTGGGCCACTTGTGTAAGGAGAATAAAATGGCACGTAAAATTTACGTCAGTATGACTGATATGGCAAAACGTTATGGTTATACCCTTAACGCTATTAAATCATGGAGAGCAGAAGGACTTCCTTATTCAGATAATCCAGCAGGAATACCAGAAAACGAAGGCACTTTATGGATCGTTCAGAACAAAATTAATCCGATGCGCAATATGTCTGTTCGTGATGAATTCGAGAAAGAAAAACTTCGTGAACAGGTGGCGAAGGCTGACTTAGCAACTTATGCAGCGCAAGAAAAATCAGGTGAATTAATCCCTGTTGAGTTGGTGCAAGCTCAATTGAATCAGTTCTGTCAGTCTCTGAAAGATTCCATCAGGCTGATTCCGTCAAAACACGGTATCGAAATCATGGAGTCTGCTAATGATATCCAGGAGCTGAAAGAAAAACTCAAAGAGATTTTCAACAGAACATTGAATGAACTTGGTGAGTCGTTCGAACAAGACTTCGAACACGTTGACAAACCAGAAGAGAAAGAAGATAGTGAAATTGAACTTTAAGGGAGTTTGCACTCCCTTTTTAATTTCAAACAGTTACCATGTTTATGTATTTCATTTTTAAAATCGAATGAAGGAATTTAAAGCGATGGTGGGACCAAAATGTTTTTCATCGTGTTGCTCCTTTAAAGATTTGTTTCTGACGATTAATGAACATTCTTTCCTGCTTGAAATAGCCTGCTTCAATTTCGACTGACTCTGTTAGATGTTGCTTAGGGTATTTTTCGCGACTAGCGCAATGTACATTTTTTCGTTGTAACATAAAACTAATTTTCACATAATCGCGCTTGCAAATTAAACACTTGTAATCATGGCCTGTCATATATACTCCTTTGTAAAACTATATTTATAGCCTCCATAACATTACAAAAGAATGATATTTTTAATTTGAGGTGTCGTCCAAATATGATTATATTCCAAAGTGACATTAATGAATATTGTCCCGACTACGGAATAGGGATTAAAATAAACCGTAACCGGGAAATATATTTATTATCCATTTTTAACCATCATGGATAGTACAAATTTTTAAAGTGATTATTAATATCAACCATAGCATCAAGAATTGGTTTGAACAATGAAAAATCTATAGTCTGTCTATTTTCTCTGATAATATTGTTGGCAAACCTGTCTTTTCCAAAAGTAGTAGTGCTATCATGATTATTACTTTTATCAAAGGATTTACCGTTAATTGTCTTTGTCAGAACTTCATCTTTGAAAAAGTCTTCCATGCACGATTGTTTATCACCAGCCAATAGTGGAGTTAACAATACGTAGAGGTTATTCTCTAAATGTAAAAATTTATGTTTTCTTACGTCCTCTGATTTTCTAGGCAGGTGAGAATATTCTTTGATTATATTATTAATAAAATCAGATGGCCCAGTGTCATTATCCAAAACAATTATTACTGGATTTTTAGGCGGTTGTCTTTCAAATTTCTTGCATTGTTCTCTATGCCTTCTAAAGAATCTTACATAGTCAGCAGCCCCACCGTAGAGGTCTAAAAAATATTCCTTTTTTGCGTTTGTTTTGAATAACGTAATATTTAAAATTCTATTCTTTGTTCTATCGTCAACTCTAACCAGAGCAGGATAACTTAAATACAAAGAATCAATTGCACATTTCAAATAAATTGGATCTGTTTTACCTTCTGTCAAAACTGTAGGCTTTATATTCCCATAAAAATACTTATAATGAAGAAAGTTACTGAATGCTGTCTCTCTTGAATTCAATTTGAGAGTAAAATTAATTCCAGTTTTCTTTAGCACATATTTTTCTGGGAGTGTATGTTTTTTAGCGTTAATGTTATTATACTTATCAAGCATATCAATATAAACGAAGCGGCCTTCAAGTTCATTTAGAGTACCTTTTCGCGGTTTTCCACTAATATCCAAAAGGGTAAAATCCCCTTCTTTATAAAGTGCATGCGCCATAGCTCTGGTTTTTTTAATATAATCTTTATTGACATTTATTTTTTTGTTTACGGTTAAACCTGTTACTTCCTGCCTTGATGTATGCCGCAATATTCTGGTCTTATTATTATTAATTTTAAATCCAGCTTTTTCAATTTCATTAACTAACAATGGTCCTAACTCGTTAGAATTCTCATTTATAACAATTGAGTCAGGAAACTGATTTTTGTTAGTTGAGAATGTTATATCATCTGCATATCGACTATAACTGCATCCATTAGAAAGTGCCAACTTTGACAATCTAATATCTAAAATATTACATATAAGATTGCTTATTACAGGAGAGCAAGGACTTCCTTGCGGAAGTTTTCCATCATAGCAAGCTATCTGCGCAATTATAGTTGCTATTGATGGGTGCAAATTAAAATATTGATTCGCGATAAAATAACCACGGACCCTACCGAAATTAAATGTAGGGAAAAAATCCTCAAGATCAATATTTAAAACATTGGTTTTATTTCTATGTCTTTCTGCATTTGTTATTATTGTTTTATTTTTCTCAAATCCATGAGATAAGCTAGGGGTGATATTATTTGTTTTCCATATTTCGCTCTGACAAACATACAATAAATCTGATAAACGCCTTTGTATGTCTTTTAGTTTTTCAGTAGGCGCAAATATCTCTCTGTCACCTCCAGACTTCTTTTTTATAATAAATCTTTCATATTGATGCTCAGGTCGTATTCTGTACAGGACATTAGTAAGAAAAGAAACTTTAATTTGAAGTAAGCGTGCAAACTCAAATTTGGTCTTGCATGACTTGAGTCTTTCTAAGTAGGAGGGAGTGAACATAATAGTAAATTCCATTATTAATTATGTTATTGCACATGCAGGCACTCTTACGCATTTCAAAGTGACGCCCAAGAAGATCCGACGTCCGTCAGAGGCGAATACTGCCGACCTTTTAATCACTGATTGCGATACCACAACCAACAAATCTACCTGCATGTGCCTTGCTAATTTATCATAGTTAACAATCAAAACAAGCACTTTTGAAAATGGCTGTATCTTATTGATTAACTAATCATGGTCAAAGCCGAACATTCCTCGTGAAGATTGTTAGAATTTGAGATCTTTACGAGCACTTAACAGACTGTCAGATTCAGTCATGGAGCAAGTTGAATGCAATGTTATCATGTATCACTTTTTCTTTTTCGTCGTTAAGATGGTTCATAAAACTTACCATTAAGTCGATTGATAACTAGTAATTACATCTGTAGGTTCTCTTGATGATTTGTCAGAGGGCATTTGAGCTAAATAAAGTTGATTCGACGAGTTCAATTGCTTCATCTTCGATAGTTGATTTGTCCATTGTTTTGGTCGGCTCAGAAATATCAATTTTCACAATTACAATCTCGTCATCAAAAGATAGTTTTTCACCCCTTCTTTCTTTACGTAAAACGCTGTTCTCTTTGCTGAGTTCAGCGTTTTTCCTTTCTAACTCTGCGACTCTTTTCATCAAATCTTCCATTTTGGAATTCACAACATCTAGTCTCTGCTCAGTCGGAAATTCAATACTTTCGATGATTTCAATAAATTCACCAGTATACATCTGAACAAACTGCTCGGTGTCTTTGATCTTCTGCATTCTTAGATCTGAACAGAAAGCTTTCCACGAGTTCTTTTTACCGTTAATTTCACAAGCAACGATAACAGCATTATCGGTTGTATAAGCAACGATTGCAGGCAGATTATTAACTTCGGTCGTACCGATTTCGAAGCTATGCATATTTTTTACAGTCACAGCATTTTCAATCTTCTGTAACATCTTAGCTCGAACATTACGATGAATATCTATAGCTTTAACAAGAGCTTTCAGGCTGTTTTTGTTATTGGTCATTCTATTAACTTTGATAATATTTCTGTTCAGGCTTGCTTTAACTGTTCTGTCTAGATTTTCGAAGACTGCAAATTTGAAATTCAATTTATTTGCCTTTATTGATTGGTTGAGTTCTGATATTACGTTTTTTGCAAGCATTATACATCGTTGCTTTATTCATTTGTTTAGATTCTGCAATTTGCTGAAATGTCTCACCAGAGTCTAAGCGAGATTCAATTTCGAATTTGTTAGGTATAAATTTCATGGGGTTGCCTTTTTTATTGAATTGAAAAATAAGCACTCCGAAGAGTGCTTTAAACTTAAGGAATTTTTAAATGAACTAAGCTAATTGCTTATATCTTATTTTATGACGGATAAAGTCAGTAGTAAACAAACGAGAGAAAATAACGAGGAAGAAGAAACTCTCTGTGTTCATACTAATATTTATATAGTTCACCGAAAGTGTAAACAAAGTCCGAAAAATAATTTAGTGAAAAGCAGGTGCATTGATGCACATCAAAACGCATCGATAACGCATCGATGCGACTCGGAGAAGTGCATGGACCCTAGAAAAAATCGCCCTATAAGAACAATTGGATAAAGATGAACTGGAAGGATATAGAAGCAGTACAAAACCTGGAAAACATAGCGAAGCGAGCAGATTGCGCGAAGCGCGGGCGAAGCCCTAATTGATAAACATTAGCGCGAAGCGCGACAGATAACACTATCGAACTTGATTACTAGCTACTGATTAGATGTTTCTAGATAAAGATTATTAGCGCTTCGCGCGTTCGCTACGCTCACAATATTATTTTTCAGATCTGGATAATAATGATTACTGGATAACTGCATTATACTGTTCGTCTGACAATCAATAAACATAACGATCGATAATTAATTGAAATAACGTTAATGAGTTCTCCTTCGCTATCGCTACGTCGAACGGGCAAGCCCTATCTTTGATGATAGTAATGATTGACTGCTACATCATCCCTCCTCGCTTCTCCCTGCTTCTACTGACCTAATGATACTCCAAGTCAATTCCCTGTTATCAAGTTCACCTGATGCTTCCTGCTTCGTTATCGACCTTATTGCTTTTGACTCTACGCTTTCAGCTTCGCAGGAAGTACGCCCTGCTGTTTGCAGATCGTTCTAAAGAACTGAGTAATCAAGTTCTCAACTATTTGATTCCTTGCGCCCCAAAGATGCCTCCAGTATCTGTGGTTTACAATCTACTCATTTGAAATTCAATAAAAAAGGGAGCACTAAGCTCCCTTTTGTCATTTCAGACCAAGCACTAATGCTTGTTCAAGTTTTTTCTCAAGCAGAGTGTTTAATCCACTTTCGAAAAATTCAATCGCTTGAACGTCTGAGTCTGTTTTTAAGCGAACAGCGGCATCGTCAACTGTTAACTCTTCGGTCTTAACATCACCGTTTTTATAAACCACATTAGCAATCATGCTTTCTCCTTTGTTGCTAAAAAATAATAACCGAATGATATCACTTGTTCAATTTTTCTTTCAATCAAATAAGTATCCGATGAATAGTCGGCTCTCTAAACTAGCAGGTATGAAATAGTTCCTTAATTCTGAACTTCCTCACTTTGCTTCCTATTTAATATTGCAATTTTAAATCTAGTGTAATTAATTTAGCTACAAACTTGCATTTATTATACATTTAAAAAATCGCCTCCATTCGTTAGGCATTCTCAGTTTCACTCATTTCTCCTTTAGTGCTATTCACACAGCGAAGAAACTGATCCCTCTGATACGCGGCAGTTTTGTCTGACATCTGTTTTTTGAATAACTCAAAATCCCCCTCTGTACGTTTAAAAATAATCATGCTAATCGCAGATGGTTTTTTATTAGCCGATTTGCTAGCAAGAAGTTTTTCGATGTTATCGAATCCGAAAGCCTGATTCACGATTCGTTGTGCTTCAACAGCATCGACAACTTCAACCGTATTTTCAGCTTTAACTTCTTCAACAACTGTATATTCCTCGATGTTAGCTTTAACACGACGAACAACAGAACGAGGAACATCGTATTTTTCAGCAAGCTTACTCTCTGACATATCAGTACCAGCGTTTAATTCAGAAGCAATTCGGTTTTCAACAGTCAGTTCAGTTTTCATTGTCGTTCTCCTGTGTTTTGTTGGAACAGACTTTAACAGGCGGATATCCAGGTGCAAGAACTCTTAGAAATAATTTTATGGAGGTTTTCATAAATACAGACAGAGAAATGAAATCCATTTTGGGTTCATCCACTTAGGGCTGATTATGAAAAACTCAAATAAACTGAAAAGTATCTTACAGAATGCAAAGCGCTTTTTAATGCCACCTCCTGACTACACTCCGTCCGAGTGGGTCGAACAGTACCTGAAATTCCCTGATGGTCCTTATACAGGGCAGCCGATGAAACTGTTTGAGTTTCAGAAAGGCATGATTGACGTCATTAAAGAACGTAAGAAGAAAATCGTCTTCGAGACTTCTGCCCAGATTGGCAAGACAACCATCTTGAACGGAATTCTGTTCTATAAGTCTGCTACTGATCCCGGTAACGCTGGTGTCTTGCAGTCAACCGGTAAAGAGACGACTCAATGGCTATCAGGCAAGATTCGCCCAATGATTGACGAATCGGAAGAAATGCAACGAATCGTCACCGACAAGAACGACAGAAACGCAGTGAATAACACCAGTCAAATTCAGCTACGTGCTGGAGGCTTTTGGTATTTCATGTCGCTCAATAGCCCTTCTCACTTACGCGGTAAAACTCTTCCGCTGATGTTGCTTGATGAAGTTGACGCAGTTGAAACAGACACAGAAGAAGGCAACCCGATTATCATCGCGGAACAACGTGCTACGACGTTCGGTGAAGACGCTCGTGTTTTCATTAGCTCGACGCCTACAAGTAAATACGGTGCTATCCACACGCAGTATGAAGCATCCGACAAGCGCAAGTATCATGTTCCCTGTCCTACATGTGGTCATAAGCACGAACTGACGTGGGAGAATATCAAATTCGACTGGGTAAAAATCGATGGTAAATCATTACCTGATCCTAACTCTGCCAGAATTGAATGTCCTGAATGTCATCACGCTTTCTCTGAAGGCGACCGAGCACGAGCAATTAAACAAGGTGAATGGATTATTCATCAACCTGAAAGTCGAATTGCTGGATTCCACGTAAGTCGTTTATACAGCCCAATGAGTTCTATCAAATCAGTTGTTGAAGACTATAAGCAAGCATGGCAAACGTTCAGCTTGTCAACGTTTTATAACACTGTTCTTGGTCTACCGTTTGATGATTTAAACGAAGACATTGAGGTTAGTAAATTAGAAACACTCAAGACGAATATCGGCATCAGCAATATACCAGAAGACACGTTGTTTTTAACCGCTGGGGTTGACCAACAGCAAGACCGTTTAGAAGTAACCTTGATGGGTCACAACGAACGAACCGTTTATATTCTTGCACATCGTAGCTTTATGACAATGAACGCTGAGGTTATCGATTCCCCTGCTTATAAAGAACTTCTTGCATACGTTAAAGCACCGTTCAGAACAGCTTTGGGAAGAAAGGTTCCTTTAGCGTGGGTGAACGTCGATAGCTCAAACGGTCGAGCAACTAAAACAATCTATCGTTTCTGCTCTCAGTGGACAAACCTGAAAGCAATTAAAGGTGCCAGCTCTGTTGATGCCCCTTATGTTCCAACGAAAATCACGAAAACCGGTGGTTATGAACTTTATATGATTGGTGTAAACCAAGGAAAAAACTTAGTTCGTGAACTGCTAAACAGAAGCGTGAAATCTGGAAATACACCAGTCAGAGTCGAAATCTCTGATGATGTTCCAGATGATTACTGCGAACAGCTTATGTCCGAAGAATTAAAACGCTCTGGTAATACTGTTAGATGGGTTATTAAACAAGGCGGTGTTCGTAACGAAGGTCTTGACTGCTTTAACTACGGTTATTGCGCGCGTCTGCAAGTTCTAGAGAAAATCAAATTTCACGAGTGGAGGAAACTCGCTGCTAAATCTGATATTGAAATGCCAGAAGAACAAAACGAAACAAATTCTCCTGTTATTCAAACTCATGAACCTCGTCGAAACATTATCAAACGAAACAGACCAGTTAATAAGCCTCGTGGTTTCGGATTATAAATATAAGAAAGGAGAACTCAATGCAAAAATCAAATTCAGAAATTTACATCGGTGAAAAACTCGCTGTTTATAATCCTGAAGGTGCAACAGTCTCCATTGACCTGCTCCCCGTTGATTAGTACACCCCGATGTTAGTAATGTCTTCATAAGCCACATGAGGACATCCCCATGAAG